>DASSHA010000098.1:0-38420 GCA_035693145.1 Candidatus Limnocylindrales bacterium
CCGGCCCGCGTCCTCGACGTCGGAACCGGGACGGGCGTCCTCGCCCTGCTCGCCGCCGAGCTCGGCCACGAGGTCACCGGGATCGACCGCTCCGCGGGGATGCTCGACGTCGCGCGCGCGAAGTCCGCGTCGCTCGGTGTCGCCGTGGACTGGCGCATCGCGGACGCCGAGGCCCTGCCCGCCGACCTCGTCGCGTTCGACGTCGTCGTCGCCCGGCACGTGCTGTGGACGCTCCCCAGGCCCGAGCGTGCGCTCGCCGCCTGGCGCGATGCGGCCCGAGCCGCGGGCCTGGTCGTCGTCATCGACGGAGTGACCCGGCCGGCACCGTGGCCGCTCTCGATCGCGCAGCAGACCGCAGCTCGGCTGGCCGCCGGGCTCGCCGGGGGCACGACCGAGACGACCGCCGATCACGCCTACTCGCGTGCTGTCCGCGCGAAGCTGCCGCTCGGCGCGCAACGAGACGTCCGCCACGTCACCCGGCTGCTTGCCGAAGCAGGCCTCGAGCGCGTCCGGGTCCGCCCCACGCCCGAGGTCGACCGCGTGGAGCGCGCCCACCGGTCGCTGCTCGCCCGGGTCGGCGACCCGTGGCGGCGCTACGTCGCGACGGGCCGCACGCCGATCGTGACGACGGGCGGCTCCTAGGGGGTCAGCGACGGCAGGCTGAACCCGCCCCCTTCCTGGACCTGATCCGCGGGCGGCGCCGCGACGTTCACGCTGACGTCATAGGTCAACGTCATCGTCAGGGTGAGCGTCCCGCTGTCGGCCGACGACATCGTCGCGACGAGCTTCGCCGGCCGGAGATCGTTCTTTCGGCTGAACACGTCGAGGGTGACGTCACCCGGGGTGAGGCCGGTCGTCGGGGCGCCGGAGGCCAGGTTCGAGATGTCGCTGGCGCTCGCCTTGAGCTGCACGTGGTAGCAGTCGGTATCGCCGCACTTCTCGTCGGCCAGCTTCACCGGCGGGTTCGGCAGCTTCGCGAGCTCTGCCTGGAGATCCGTGACTGCGGCCTGCGGGTCGACCGGCGAGTCCGACGCCGTCGCCTCCGACGGAACGGGCATCTTCGAGTACTTGTCGCCCTGCGAGAGCGGCCCGCTGATCTTGTAGTAGAGGGCGTCGGGAAGGACGATGAGCTCGGCGCCCGAGTTCAGGAGCGCCGGGAGGGAGCCGGTCGCGTGGACCTTCCTGCCGACGACGTCGACGTCGAGCGAGCCCTTCGTCCCGGCCAGGTCGAGCTGCGACCCGCTGCCGGTGCCGGTCAGGTCGGCGCTCACCTTGCCGGCGAGGTCGGCGTCGAGATGGAACGTCTTGACGTCGGCGAGGGTGGCGACGCTCTTCGAGAGGATCTCCTTCGGGTCCGAGAGCGCGGGAGCGGCGGGCGTTCCCTGGCAGGCGGCGAGGAGCGCGACGAGGAGCGGCGCGAGCGCCAGCGACATGCTGGCGCGAAGGTGACGGCGGGACATCGATCCTCCGGAGACGTGCGTGGTTCGGGGCGAGGGTACCGGCGTCCCGGATCGTGTCAAACCGCCCGAAGGTCCAGCCCGGGAATCGGAAAACGGGCCCGGGTGCGAAACCCGGGCCCGTCGTGCTTCGGCTGATCGAAGCGAGCCGGTTCAGACGAAGGCGGCGCGAGCACCGAAGGCGAGCGCACTTGTGGGTGCGTGAGCCGAGGCGCGGAGCGCCAACGCCCGGATGGACCGGCGGAGCGAGATCAGAAGTCCATGTCGCCGCCGGGGTGGCCGTGGCCACCCGCAGCGCCGGCCGGCTGCTTCTCGGGCAGGTCGCTGACGAGCGTCTCGGTCGTCAGCACCATCGCCGCGATCGAGGCTGCGTTCTGGAGCGCAGAGCGCGTCACCTTGGCCGCGTCGACGATCCCCTTCTCGAAGAGGTCGCCGTACTCGCCCTTGAGCGCGTCGTAGCCCTGGCCCTTCGGCAGGCCCTTGACCCGCTCGACCACGACCTCGCCGGGCTCGCCGGCGTTGTCGGCGATCTGCCGGGCCGGAGCCTCGAGCGCCTTGCGGACGATGTCGACGCCGACCTGGGCGTCGCCCTCGAGCTTGAGCGCCTCGAGCGCCGGGATGGCCTGGAGGAGCGTCGTGCCGCCGCCCGCGACGAGGCCTTCCTCGACCGCCGCACGGGTGGTCGAGAGCGCGTCCTCGATGCGGTGCTTCTTCTCCTTCAGCTCGACCTCGGTGGCCGCGCCGACCTTGATGACCGCGACGCCGCCCGACAGCTTGGCGAGTCGCTCCTGGAGCTTCTCCTTGTCGTAGTCGGAGGTCGTCTCCTCGATCTGGGCCTTGATCTGCTGCATCCGACCCTTGATCTGGTCGGCGCTGCCTTCGCCGTCGACGATCGTCGTGTCGTCCTTGGTCGCAACGACGCGGCGGGCCTTGCCGAAGTCCTCGGCCGTGACCGAGTCGAGCTTCCGGCCGATCTCCTCGCTGATGACCGTCCCGCCGGTCAGCGTGGCGATGTCGCGGAGCATTTCCTTGCGGCGGTCGCCGAAGCCCGGGGCCTTGACCGCGAGGACCTGGACGGTGCCCTTGAGCTTGTTCACGACGAGCGTCGCGAGCGCCTCACCGTCGATGTCCTCGGCGATGATGAGCATCGGGCGACCCTGCTGGAGGCCCTTCTCGAGACCCGGCAGGAGATCCGCGACGGCGCTGATCTTCTTGTCCGTGATGAGGATGAGCGCGTTCTCGAGAACGGCTTCCATCCGATCCGGGTTGGTCACGAAGTACGCCGAGATGTAGCCCCGGTCGAACTGCATGCCCTCGGTGTATTCCTTCTCGAGGCCGAGGCTCTGCCCCTCCTCGACGGTGATGACGCCGTCCTTGCCGACCTTGTCCATCACCTCGGCGATGATCTCGCCGACCTCCGGGTCCGCGGCCGAGATCGCCGCCACAGCCGCGATCTGCTCACGGTTGTCGACCGGCTTCGCGTTCTTCTTGATCTCCTCGACGATCGCGTCGACGGCCTTCTCGATGCCGCGCTTGACGACCATCGGGTTGGCGCCGGCGCTGACGACCCGAAGGCCCTCGTTGACCATCGCCTGGCCGAGGACGACCGCGGTCGTCGTGCCATCGCCGGCGACATCGTCGGTCTTGGTCGCGACTTCCTTGAGGAGCTGGGCGCCCATGTTCTCGAACGCGTCGTCGAGCTCGATGTCGCGAGCGATCGTCACGCCGTCGTTCGTGATCGTGGGAGATCCGAATTTCTTGTCGAGGACGACGTTCCGGCCCTTCGGCCCGATCGTCACGCGGACCGCGTCGGCGAGCCGGTCGATCCCCTTCTTGAGCGATCGACGAGCGGTCTCGTCGAAGATCAGCTGCTTAGCCAATTTGTAAATTCCTCCTGGAGATTGCTGAGGCTGTTGGCAACCTCAACGCCGAGCGGACTCTCGCCCTCCGAAGACCGAGCGCGCTCGGCGGAGTGCATCGGTCCGAGGATGTGAGGACTTCAGTCCTCGACGATGGCGAGGATGTCCTTCTGGCTGACGATGAGGAGCTCCTCCTCGTCGACCTTGAACTCGGTCCCGGCATACTTCGCGTAGAGGACCTTCTGGCCGGCGCTGACGTCCATCGCCTCGCGTGAGCCGTCGTCCAGGGTCTTGCCCGGCCCGACCGCGACGATCGTCCCCTCCTGGGGCTTCTCCTTCGCGGTGTCCGGCAGCACGATCCCGCTCTTCGTCATCTCCTCGCGGGCGGTCGGCTTGACGACGACGCGATCGCCGAGGGGGCGAAGCTTCGTCGAAGAGGCAGTAGCGGTCGCCAAGGTGCGATCCTCCTCGTGCACGGCCGAAGGCCGTCTGTACCGATGTCCCGACATCGGGCCGAACCCGCCCGGCCGAGGCCGAGACGCGTCCGACCGCCGCCGGTCGCCGATGTGGTGCGTCGCGGCGGTCTCGCCTAATGCCCTCCGGCGGGCGGACCTGCGTCGCTTAGCACTCTCGGTTTGAGAGTGCTAACACTGTACCGAGGCGGCGCGTGACCTGTCAACTGGATCGACCGCCCGGCTGAAGGTTCGCTCGTAGGCCGAGACGAGCGACCTCCCGAGGGCGTCCGGTTCGACACCCCGCTCCGTCGCGACCCACGCCGCCGTGACCCGAACCCACTCCGGCTCGTTGCGCCGGCGGGGCGCGCCCGGTGGCGAGAGGAACGGCGAATCGGTCTCGACGAGGAGGCGCTCGGACGGGACGAGCCGGACGACGTCCGCGGAGGCCTCCTCGCCCGCTCGAAAGACGAGGCCCGAGAAGCTGATCGCGAGGCCGATCCCGAGCACCGTCTCGGCGTAGTCGAGCGGCCCCGAGAACGAGTGGATGACGGCGGGCGGCCGCCCATCGAACGCAGCGAGTGCCGAAGGATCGTCGAAGCCCGCGTCGCGCAGCGCCGCGACGAGCTCGTCCTGGGCGTCTCGCGACCCGGCCGCCGAGCGACAGTGGAGGATCGCGGGCTTGCCCGTCTCGCGCGCGAGGTGGAGGTTGCGACGGAGATTCGTCCGCTGGGCATCGGGTGGCGAGAAGACGCGGTCGAAGTCGAGCCCGGTCTCCCCGATGGCGACGACCCGCGCGTCCGAAGCGAGCTCCCGGATCCGCTCCCAGCCCCCCTCGTCGACGGCGGCCGCGTCGTGCGGGTGGACGCCGGCGGCCGCATCGAGCCAGGCGAACCGATCGGCGAGCCCGAGGGCCCGCTCGGACGACGCGACGTCCCAGCCCGGAACGAGGATCCGCTCCACGCCCGCGAGCCGGGCGCCGCCGACGACGAGATCGACGTCGCCGATCAGTCGATCCGCCTGCAGATGGCAGTGCGAGTCAACGAGGCGCATCGTCGGACCCGCTGCAGGTTCGACAGGTCACGGCCGCATTGTGCGGCCGCCGGTCAATGAGCAGCGGCCTCCCAGAGGGCGATCTCGTTGCCCTCCGGGTCGCGCACGGTCGCCCACGAACCCTGGCCCGGGACTTCCTGGCGCTCGCTCACGATCGTGCCACCGTTCGCGCGGGCGGCCTCGACCGCCGTGTCGAGCGAATCGACGGTGATGTAGTCGCGGACGACGTCGCCGACGCTCTGCCCGCGCTTGCCGATCGCGCCGCCCGACGCTTCCCCGGTCCGGAACAGCCAGTAGTCGGGAAAGCCCTCGCTCGCGTTGAACTCCCAACCCACGACCGCGCCATAGAAGCGCTTCGCGCGCTCGACGTCGTCGGCCGGGATCTCGACGTGGGTGATCTCACCGCGTGCCATCTGTCGCCTCCTTCGTTGCGTCTCGACGGTTCATCGGAGCGACGAATTGTCGCTGCCCGAATCGACAGGAGCCGTCACGATTTCACGGCCGACCCGTGGTTCCGCCTCCGGCCGGACGCTCAGGCACTCGCCGCGACTTCGGTCTCCAGCCGCGGGAAGAGCGGCGTCGCCTCGCCCATCCGACCACGCTCCGCCGCGTGCGCGCCCCAGCGCAGCTCGTCGCGAAGCGGCGGACCGCCGTTCCCGTCCGCGGCATACGGATAGTCGTAGCCGAGCTGGGCGAGGACGCGCGGCGCAGTGTTCGGGATGAACGGCGCTGCGGCGAGGCCGACGAGCCGGCAGGCCTCGACGAGGTCGCCGAGGGTGCCCCGCAACCGGACGAGCGCCTGCTCGTCGCCGGCTTTCGCCGCCTTCGCGATCGCCCACGGCTGTTCGGCGTCGACGAACCGGTTGGCGTCGCCGACGAACACCCACAGGGAGCTGAGCGCGTCATGCAGGAGGCAGCCGGCGAAGGCGTCCTCGTGGGCGGCGAGGGCCCGGCGCCACGAAGCCGCGAGCCGCCCGTCGGGAGCCGCGATCGACGGTCGCTCGCCGGCGAGATACCGCCTCGCCATCGAGACCGTTCGATTGACGAGGTTGCCGAAGTCGTTCGCGAGGTCGGCGTTGTAGCGGCGGACGAACGAGTCCCAGCTCACCTCGGTGTCACGGTCGAACGGCACCTCCCGGAGCACGACGTACCGGCTGCCGTCCGTGCCGAGCGCGGCGACCGCATCGTTCGGATCGAGCATGTTGCCGCGGCTCTTGCTCATCCGGTCTCCGCCCGCGGCCATCAGGAAACCGTGGACCCAGACCTTGCGCGGCAGCTCGAGCCCGGCGCTCATGAGCATCGCCGGCCAGATGATCGTGTGGAAGCGGTTGATGTCCTTGCCGATGACGTGGAGGTCCGCCGGCCACCAGCGCGCGAACTCATCCGGTCGGTCGGGAAAGCCTGCGCCGGTGATGTAGTTGATGAGGGCGTCGAACCAGACGTAGATGACGCCGGCCGACGGGTCGGCGGTGCCGTCCGGCAAGACCGCGTCGGAGCCGTCCTCGCGGATCGGAAACGGGATCCCCCAGCTGAACGTCTCGCGGCTGATCGAGATGTCGTCGAGGCCGGCCCGGATGAACGAGAGCATCTCGTTGCGGCGGTACTCCGGCTCCACCCAGTCGGGATGCTCGGCGTAGTAGCGCAGCAGCCGGTCCTGATAGGCCGACAGGCGGAAGAACCAGTTCCGCTCGGTGAGCCACTGGAGCTGGACGTCGGGGTGGTTCGGGCAGTGGAAGCCGGCCGCATCCTCGACGAGGTCGCTGACCGCCTTGAAGCCCTCGTTCGGGCAGTACCAACCCTCGTACGACCCGAGGTAGACGTCCCCGTTCGCGAACGCCCGGCGGACCATCTCCTGCGATGCTCGCCGGTGGTCGGGATCGGTCGTCCGGATGAAGCGGTCGGGGCTGATCGAGAGCGCATCCTCGGCCGACTTGAACAACGCGACCATGTCGTCGACGAAGTCGCGCGTGTCGCGGCCGAGCTCCTGGGCGCGCATCGCGATGTTGACCGAATGCTCATCCGTGCCGGTCAGGAAGCGGGTCTCGTCGCCCAGCATTCGGTGCCGGCGCGCGATCGCGTCCGCGCCGATGACCTCGTAGAGCGTGTGGAGGCCCGGGCGGTTGTTCGGGTAGGCGATCGCCGTCGTCAGGTAGAAGCGGCGATCGTCGCGCTCGTTCGGCATCGGACGCCGATCCTAGCGCGCGAGGGCGATGCGCCACAGCTCGCCCTCGAGCGGACGCGCGATCCAGGTGGCGTCCGAGGCGATCGCCGAATCGGTTGAGCGCGGCGCGACGAGCGAGTTCGCGTCGGCGTAGTCAGTCGCCACGATCGACGGCAGCGACCAGGCGATCCCCGAGTAGCCCGACGTGCCGACGTCCGATCCGTAGACCACCCGGCCGCTCGCCTCATCGATCTCGAGGAGCGACCGGTTCGGCCCGGACCAGCCGACGACCCACACGCCGCCATCACGGACGGCGATCTCCCCACCGCCGCCGTCGATGCGAGACCTGGCGGACAGGTCCGTCGGGCGGACGGCGAGGACGGAGTGACCGCGCGAGATCCACACCGCATCACGTCCGATCGCGATGTGCGCCGGACCACCGCCCGGGGCGACGACCGTTCGCGCACTGCCGTCGCCGTCCACGCGGACGACGGCACCGTCGGCTGTCGCGACCCACGCCCAGCCGAAGCCCCCGGCGATCCCGACCGGCTCGGAACCGAGTACCAGCCTCGCGGTGGCCGCATGCGTCGTCGCATCGACGGCGACCAGATCCCCGACAGCGGGCACGTTGCCGACCCAGACCCGGCCGCCGGCGATCCCGATCGTCGGCGCGGCCCCGGGCGCGACCTCGTCGCTCGCATGGAGGACGAGCGGGATCGGCGGCCCGTCCGGCCGGCCGTCCCGATCGATCCGACGCACCGAGTCATCGCCGGCGGTGACGATCCAGAGATGGCGTGCGCCGAGCGCGACCGCCATCGGGCCGCCGACGAGTGGCAGGATCGTCCGCCCGACGATCGCGCGCGGGCCGCTCGCAGATGGAGCGGACGATCCCGCGGGCGTCGCCGATCGCATCGCACTCGGGAGACCCCGCGTCACGTCGGGCGGGGACGACGATTCGGATGCCAGGCGACCGGCCAGCCCGACGACCGGCAGCGCGACGGCAAGGACGGCGACGAGAACGACCGCGCCGATCGAGCGACGCGTGCGCCCGACCTCCGACGGGGGTTGGATCACCGCCCCATCGTCGTCCGCGGCTGCGCCGCGTCAAGCGGGCCTCCGCGGCAAGCGCGCCTCCGACGTGCGACAACGGAGGCGCGACCGGGGTCGGGCTCAGTGGCGGAAGTGGCGGACGCCGGTGACGAGCATCGCGGCGGCGGCCCGGTCCGCGGTCGCGACGACCTCCGCGTCACGCACCGAGCCGCCTGGCTGAACGAACGACCGAACGCCCGCGGCGAGGCAGACCTCGACGCCGTCCGGGAACGGAAAGAACGCATCCGAGGCGCAGGCCGCACCGTCGAGCGCGTCGCGTCCGGAGATCGCCCGCGCCTTGTCGACCGCCTGGCGCGCGGCGTCGACGCGGCTCGTCTGGCCCGAACCGAGTCCGATGAGCCGGCCGTCCCGGACGAGCGCGATCGCGTTCGAGCTCGCTCCCCGGACGATGCGCCAGGCGAGGTCGAGGTCGCGGCGCTCCCTGCCCGTGGGGGCACGACGAGTGGCGACGGTCCACGCCGACGGGTCGTCGGGTTGGTCGTCCGGCGCCGCGACGAGGACGGCGCCACCGGCCGTGCGGATCGACCCATCGTGGTCGCTTCGGATCGCGTTCCCGGGTCCGCTCGGCGTCACCCCCGTCGCGAGGTACGGATCGACGACCAGCCGCAGGTTCGCCTTCGCGGCGAGGACCTCGAGCGCCGCGTCCTCGAACGCGGGAGCCGCCACGATCTCGAGGAAGATCCCGGCCAGCGCGCGGGCGACTGCCGCGTCAACGGGCCGGGTGAGCGCGACGACACCGCCGAAGGCCGATACGGGATCGCCGGCGAGGGCCGCCTCCCACGCCTCGAGCAGGCTGCCTCGCTCTGCAGCGCCACACGGGTTCGTGTGCTTGACGACGACGGCGCCCGGCCCACGGATGGAGCGCGCGACGGCGACCGCCGCGGATGCGTCGAGGACGTTGTTGTAGCTCAGGGGCTTGCCCTGGAGCGGCAGCTCACCCGTCGCGAACGGGCCGTCGCCCGCCGTTGCACCCGGCCGGCGGTAGCGTGCGGCCGGCTGGTGCGGGTTCTCGCCGTAGCGGAGCGTCTCGACCTTCTCGAGCGCAACGACGAGCCGCGCGGGGTACGGATCGTCGCTGCCCGGCAGGCCGGGCTCGGGAGGGAGCTCGGTACCCGCCACGCGTTCGCGGAACGGGAGCTCCGCGGCAATCCGGGCGTCGTACGCGGCCGTCTCGCGGAACGCCTCGATGGCAAGTGCCGCCCGGAGCCCGTCGGGAACGCCGCCCGCAGCCGACAGCGCCGCCTGGACCGCCTCGTACCGGTCGGGCGACGTGACGACGGTGACGCCGCCGCGGTGGTTCTTCGCGGCGGCGCGGACGAGCGTCGGCCCGCCGATGTCGATCTCCTCGATCAGGCCGTCGAGGTCGATGCCCGGTTGCTGCAGCGCCGTGGCGAAGGGGTAGAGATTGACGACGACGAGCTCGAACGGATCGATCGCGGCCCCGGCGAGCGCGGCGCGATGGCCGGCCTGCCGCTCGTCTGCGAGGAGCCCGGCGTGGATGCGCGGGTGGAGCGTCTTCACCCGGCCGTCGAGCATCTCGGGGAAGCCCGTCACCGACGCGACTTCGGTCACCGCAAGGCCCGCGTCGCGAAGCGCCCGCGCGGTCCCGCCGGTCGACACGAGCTCGAAGCCGAGCCGCGCGAGTCCCTGCGCGAAGGGCACGAGACCGCGCTTGTCGGAGACCGAGAGGAGGGCGCGGCGGGGTCGTGGGACGGCCGCTGCCGCCACGGCCGCGTCCACCACGACGCGACGATCGTCGCGTCGCACGCTCACCGCTTCGGTGAGCAGGAGCGCGACGGTGTGCGGCAGGAGGCGGTGCTCGACCGCGCGGATTCGTTCGTGGAGGGTCGCCTCGTCGTCGCCGGCGAGGACCGCGACGGCCTCCTGGGCGACGATCGGGCCGCCGTCGAGCGTCGCATCGACGAGGTGGATCGTCGCGCCGCTGACCCGGACGCCGTGGGCCAGCGCGTCGGCGACGGCGTGGGCGCCGGGAAACGCCGGCAGCAGCGAGGGATGGACGTTGATGATCCGGTCGCGATACGCGTCGAGGACGATCGGGCCGACGACACGCATGTAGCCGGCGAGGACGACGACCTTGGCGCGTGCCCCGGCGAGGGCCGCCGCGAGCGCGTCGTCGGCGCCCACCGGGATGACGACGGTCTCGATGCCCGCCGCCGCTGCCCAGTCGAGCGCCGGGCACGGTCGATCGGCGAAGACCAGGACGACCTCACCGCCGACGGCACCCCGCCTGCTTGCGGCGACGAGCGCACGGAGGTTCGAGCCGGCGCCGGACACGCCAACCGCGATCCGGCCGGGCACCCGGCCGCCTTCCGGCACCCGGCCGCCTCCGGTCACGTCGACCGGCTCCGTCACGCGACCACCTCGAGGGGTCCCTCCGCGTAGCGTGCCCCGTCGATCTCGTCCGTCCGGACGACCTCCCCGACGAGCGCGGCCTCGACGCCCCGATCCGCGAGCAACGAGATCGCGGCGTCCGCGGCCTCGGCCGGCACGATCGCGACCATCCCGAGACCGCCGTTGAACGTCGCCCGCAGCTCGGCGTCGTCGAGCCCGCCGAGCGCGCCGACGAGCCGCATGACCGAGGGCATCGCCCAGCGCGCCGGGTCGAGACGCGCGCCGAGCCCCTCGGGCAGCGCCCGTGGCACGTTCCCGGGCAGCCCGCCGCCGGTGACATGGGCGAGGCCGTGCAGATCCCGGCCGGCGGCGCGAAGCGACGCGCGCAGGGCGAGGAGATGCGGCGCGTAGACCCGGGTGGGGGTCAGCAGGACGTCGCCCAGGGTCGCCAGCGCGAGTGCCGGCTCACGCTCGAACGCGGCGTCGCGGACGTCGTCGCCGAGCGAGCGGCGGACCTGCTCCTGGTACGGACGCTCGAGCGGCACGTCCCACTCCGCGACGAGGGATCGAACGAGCGAGTAGCCGTTCGAGTGGAGCCCGGACGCAGCGAGGCCGACGATCGCGTCACCGCGCGCCACGGCCGAGCCGTCGAGGAGGTCGTCGCGTTCGACGATCCCGATGCAGCAGGCCGCGAGGTCGAACTCGTTGGGCTCGAGGATCCCCGGGTGCTCGGCCGTCTCGCCCCCGACGAGCGCGCAGCCCGCCTGGCGGCAGCCTTCGGCGACGCCGGCAACGAGCTCCGCGACGTGCGCCGGGTCGACGCGGCCGACGGCGACGTAATCGAGCAGCGCGATGGGCTCCGCCCCGCAGCAGACGACGTCGTCGGCGCACATCGCGACGAGGTCGATGCCGAGCGTGTCGAACCGGCCCACCGCGCGTGCGATTGCGGTCTTCGTACCGACGCCGTCCGTCGAGGCCACGACGACCGGGTCGCGCAGGCCGGGCGGCAGGGTGAACGCCGAGGCAAACCCGCCGATCGTGCTCAGGACCTCCGCCCGGCGGGTCGATTCGACCGAGGATCGGATGAGGTCGACGACCGTCTCGCCCGCGGCGACGTCCACCCCGGCGGCCGCGTACGCGCGACGCTCAGCCACGGGTTCCGACGGGGAGCGCCGATTCGAGGACGAACTTGTGCGCGCTCGGGTCGTACGGGACCGGGATCGGATAGCGCCCGTCGAAGCAGGCGAAGCAGAACCGGTCGTAGGGCAGGTCGAGCGCACCGAGGACGCCGCGAATCGAGAGGTAGCCAAGCGAGTCGGCGCCGATGAACTCGCGGATCTCCTCGACGGAGTGGCTGGCGGCGATGAGCTCGGTCTCGATCTGCGTGTCGATCCCGTAGAAGCACGGGTGGTGGATCGGCGGCGCGCTGATCCGGACGTGGACCTCGTCGGCACCGGCGCGACGCAGGAGGCCGACGATCTGCCTCGTCGTCGTGCCGCGGACGATCGAGTCGTCGACGACGACGAGCCGCTTCCCACGGACGACCTCGCGGAGCGGCGAAAGCTTCACGTTGACGCCGCGCTGGCGCATCTGCTGGCTGGGCTGGATGAACGTCCGGCCGCTGTAGCGGTTGCGGACCATCCCCTCGCGGAACGGGATGCCCGACGACTCGGCGTAGCCCGCCGCGGACGGCGCCCCGGTATCGGGGACCGGCATGACGAGGTCGGCCTCGACCGGGTGCTCGAGCGCGAGCTCCATCCCCATCCGCCGCCGTGCCTCGTACAGGTTGCGGCCCTCGAGGTACGAATCGGGACGCGCGAAGTAGATGAGCTCGAAGACGCACAGCGCGGGTGTCGCGGCGGCGAACCGCACCGACCGTGGCGGCCGGCCCGCCTCGAGCACGACGATCTCCCCCGGCTCCACGTCGCGGACGACGTCGGCGCCGACGATGTCGAGGGCGGCAGTCTCCGATGCCAGCACCCAGCCGGCGGTCGAATCGTCGTCCGGCCCATCCGGCCGCGCGAGGCGTCCCAGGACGAGCGGGCGAAAGCCGTGCGGATCGCGCACGCCGATGACCCGCCGCTCGTCGAGGACGACGAGGCTGTACGCGCCCCGCACCCGCGGGAGCACGGCGAGGAGCGCGTCGACGGTGTCGCCGCCGGCCTCGCCGAGGAGCGCGGTGAGCAGCTCCGTGTCAGTGGAGGCAGGCAGGTTCGCCCGCCCGCCCCGGAGCTCCGCGAGGAGCTCGCGCGTGTTCACGAGGTTGCCGTTGTGTCCGATCGCGAGGGCGTGGCCACGGCCCAGCCGGAACGTCGGCTGGGCGTTCTCCCAGACGGTCGAACCGGTCGTCGAATAGCGACAATGGGCGATCGCCAGCGGGCCGCGAAACGACGGCAGACGGCGCTCGTCGAGGACGCTCGACACGAGCCCGAGGTCCTTGTAGACCATCAGCTCCCGGCCGTCGCTCACGGCGACCCCCGCGGACTCCTGCCCGCGATGCTGGAGCGCGAACAGGCCGAGCGCGGCGACCGATGCGGCGTCGTGGCCGACCGCCTCGGGCAACGCGACGCCGAAGACGCCGCACACCTAGCGACCCTCCTCGTCGAGCCCGAGCGCGCGTGGCAGACCGGCCTCCCAGGCACGCGCCAGATCCTCGACCGCGACGTCGATCGCGTCGGCGACCGTGCTCCCGCGCTCCTCGGCGTTGCCCGTCGTGCCTGAGTCCACGAGCTCGACGACGACCCGCGGACCGCCGACGCGTCCGATCTCCGCGATGGGCAACCCGTGCTGACGGGCGAGGAGGACGACGGCCGAAGCGTGCCGCGGCGCGCACGAGACGACGGCGCGTGACGGGCTCTCGCCGAACAGCTCGACGGCGGCCGTGTGGCGAGCCGGGATCCGGACGCGCGCGCCACGGCTGCCCCACACCGCCATCTCCGCGACGGTGACGGCGAGGCCGCCGCCGGAGACGTCCTGCGCCGCGCTCAGGAGCCTGCGAGCAGCCGCGTCCACGAGGAAGGCCTGGAGGCGCCCCTCGGCGTCGAGGTCGATCGAGGGCGGCCCGTCCTCTGGGGCGACGCCGGCCAGCCGGCCGTACTCGCTGCCACCGAGGCCGGGCACGCGCTCGCCGACGAGGACGACGGCGTCGCCGTCGGACGCGAAGGCCGGCCGGACGAGCGTCTCGAGGTCGTCGAGCAGCCCGACGACGCCGATCTCCGGCGTCGGCAGGATCGCCCCCGACGAGCTCTCGTTGTAGAGCGAGACGTTGCCGCCGGTGACCGGCAGCCCCAGGGCGCGGCAGGCGTCGCCGAGGCCGCGCACCGCCTCGGACAGCTGCCAGAACGCCTCCGGGCGGGTCGGGTCGCCGAAGTTCAGGCAGTTCGTCACGCCGAGCGGGCGTGCGCCGGTGACCGCCACGTTCCGGGTCGCCTCGGCGACCGAGAGGACCGCGCCGAGCCATGGATCGAGCGCGCAGACGCCGGCGACGGCGTCCGTCGAGGCGACGAGCGCCTTGCGCGTGCCCCTGACTCGCACGACGGCCGCGCCACGACCGGGTCCCGCGACGGTGTTGGCGCCGACGTTCGAGTCGTACTGCTCGAACACCCAGCGCCGGCTGGCGAGGTTCGGCGAGCCGAGCAGCGCGACGAGGACGGCGCCCGGGTCCATCCCACGCTCGGGGAGGAGGCTGTCGGCTGGCACGCGGAGCGTCTCCCCTTCCGCCGTCGTCGGCGCGGGCGCCGGCGCCGGGCGACGACGCGTCGGTGGCGCCGACGTCCGGTGGTGGACGATCGCGTCGGACGTGAGCGCCGCCGTCGGGATGCGGGCGAGGACGCGGGCATCGCCCGACGGCGAGCCATCGGCGTCGATCCCGCCCTCGACGACCGCGACGTCCGGCGTCGCCGTCACGCGGCCGACGATCGCGACCGGCAGGCCCCAGCGCTCGCAGACCTCGCGGACGTCGGACCATCGCTCAGGCCGCACGATCGCGAGCATCCGCTCCTGCGATTCGGAGATGAGCACCTCGAAGGGCGCCATGTCCGACTCGCGTCGCGGGATCGCGTCGAGGTCGACGGCGATGCCCGTGCCGGCCCGGTCGGCGCTCTCCGAGACGGCGCACGTGATGCCGCCGGCGCCGAGGTCCTGGAGGCCCTCGACGAGTGCCCGCTCGACGAGCTCGAGCGAGGCCTCGATGAGGAGCTTCTCCGCGAACGGATCTCCGACCTGGACCGTGGGCCGTCTCGTGACGCCCGCGACGTCGTCGCCGAACGTCGCACTCGCGAGCACTGACGCGCCGCCGATTCCGTCGCGCCCGGTCGTCGAGCCGAACAGGACCGCGAGGTTCCCCGGGCCGGGCGCTGCTGCCCGCATCAGCCGACGCTCGTCGAGCAGCCCGATCGCCATGACGTTGACGAGCGGGTTGCCCTCGTACGACGGGTCGAACACGAGCTCCCCGCCGACGGTCGGGACGCCGACGCAGTTGCCGTAGCCGCCGACGCCCCGCACGACACCATCGACGAGGTGCCGGGTGCGAGTGGACGACGGGTCGCCGAACCGCAGCGCGTCGAGGACGGCGATCGGCCGCGCCCCCATCGTGAAGATGTCACGGAGAATGCCGCCGACGCCCGTCATCGCGCCCTGCACGGGCTCGACGGCCGACGGGTGGTTGTGCGATTCGATCTTGAACGCGACGGCGAGCCCGTCGCCGATCGAGATGACCCCGGCGTTCTCGCCCGGGCCCGCGACGACGTCGCGGCCGCCCGTCGGCAGCGTCGCGAGCAACGGGCGGGAGCTCTTGTACGAGCAGTGCTCGCTCCACATCACGCTGAACATCGCGAGCTCGAGGTCGTTCGGGTCGCGCCGGAGCCGGGCGCGGATGGCGTCGAGCTCGTCGTCGGCGATCCCGAGGGCGCGGTGGAGCGCTTCTGCGGCCCGCTCGAGCGTCGCGGTCATCGGGCTCCGACGAGGACGTGCCCCGCGTTGGCCCGTTCGGCCGCCGACTCGACGAGCGAGCGGATGATCCCGAGGCCGTCGTCGGAGCCGAGGACACGATCGACCGCCGTCTCGGGGTGGGGCATCAGGCCGGCGACGTTCCCGGCCGCGTTCGTGACGCCGGCGATCGCCCGAAGCGAGCCGTTCGGGTTCGCTCGATCGTCCGGGCCATCGGCCGGCGTACCGTCCGTTCTGGCGTAGCGGAAGAGGACCTGTCCCTCCCGCTCGAGCGCGTCGAGGGTCGCCTCGTCGGCGTAGTAGCAACCCTCGCCGTGGGCGACCGGCATCCGGAGCGGCCGTCGGCCGTCGATCGCCGAGGTGAATGGCGTGTCGAGCCGCTCGGGCAGGATCGCGATCTCGCGGCAGACGAACCGGACCGAGCGGTTCCGGAGCAGCGCCCCGGGCACGAGCCGCGCCTCGGCGAGCACCTGGAAGCCGTTGCAGATCCCGAGCACGAGCCCGCCGCCCGCTGCGAACGCCGACACGGCCCGCATGACCGGGCTGAACCGGGCGATGACGCCGGCCCGCAGGTAGTCGCCGTAGGCGAAGCCACCGGGCAGGACGACCGCCGCGACCCCGTCGAGCGTCGCCGATTCGTGCCATAGCCGGACCGGCTCAGCACCCGCGAGTGCGAGCGCATCGAGCGCATCCCGGTCGCGGTTCGAGCCCGGAAAGACGACGACCCCGACGCGGACGCTCACGACCGCGCGCCCGCGACCGCGGCAGCCGGCCGGAGCAGATCGATCTCGTATGCCTCGATGAGCGGGTTCGACAAGAGCTCGGTTGCGAGCCGGTCGACCGTCTCGCGCGCGGTGCGCTCGTCGGTCGCCTGCACGGTCAGCTCGACGCGACGCCCGACGCGGACAGCCGACACGCCCGCGATGCCGAGGTGGGCGAGGCTCCCTTCGACCGCCCTGCCCTGCGGGTCGAGGATCCCGGGCTTGGGGCTGACGTTCACCGCGAACCGGAAGCTCGGGCGCTCGGCGGGTCCGTTCGTCATCGCGCGATCACGTCCTCCAGAAGGTACCGGTCGAACGACGCGCCGGTGATCCGCTCGTACGCCTCGACGTACCGCTCGCGCGTGCCGGCGACGACTTCCGCCGGGAGCGACGGGCCGGGTGGACGCTTGTCCCAGCCCGACGATTCGAGCCAGTCGCGGACGTACTGCTTGTCGAAGCTCGGCTGCGGGCCTCCGGGCGCGTACGTCGAAGCGTCCCAGAAGCGTGACGAGTCCGGCGTGAACAGCTCGTCGACGAGCAGGAGGTCGTCGGGTCCCGCCCATGTCCCGAACTCGAGCTTCGTGTCGGCGAGGATGATCCCCGCGGGCTCGCACACGCCGACGCCGAACGCGTACAGCCGCAGCGCGACGTCCCGGATCCGCTCGGCCAGCCGCTCGCCGACGATGCGCTCGAAGGCCGGCGCGTCGATCGTCTCGTCGTGCTCGCCGAGCTCCGCCTTCGTCGACGGGGTCACGATCGGCTCCGGCAGGCGATCGCCATCCCGCAGCCCGGCGGGCAGCGCGATTCCCCCGATCGAACCCGTCGCGCGGTAGTCGCGCCAGCCCGAGCCCGCGAGGTAGCCGCGGACGATCACCTCGACGGGCAGGACGTCGACGCGCTCGCACAGGAGGATCCGGCCGCGCAGGTCGTCGAGCGGCGCCTCATCCTCGCCTCCCGGGTCGGCGGCCCAGAGCGACCGTAGTGCGCCGAAGCTCGGCGGCAGGTCGGCGGGATCGACGTCGTCGAGGTCGCTCGCGATGACGTGGTTCGCGACGATCCCGGCCGTCTCGCGAAACCAGAACCGCGACAGCCCGGTCAGGACCCGGCCCTTGTCGGGGATCGGCGTCGGGAGCACGACGTCGAACGCGCTGATCCGATCGGACGCGACCAGCAGGAGGCGATCGCCTCCGACCGCGTAGAGGTCGCGGACCTTTCCCGATCGGACGAACGCGTCAGCCGGCATCGGCACGCTCCAGGGCACCGAGCCGCCCGATGAGGAGCGGCACGTGGCGGAGGAACGCCGCCTCGTCGAAGCAGGCGTCGAGCCGTTCCAGCGGAAGCGCGCCGGCGACCGCAGGCTCGACGGCGAGCGTGTCGCGCAGGGGAACGTGCTCGTCGGCTGCCCGCATCGACGCCCGCTGAACGATGCCGTACGCGTCCTCGCGTGACAGCCCGCCGTCCTCGACGAGCGCGAGCAGGACCCGTGAGCTCGCGTAGAGCCCGAGCGACGAGGCGAGGTTGTCGCGCATCCGGTCGCGCCGGACGACGAGGTCCGTGACGAGGCCCGTCGTCTTCACGAGGAGGTAGTCGAGCACGATGGTCGCGTCGGGCAGGATCACGCGCTCGGCCGAGCTGTGGCTGATGTCGCGTTCGTGCCAGAGCGGCTGGTTCTCGAGAGCCGTCGCGGCGTACCCGCGGAGGAGTCGCGCGAGCCCGGCGATCCGCTCGGACAGGATCGGGTTGCGCTTGTGGGGCATCGCGCTCGAGCCCTTCTGGCCGGCGCGGAACGGCTCCATCAGCTCGCCGATCTCGGTGTGCTGCAGGTTGCGCACCTCGGTCGCGATC
The DNA here is from genome assembly GCA_035693145.1 of Candidatus Limnocylindrales bacterium. GTDB lineage: Bacteria > Chloroflexota > Limnocylindria > Limnocylindrales > CSP1-4 > DASSHA01. The sequence continues at coordinate 17,998 of DASSHA010000098.1, forward strand.
CGCTCGAGCGTCCCGCCGGTGATCGCGATCGTCGTCACGAACGCCGCGTGTCGGTCGCGCTGGACGATCTGCGTGCTGACGGGGTCGGCGTGCAGGCCCAGCGCGGCGAGCACCTCCGCCTCGATCTCCGGCGCGAGGTGGCTGTACGTCCCGACCGGGCCCGAGATCTTGCCCGTCGCGACGTCGTCGGTCGCCGCCGCGAGCCGCGCCCGATCGCGGGCGACTTCGAACGCCCAGCCGGCCGCCTTCGCGCCGAACGTCGTCGGCTCGGCATGGACCGAATGCGTTCGCCCGATCATCGGCGTCTCGGCCTCGGCGCGCGCCTTCGCGACGAGCGCCCGAACGAGCGAGTCACAGTCAGTGACGAGACGCTCGCCGGCCGCCTTGAGCTGGAGCGCGAGGGCCGTGTCGACGACGTCGCTGCTCGTCAGCCCGAGATGCAGGAAGCGTCCCTCGGGACCGACCGTCTCCGCGAGCTGGCTCACGAACGCGATGACGTCGTGGTCGGTCGTCCGCTCGAGCTCGGCGATCCGCCCGACGTCGACGCGGGCGCGGCGCTCGATCTGGACCAGCGCGTCGGTCGGGATGAGACCCGTCCGGGCCTGGACGCGGGCCACCGCGAGCTCGACCTCGAGCATCCGGCCGAAGCGGGCCTCGTCGGTCCACAGCGCGCCCATCTCGGGCAGCGTGTAGCGGCGGATCACGTCCCGGCTCCCACCGCGACACCGGCGGTCGTCGCGGCGGCGATGTCGTGCCGCCGCTGCATCCCCGACCAGGCAATGCGGTCCGCAGCCGCCTCGGCGGCGGCCCGCGCCGCGTCGAGGTCGGCGCCGCGCCCGACGACGGTGAGGACGCGACCGCCCGTCGCCCGGTAGAGGTTGCCGGTCTCGTGGACCGTGCCGGAGTGGAACACGAGGACGTCGGCCGCGTCCGGCAGCCGGCCGTCGTCGTCCAGCGCGGTGATCCGGCCATCGCCCGCCACGACACCCGGATAGCCGGCAGCCGCGAGGACGATCCCGACGGTCGCGCCGGGCAGCGCGCGAAGGCGCGGCTCGCGGTCCGGAAGCGACCGCGCGCCGGCGCCGAACGCGCCCCGGGCCGCGGCGAGCAGCCACGGACCGAGGGCCACGGCGAGCCTCGGCAGGACGACCTGCGTCTCCGGGTCGCCGAGACGGGCGTTGAACTCGAGCAGGCGTGGCCCGTCGTCCGTGAGCATGAGACCCGCGTAGAGCGCTCCGCGGAACGGCGTCCCGCGATGGGCGAGCTCTGCGAGGACTGGACGATGGAACCGCTCGATCACCTCGATTGCGTCCACGTCGGGCAGATCGGGCACCGGCGAGTACGCGCCCATGCCGCCAGTGTTCGGCCCTTGGTCCCCGTCGTGGAGGCGCTTGTGGTCGCGGGCGTTGGGCAGCGCGATCGCGTCGCGGCCATCGCAGATCGCGATGACGCTCGCCTCGCGGCCGCGCAGCCGCTGCTCGACGACGAACGGCTCGTCGAGGGTGTCGATCGCGCGTGCCGCCTCCTCGCCGGTGTCGCAGACGGTCACACCCTTGCCCGCGGCGAGCCCGTCGGCCTTCACGACGACGCCGGATCCCTCGGCGGCGAGGCTGGCGGCAAATCGTTTGGCGGCCGCCGCGTCCTGCCCCACGAAGGCGCGGCCGCGTGCCATCGGCACCCCGGCGGCAGTGGCGACGTCGCGGCAGAATGCCTTCGAGGTCTCGATCCGGGCCGCGGCCAGCGTCGGTCCGAAGCACGCGATCCTCGCCTGCGCGAGCGCGTCCGCGACCCCGGCGGCGAGCGCAGCTTCGGGGCCCACGACGACGAGCTCCGCCGACAGGTGCCGAGCGGCGGCGACGATGCTGTCGCTGTTGTCGACGCTCCCGGCGACACCGACGAAGCCCTGCCGTTCGAACGTGTAGCCTCCGCCCAGCACCGCGACGCTGTTGATTCCCGGCTCGCCGGCGAGCTTCCACGCGAGCGCGTGCTCGCGACCGCCACGTCCGACGACGAGGATCCGTGTCGGCATCACGAGGTTCATGCCGGGAGCGGCGGTCGGTGGCGGACCGGCCGCCAGGCCCGTTCGATCGTCTGCGTCCGTTCAGGTCCCACCGAGACGAGGACGATCGGGACGCCGGCGAGGTCCTCGAGCGCCGCGACGTACCGTCGAGCGTTCTCGGGCAGGTCGGCCAGCGCCCGGACTGCGTGGATCTCGTCGGCCCAGCCGGGGAACGACTCGTAGACCGGCGTGGCGCGGGCCAGCACATCGGCCGACGACGGCCACGCCTCGACGCGCCGGCCGTCGACCTCGTACGCGACGCACAGCCGCAGCTCCTCGATCCCGGACAGGATGTCGAGCTTGTTGAGCATGATCGAGCTGACGCTGTTCACCCGAACGGCATAACGGATCGGCACGGCGTCGAGCCAGCCGACCCGCCGGGGCCTGCCCGTGGTCGTGCCGACCTCGTGACCGCGCCGCGCGATCCCCTGCCCGATCGCATCCTCCAGCTCGGTCGGAAACGGACCCGAACCCACGCGCGTCGCGTACGCCTTCATCACGCCGATGACCTCGTCGACCTGGAGCGGCCCGATTCCGCCGCCGGTGCATGCGCCGCCGGCGACCGGGGAGGACGAGGTGACGAACGGGTAGCTGCCGTGGTCGAGGTCGAGGAGCGTTCCCTGGGCACCCTCGAGGAGGACGTGATCGCCGCGGATGAGCGCGTCCTGGACGAGCCACGTCGCGTCGTCGAGATGCGCCCGCAGCCGCTCGCCCCACGCCGCGGCCTGCCGGCAGAGCGTTCCGGCGTCGAACCGTGTGTCGGAGCCGTACGCCGCGAGGAGGGCATGCTTCTCCGGCAGCACGCGCTCGAGCTTGGCCTCGAGGATCGCAGGGTCCAGCAGGTCCGCCATCCGGATCCCGGTCCGGGCCGCTCGATCCTCGTACGCCGGGCCGATCCCCCGCCCGGTCGTCCCGACCTTCGCGCCGCCGAGCGCCGCTTCCCGTGCCGCATCGAGGGCGCGGTGGTAGGGCAGCAGCGCGTGGGCGCCGAGGCTGACCCGCAGCCGTGACGTCTCGATCCCGCGAGCGGACAGGGCGTCGAGCTCGTCGATCAGGGTCTCGGGGTTGACGACGACGCCCGGGCCGATGACGGGGACGATGTGCGGATACAGGATCCCTGACGGGACGAGGTGGAGCTTGAAGACCTCCGCGCCGATGACGACCGTGTGCCCGGCGTTGTCGCCGCCCTGGTAACGGACGACCATCGCGACCTGTTCGGCCAGGAAGTCGGTCGTCTTGCCCTTGCCCTCGTCGCCCCACTGGAGCCCGACGATCACGGTCGCGGGCATCGCACCATCCGCTCCGCGGCCGTCTCGCGGGTGGCAACAAGAAAGGCCCCGGGCCGGCGGGCCTGGGACCTGGATACACTCCGCCCTCGTCGCGCCACCGGGTCGATCGGGCGGCGCGGGGCTGGTCCGAAGGTGCACGTCCGTCTCACCGGGCGAACGTCGCGCCTTCCTCGAGCAACGGCTCCACCTCGGGCTGGGTCGGGTTCGAGGACCGGCCGAGTATAGCCTTCGCGCGAGGCCCGGCGGCGGCCGGAACGGGGCCGCCGGAACGGGGGCTGCCGCGGTCGCGACGGCCGCCGGCAGGGACTTCCGGGCCGGACGGCGCAGGACGTTCGGTGCCCCCGTGCAGGACTCCCCGATCGTTAGCCTCTGGCACGTGATCCGGTTGCTCGCGGGCCTGGGGCTCATCGCTCCGGTCGCGTGCGGACTCGTCCTCCTCGCCATGCCCGACGTGCTGACGTCGTGGGTGGACGACGGCGTCCGCTCGCTGCTCGCCGCCATTCTCGCCGGGATCCTCGGCGTCTCCCTCACCGCGCTCCTCGTCGCGGCGTACCTGCGACTCCGCATCGGCCGGATCGCGCGCGCCGTCGAGCGCATCGCGACCGGCGAGCGTGATGTCCTCGTGCCGCACGGCGGCTGGCTCGACGCCCGGCTTGGCCGGTCGATCAGCGAGCTCGCGCAGCAGCTGTCGACGACGCGCGTCTCGGCGACGGTCGATCGGCTGACGGGCGTCGCGAACCGGCAGACCCTCCTCGGCAGCCTGTTCAACGAGGTGGAGCGCGCGAACCGCTACAACCGCCCGCTGAGCGTCGCGTTCGTCGACATCGACCACTTCAAGCAGGTGAACGACACGTACGGCCACGCCGCCGGCGACGTCGTCCTGCGCGGGGTCGCCCAGGCGATCCAGGCGAACCTGCGTCAGAACGACCTCATCGGCCGGTACGGCGGCGAGGAGTTCATGCTCGTCCTGCCCGAGACGAACATCGAGGACGGGGCGGGCATGACGGAAAAGCTCCGCCATCTCGTCGGCCGCCTCCGCTTCGACGTCGACGGGACGACGAACCTGAGCGTGACGATCTCGATCGGCGTCGCCGGCGGACTGGGGCGGACGCTCAGAACCGAGGCCCTCGTCCGGGACGCGGACGCCGCGATGTACTCGGCCAAGGCGCTCGGACGGAACCAGACGTACGTGTTCGCCGAGCCGGATGACGACGCCCGGGTGCCGCGGGCCCCGATCTCGCCGCAGGGGCGCGCGCGAGCGCAGGAGATCGGACGCATCGCTCGCCACGCGGCCGAGGCCGCCCTCGCCGCCGTCGTCGCTCCCCTGCCCCACCATCGCGGCCGGCCTTCGCCGGTCATCGGCTCGATCGTCGTCGCGATGGCGAGCCAGCTCGACCTTCCGGACCAGGAGATCGAGAAGATCCGGATCGCGGCACTCCTCCACGATCTCGGCAAGGTCGCGATCCCGGAGGAGATCCTCGAGAAGCCGAACGCCCTCACGTCGGCCGAATGGCGGACGGTCGTCCAGCACCCCCGCATTGCCCAGGTCATCCTCGAGCAGGCGACCCTGTTGCGCGAGGCCGTCCCGATCATTCTCCATCACCACGAGCGCTACTCCGGGCACGGCTACCCGTTCGGCCTGCGCGGGAACGACATCCCGCTCGGTGCTCGCGTCGTCGCGATCGCCGATGCCTACGACGCGATGACGCACGATCGTCCGTACAAGCCGGCGATCAGCCACGAACAGGCGATCCGCGAGCTGCGTCGGCACGCCGGCACGCAGTTCGACCCCGAACTCGTGTCGCTCTTCTGCGACCTCTACGCCGATGCGGCGCCCGAGGCCGACACGGTGGTCGGACTGCTGCCCGGCCCGGTCGCCAGCGCCATCGAGGCGCGCGCGACGGCGAAGCGGCCCGCCGCGATCCCGACCGCGGTCGCACCCACGCAACCGGCCCGTCGGCGGCGCCGGCGCGCGTCCGCGGAGCCCGCGTCTGCGATCGACGAGGCCGCGGCCGGCTGAAGCGTCGGCGCGGAGGCCGAGGCTCGGCCGTGGCGCACGCCGCCGCGCGACGCGCGAGATGAGCCGCAGTTGAGCGCCCGATGTGCGGCTGATGAGGGCGGCGTGAGCGCGCGGTGAGGGCCCCCGACTAGGGTTCGAATCGCCCGCCGTCGCACCGCCGGCCTCGCCGTCCGCCGTCCGTCGAACGAACCGCCGACACCTGCCGAGGCCTCCGCCGAGGCCGGCACATCCCTCGCCGCCCGCCGTCGATATCGCCGTCCCGGGACGTTCCGCGGCCGGCCAAGCGTGTCGTGCCCCGGCGCCGCCGGGCCGCGACCGGAAAGGACGTACGGACCGTGAACAAGGTCCTTATCACCGGGCGCCTGACCCGGGATCCTGAGCTGCGCGTGCTCGCCTCGGGCAAGAGCGTCTGCCAGTTCAGCGTCGCCACGAACGAGTACGCCGGCCACGGCAAGGAAAAGGCGGAGTACCACTCGATCGTGGCCTGGGAGAAGCTCGCCGACATCTGTGGCCGCTACCTCGGCAAGGGGCAGCAGGTCGCGATCGAGGGGCGCATCCAGACGCGGACCTGGGACGACGACCGAGGCCAGCGCCATTGGAAGACCGAGATCGTCGCCGGCCAGGTCGAGCTGCTGTCGGGCCGGCGAAAGAAGGACTACGACGCCGAGCAGGCCGCGGACGCGCTCGTCGCCCAGGCGGCGAAGCTGGGCGAGGACATGACGACCGACCTCGCCGACGCCGACGATTCCGAGGATGAAGCGGTCGAGGCCGCGGCCTGACGCATTCCCCGCGGCCCGACCGGGCATCCCCCTCCCCGGTCGGGCCGCCGCCGACCCAGCCGCGCGACGCGAGTCGTCAGCCGCCGAGCTCGTACGCCGTCGCAACCACGCGCTGGACGACTCCAGGATCGAGCGGACCGCTCGCCGGGGAGCGGATCGTCAGACCGTCCGTTCTCCCCGCGCCGAGGGGACCATCGGCGGCGAGTCCGTAGACCGCCGCGATCGGTGCTCCGGCGCCGTCGAGAAGGACGGCGCCGACCACGACGTTCGATGCCGTCGCGGTGGAGTGGTTCGTGACCCGCGCCTCGAGGGCGACACCGTCGACGGAGTAGTGCAACCGGCCCACCTCGAGGGTCAGGGCTCGTGGCCCGAGCTCGGCGGGCACGCCGACGATCGTCGCTTCGGCGACGAGATGCGCCGTCGGCTCGATCAGCGGCGTCGACACGTTCGCCGCCAGGTAGCCGGTCTCGCCAGGACCGAGGACTACGGGCAACGCCGCAGTGAAGCGGCCGGTCGACACGGTCCCGGTCTTCGCGTCGCTCACCCTGTATGTGCTCGAGTCCGGATCGAGCGCGACGGCGTGCGCGGTCGTGTTCCGGGCACTCGCGAGCACCTGGAGGTTCGTCCCGCCGACGGCGCCCGGCCATGCACGGACGCGCGAAGCGATGGCCTCGATCCGCTGCTGGGTTGGCGCCGGCGTCGGGCCGGTGCTCGACGCGCCCGGGCCGGTGGCCGCCGTTCGCGCCGATTCGGACGGCTGCGTCCCTGCGCCGGCGGCCGTGATCGGTGTTGCGGTCACCCCCGCGACTCGCTGGAAGGATCCACCGCTGGACCCAGCTCCCGGGAGCGTGCCGCTCGCGAGCGCGAGGATCGCGACGGCAAGAGCGCCGGCGCCGACGACGGCGACGGCCGTGCGCGTGGGGATCGGACGCGGCCGCGGTGTCTCCTGACGACGGACCGCGTCTTCACGACCGGACGAGTCCGCACGCCCGGCTGCCGCGATGCACGTCGTGCAGCGGCCGTCGGCCGAGGTGCACAGGCTGCAGACGAAGCAGCCGCAGCTCGAACATTCGGACGCCGTCGCGGACCGCCCGCGCGTTCCCAGGCGTCCGCCGCATCGCTCGCAGAACCGCGTCGTGGCTCCGCCGGCCGGAACGGGAGAAGCGTTCACGCGGAGAGCGTCATGCGACGGCAATGTCGGAAGCCTGTTCCGCAATGCTTTTCGCATGTCAGCGTCGTAACCGTGTGCCTCCAGGAATGCAGGGGGGAACGTCCATCATCCGTCGCCTCGCCGCGATCCTCGTTCCGGTCGTCATCGTCGCGTGGGTCTCGACGCTCCCCGCGATTGGGCATGCGCCCGTGTCCGTCGGCGGCCGCGACGCCAGCCACACGGAGATCCGCCTCCCGCCGGCCGAACCGAACACTGTGGCGTTCGTGACGGGACACGGTCCCGCGGGCCACCCCACCGCGACACAGGTCGCGAACCCGGCGACGGCCCCGGCGGCCGCGACCGACGAGCCGGCGACGGCCCTTCGGGTCGCGCTCGGTCAGCTCCTCGCCGAGCACGCGTTCCTCGTCCTCGACGCGATCCGCAGCACGACGCTGTCCGGACCCGATGCGTCGGCGGCGACCGAGGCCCTCGATCGAAATTCGAGTGACCTCGCGGCGGCGTTCGGGAGCGTCTACGCCGGGTCGGCGCGGCAGCGGTTCGACGCGATGTGGCGGACCCACATCGAGCTGATCCTCGACTACGCCCGGGCGAAGTCGTCGGGGGACAGCGGCACGATGGACCGCGACAAGGCGGCGCTCGACGCCTACCGCGTCGAGTTCGTCCGGTTCCTCGCGTCCGCCAACCCGAAGATCGACGCGAGCGCCGAAGCGGAGGCGCTTCGGCTCCACATCGAGCAGCTCCTCGCCTACACCGACGCCGACTTCGACCGCGCCTACGGCGCCCAGCGCGCGGCCTTCGAGCACATGTTCATGTTCGGCGACCAGCTCGCGCTCGCGATCGCACGCCAGTTCCCCACTCGTTTCAGCGGGGCGAACGTCGCGTTCGCGCCCGCCGCCGAGCTGCGCATCGCGCTCGACCGGCTCCTGGCCGAGCACCTCGTCCTCACGGCCGAGGCGACGCGCGCGCTGCTCGACGCGGCGCCCGACGCCGACGCCGCCGCACGCGCGATCGCGGACAACACCACCGAGCTCCGGACCGCCGTCTCGAGCGTCTACGACGACGCGGCCGGGACGGCGTTCGAGACGGCCTGGAACCAGCACATCGATCGCTACCTCGAGCTCATTCACGACGTCGCGACCGGCGATGCGACCGCGCGTGCGACGACCCTCGCGAGGCTCGTCGGTGCGGAGGGGGCGATCGTGGACTTCTTCGCCCAGGCGGTCCCGGGGCTCGGCAGGGATGACCTCACGGGGATGGTTCGCGAGCACGTCGCGGGGCTCGTCGCGCAGCTCGATGCCTACGCGCGCGGCGACTACCCGGCCGCCTACGCGGTCGTCCACGACGCGTACCGCCACATGTTCGACATCGGGCGCGCGCTGTCGGCAGGCATCGCCGCGCAGTTTCCCGATCGGTTTGCCAGCCTCACGGAGCTCCCCGCGACCGACACGACCGGCGGATCCCGCTGACCGCCGCTCAGTCCTCGTCCCGCGCGCGGTAGAGCTCCCGCCTCGGCAGGCCGGTCGCCGCCGCCACCCGGCCGGCCGCCGCGGAGCGCGACAGGCCCGCCGCCACGAGCCGCTCGACCTCGGCGCGTCCGGCCTCGACCGTCGTTGCGGCGGACCCGCCCGGAGCCGCGTCAGCCGGCGAGCGCGCCGGGGCCTGGCCGACGACGATCACCGCCTCGCCCCGCGCGACCAGCTCCCCGGCACGCGCACGCTCGGCGAGCTCGCCGAGCGTGCCTCGGACGATCTCCTCGTGGCGCTTCGTCAGCTCACGGCAGACGGCAGCCGGACGCTCTGCGCCGGCGACGGCGGAGAGGTCGCGGAGCGTCGCCGGGATCCGATCGGGTCGCTCGAACAGCACCGATCCACGCTCGTCCGACGCGACTCGCGCCAGCCGCGCCCGCCGCTCCGCGCCCGATCGCGGCAGGAACCCCTCGAACGACCAGCGAGGGCCGGCGATCCCGGTCGCCGAGACCGCGGCCAGGACGGCCGAGGCGCCCGGGATCGGGACGACGCGCCCGCCGAGCGCCGCCCAGCGTGCCGCGAGGTCGTCGCCCGGGTCGCTGATCCCGGGCGTGCCGGCGTCGGTGACGAGTGCCAGGTCCGCGCCACTGGCGAGGTGCGCGAGCAGCTCCTCTGTCCGCCGCTCGGGACTTCGTGCGTGGTAGCTGATGAGACGGCTGCGGATCGCGTGGCGCTCGAAGAGCCGCCGCGTGACACGCGTGTCCTCCGCGGCGACGAGGGGGACGGTGCGGAGGACGTCGAGCGCGCGAAGCGTGACGTCGCCGAGGTTGCCGATGGGTGTGGCGACGAGGTAGAGGCTGCCGCCCGTCTCCGCCACGCTACGTCCGCGCGGAGCCCGGCCGGCGCCGCGGATAGAGGTAGTCGACGCCGGCGGTCCGCGGCCCGAGCTTCGCGATCGGCGGCACCTGGCGCTTGAACTCGCTCGTCGCGACGAGTCGCATGACGCGATCGACGACCGCCCGCTCGAACCCCATCTCGGCGAGCTCGTCCGCTCCCCGCCGCCGGTCGATGAGCCAGTGGAGCAGCCGGTCGAGGACTGGGTAGCTGAACGAGCCTTCGGCCTCGTCCGTCTGGCCCGGCCAGAGATCCGCCGACGGCGGCTTTCGGATGATCTCTGCCGGCACCCCGATCGCCGCGGCCAGCTGCCGCACCTGGCTCTTGTAGAGGTCGCCGATCGGGTTGAACGCGCAGGCGTTGTCGCCGTAGACCGTCGTGTAGCCGATCAGCGATTCGGTCTTGTTACCCGTGCCGACGACGAGCCCACCCCAGGTGACGGAGCGGTCGTACAGCACCGCCATCCGGGTCCTGGCCATGAAGTTGCCGCGTCGCAGGGCGCTCGCGTCGCTGCCGCCCGAACCATCGAAGTACGCGTCCACCATCGGGCTGATGTCGATGAGCTCGGACTCGCAGCCGAGGACGGCCACGACGGATTCCGCATCGGTTCGTGAGGCCGCCGACGAGGTCCGGTACGGCATGAGGACGCAGAGCAGGCGGTCCGCTCCGATCGCCTCGGCGGCGAGGAACGCGACGAGCGCCGAATCGATTCCGCCCGACAGCCCCAGGACGAGCCGTTCGAAGCCGGCCTGCCGGAGCTGGGTTCGGATGAACTCGTCGATGACGCGACGCGCGACGTCGGTGTCGATCGCGAGCTCGGACGGGAGCTCGAAGAGCGGCTCGGCGGCGGATTCGCTCGTCATCCGCGCGCCCGGGCGCGGCGGCTGGGCCGACCGTTCGTCTTCGCGATTGCATCCGCTTCGTGCGGCGGCCGCACGTTTTCGCCAAGCTCCGCCCGTAGCGCGACCAATCGTTCGAGCTCGCGGACGAGCAGCTCGGGCCGCTCGTCTCGCAGGACCGGGAGTCCGATCCGTTCGCGCCGGATGTCGGCCGGGTTGACGTCGACCGTGAACAGCCCCTCTTCGAAGAGCGGCGCGCGGAAGACGGTCCGGCCGGCCGGATCGACCACCTCCGAACCGCCCCAGAAGCTGATTGATTCGTCGACCCCGACCCGGTTGCAGAAGACGACCATGCTCGTCGTGAGCTGCGCGTACGTCGCCATGAGCGTCCACCACGAGCTTGCCGTCCCGAGGCCTGCCTCGTTCGTCGCGGCGAGGTCGCGGCCGGGCGACGAGGAGACGTTGACGAGGATCTGCGCCCCGTCGAGCGCGAGCAGGTGCGGCACGGGCAGGTGCCAGAAGTCCTCGCAGACGGCGAGGCCGACGCGCACGCCGAGCGACGATTCGGTCGAGCGGAGTGCATCGCCGGCGGCGAAGAAGCGGCGTTCGTCGAACAGGCCGTAGGTCGGCAGGAAGAGCTTGCGATGGACGTGCCGAACGGCTCCGCCCTCGACCAGCGCGGCCGCGATGAAGAGGCGATGGTCGTCGGACTCCTCGACGAACGAGACGACGACGGACGCATCCGGTGCTTCGGTCGCCAGAGACGCCAATCGAGGGTCGTCGAGCCGGATCGCGACGTCCGCGGCGAGGTCCTGGAGCTGGTACCCGGTCAGCCCGAGCTCCGGGAAGACGATGAGACGCGCGCCTCGTCCCTGCGCCTCGCGGATCAGCTCGCGGTGGCGCGCAAGGTTCTCGTCGAAGAGTCCGAGCCGAGGGGCGATCTGGGCGAGCGCGATCCGAAGCGGAGGCACGGCCGGAGTCTAGCGGTCGCCCGGGGCGACGCCGGGTGCTCACGACGGTTCCTGTCCCGTTCAATGGCCGCTGCGACGAACGAGCGGGCCGAACCGGCGGTCCCTCCGCCGGACGTCCCGCCGGCCGGCACGAATCCGCCGATGCCGGGCCGCCAGCCGTCGTATGGGCCGATCAGCGGGACGGGCGCGGCTCCGACGACGTTCAGCGACGCTCGAGCTCGAGACGAGACAGGACGTCAGCGCGTCTCGCGCGGCGCCTCCTGACGGTCCAGCTCAGGCCCATCGGGCGGGATCGGCGCGGCCGCGGCGGAGACGCCGCCCGGCGGCATCGGGGCGAGCTCCGCGACGTCGACGCGGCCGCCGGCCTCCCGGGCCGCGTCCGAGGAAAGCTCACCGACGTCCGCCGCCACGCCGGCGGGTGGTCGCACGTCGCGTTCGCCCGACAGCCCGCCGCTCCCGACGGTGCCCCCGACGACGGCCGATCCGGCGCGACCGCCGCCCGTTGCCTGCGTCTGCTCCGCCGAACCTGCGACCTCTTCGGCGAAGTGGCACGCGACGACGTGGCCGGCAGCAAGCTCCCGGAGCGCAGGATCCTCGGTCTCGCAGACCTCGGGGTTGCCGAGCCGCTCGCGGAGCCAGCAGCGTGTATGGAAACGGCAGCCGGACGGCGGCGCCGCCGGCGACGGGACGTCACCGCGGAGGATGATCCGCCGGCGGCGGGCCTCGATCGCGGGGTTCGGGACCGGGATCGCGGACAGGAGCGCGACCGCGTAGGGGTGCAGCGGTTCGCGGTTGAGTGCCCGCGACGAGGCGAGCTCGACGATCCGGCCGAGGTACATGACCGCGATCCGGTCGCTGATGTGCCGGACGACCGACAGGTCGTGGGCGATGAACAGGTACGTCAGCGCGAACTGCGCCTGGAGGCGTTCGAGCAGGTTGACGATCTGCGCCTGGATCGAGACGTCGAGGGCGCTGATCGGCTCGTCGGCGACGATGAGGTCCGGGTTCACGGCGAGGGCGCGCGCGACCCCGATCCGTTGACGCTGGCCGCCCGAGAACTCGTGCGGATAGCGGCCCGAGAAGTCCGGGTTCAACCCCACGATCGCGAGCAGCTCGCGAACCCGCTCGTGGCGCTCCTGTCTGGACCCGATCGAGTGGATGTCGAGTGGCTCGCCGACGATTCCGCCGGCCGTCATCCGTGGGTTGAGGCTCGAGTACGGATCCTGGAAGATCATCTGCATCCGGCGCCGCACCGCCCGCATCGGCGCGTCGGCGAGGGTCGAGATGTCGGTGCCGTCGAACTCGATCCGGCCCTCGGTCGGCCGGTAGAGGCGAATGATCGCGCGGCCCGTCGTCGACTTGCCACAGCCAGATTCGCCGACCAGGCCGAGCGTCTCGCCGCGCGCGAGCTCGAACGTGATGCCGTCGACCGCTCGGACGTCGCCGATGTGGCGCTCGATCACGAGGCCCTCGGTGATCGGAAACCAGACCTTCAGGTCCTCGACGCTGACAAGCGGCCCGCTCGGCGGCATCGTCCCGGGCGCCTGCGTCACCGCGCCTCGCTGGCCCGCGGCGGAGGTCACGGACGCGCGTCCGGAGCTCGCCCGCCGGGAGTCGTCACGTCGGTCGCCTCGGCGACCTCGGGCGCGACTGATTCCACCTCGGACGGCAGTGCGTCGGTGACGGCCACCGGCGCCGCGCCGCCTGGCGGCGGCGCGGCCACGAACCCGGGCCGCAGCGGCCGGCCGGCCTCGGCCTCGTCTGCGGTCGGCGGATTGTGGCAGGCGACCCGGTGCGTGGCATTCGGGCCGGTCGCGGTCACCCGGCCGTCGGGCGCCGCTCCGAGGATGGGGTCGAGCGGCGGCATGACGTCCCAGCAGACGTCGAGCCGCCATGCGCAGCGCGGCGCGAACGGACAGCCGACGGGCGCGCGACGCTGGTCGGGCGGCGTGCCCTCGATCGGGATGAGCGGTTCGGGCTCGTCCTCGTCGAGCCGCGGGATCGAGTGCAGCAACCCGACCGTGTACGGATGCGACGGCCGCTCGAACAGGTCTGCCGTCGTCGCGGTCTCGACGATGAACCCGGCGTACATGACGTTGATCCGCTGCGTCATGCCGGCCACCACGCCGAGGTCGTGGGTGATGAGCACGAGCGACGTCCCGGCCTCGGTCGTCAGCCGGTGGAGGAGCTCGAGGACCTGCGCCTGGATCGTCACGTCGAGGGCCGTCGTCGGCTCGTCGGCGATCATGAGCTTCGGCTCGAGGGCGAGCGCCATCGCGATCATCACCCGCTGCCGCATCCCGCCCGAGAACTGATGCGGAAACGCCTTGAGGCGCTGCTCCGGCCGCGGAATGCCGACGGTCGCCAGCAGGTCGACGGCGCGCCGGCGTGCTTCGTCGCGGCTGACCTTGCGATGGGCCCGGATGGTTTCCACCATCTGCTCCTCGATCGTGAGGACCGGGTTCAGGCTGGTCATCGGATCCTGGAAGATCATCGCGATCTCACGGCCGCGCAGGTCCCGCATGTCGGATTCGGGCAGTCCGACGAGCTCGATCCCGTCGAAGCGGATGGACCCGCCCTCGATCCTCCCGGCCGGCTTCGGCAGCAGCCGCATGATCGCGAGGTTCGTGACGCTCTTGCCGCAGCCCGATTCGCCGACGATCCCCAGCCGCTCGCCGCGCTCCAGCTCGAAGCTGATGCCGTTCACGGCGTGGATCGTGCCTTCGTGGGTGCGGAACCGGACGACGAGGTCGCCGACCTCCAGGAGGGCCACGATCAGTGCCGCAGCCGCGGATCGAGCGCCTCGCGCAGACCGTCGCCGACGAGGTTGAATCCGATCGCGGTGAGCGAGATCGCGGCGCCGGTGAAGAAGATGATCCAGGGCGCCTGGCGGTAGAAGCTCGTCGCGTCCGTCAGCATCGTCCCCCACTCGGCCGTCCGTGGATCGGGCGGCCCGAGCCCGAGGAACCCGAGGCCGGCGACGTCGATGATCGCGGTCGCCAGCGCGAGCGTGGCGGCGACGATGACGGACGTGAGGGCGTTCGGCAGCATGTGCCGGAAGAGGATCCGCGGCGTGGATGCACCGATCGAGCGGGCGGCGACGACGTAGTCCGATTCGCGAAGTGCGAGGAGCGAGCCGCGCAGCAGCCGCGCGAAGATCGGCGCGTTCGTCAACGCCACCGCGAACATGATCTGCGGCAGCCCGCGATCGAGCCAGACGACGACCCCGATCGCGAGCAGGATCCCCGGGATCGCGAGCAGGACGTCGACCACGCGCATGAGGACGGTGTCGACCTTACCGCCGAAGGCACCGGCGACGGCGCCGATGAGCCCGCCCATCGTCACGCCGAGCCCGACCGAGACGATGCCGACGAGCAGGCTGATCCGCGCGCCGTAGAGGATCCGGGTGAGGACGTCGCGGCCCTGCAGGTCAGTGCCCATCGGATGGAGGCCGCCGGGTGGCTTGATCCGGTCGACGAGCTTGCCCGCGAGTGGATCGCCAGGCGCGATGAGCGGCGCGAGGATCGCCGCCGCGACGAAGACGAGGATGACGGCCAGCCCGACGAGCGCCGGCCGGTTGCGCAGCAGCCGACGCAGGGCGTCGTGCCACAGGCCGCGCGACACGCGTGCGCTCGACGTCACCGTCAGCGGGCGTCCCAGGGGAGCCGTCGCGGTCGCCATCAGGAGAACCGGATCCGCGGATTCAGGAACGCGTAGCCCACGTCGACGAGCAGATTGACGGCGAGGAAGATCAGGGCGAAGACGAGGATCGTCGACTGGACGACGAGGTAGTCGTGGTCCTGGATGGCCTCGACGACGTAGCGCCCGACGCCGTTCCACGAGAACACCGTCTCCGTGATCACGGCGCCCGCCAGCAGGCCGCCGACCTGCAGCCCGATGACGGTCACGACCGGCAGCCAGGCGTTGCGCATGACGTGGCGGTCGTCCACGCGGCGCTCGCTGAGGCCCTTCGCCCGCGCCGTCCGGACGTAGTCCTCGTTCGCAACGTCCAGCACCGCAGCCCGGGTGATCCGGGTGATGATCGCGAGCGGGATCGAGCCGAGCGCGATAGCCGGCAGGATGAGGTGCTTGACCGCGTCGACGAACACGTCGAGCCGGCCGGCGAGGAGCGAGTCGACGAGCATGAAGTTCGTGACCGCGTCGAGGTGCGTACGGGGATCCAGCCGTCCCGACGTCGGCAGCCACTTGAGCTGGACGGACAGGAAGAACTGGAGGGTGTAGCCGAGGATGAAGATCGGGATCGAGATCCCGAGCAGCGAGATGACCGTCACGACGCCGTCCGTCCAGCCCTGCGCATGTCGTGCGGCGAGCCGGCCGAGCGGGATGCCGAGGCCGATCGCGAACACGAGTGCCGCCCCGGTCAGCTCAATCGTCCCCGGAAAACGAAGCGCGAGCTCCGAGACGACGGATCGGTTGTTGATGACGCTCTTGCCGAGGTCCCCCGAGAGGAGCTGGCCGAGGTAGATGACGTACTGCTCGTAGAGCGGCTTGTTCAGCCCGAGCTGCTCACGGATCTGCGCCGTCAGCTCCGGCGTCGCGTGCTGGCCGAGCAGGGCGGCGACGGGATCGCCGGGCAGCAGGTGGACGAACGCGAACAGCACGACCGACAACCCGAGCAGGACCGGGATCGCGGCCAGCAGCCGTCGAACGAGGTACTTCAGCACGGCGAAGATCGCAGTCCCCCCGGGCGCGGCCCGGGGGGACTCGAATCCATTCGGTTCGGACCGATCAGGCTCGGGTCAGCGGTTGAGCCAGACCGAGTTGAGCAGCTCGTTCAGGTTGCCCGCGCCCTTGAAGCCCATGACATCCGCGCTCGCCGCGGCCGGGGGCTTCGAATGGACGAGCGGGACGAACGGCAGGTCCCGCTTGAGGATGTCCTGCGCGTCGCCCCACGCCTGCTGCGCGGTGGCGTCGTCGGGCGCCGTGGCGCCCTTGTCGAACGCGGCCTTCAGCTCCGGGGGTCCGTACGCGAATTCGGGGTTCGGCTTGTCACCCTGGAAGTGGAAGAACGCGGTGACGAGGAAGTTGTCGGGTCCCGGCCAGTCACACGTCCAGCCGAGGAGGAACATCGGGAACTTCCCGAGGGCCTCGTCCGCGAGGTAGCCGGTCCGCCAGCCCTCGGTCTTGAAGTTGACCTTGAAGCCGACGGCCTCGAGGTCGTTGGCGATCGCCTGGGCGAGGCCCTTCGGATCGGGCATGTACGGCCGGGCGACGTCGGACGGGTAGTAGAAGGTCAGGGTGAGGGCGTCGCCGGACAGCCCGGACGCCTGGATCTCCGACTTCGCCTTGTCCGGGTCGTAGGTCGGCAAACCGAGCGGCTTGTAGTACTGCGTCGCCGGCGGCATGAAGTTGTCGGCCGGCTCGGCGAGACCCGCGTAGAACGCGTCGATGTACGACTGCTTGTTGAGCGCGTACGCGATAGCGGTGCGGATGTGCTGGTTGTCGAGCGGCTTCGACTTCAGGTTCATCTCGAGGTTACCGATGTTGCACGACTCACCGCGGTCGATGACCTGGAACTTCGTGTCGGTCTTGAGCGTGGCGATGTCGTTCGGCGCGATCGTCTGGGCGAGGTCGATGTCACCGGCCTGGAGCGCGTTCAGCTCGGCCGCCTGGTCGGCGTACGGCTTGAAGGTCACGCTGTCGAGGTGAGCGACGTTCGCCGTGTCCCAGTAGTTCGGGTTCTTGACGATCGTGACGTGGTCGTTCGGGGTCCATTCCTTGAACATGAACGGCCCGGTGCCGACCATCGACTTGCCGGTCCCGCCCTGGCCCTGCGCGTACGGGCTCTTGCCAGGATCGGGATTGTCCGCGTCGCCCGCCTTGAGCGCCGCCGGGCTCTGGATGCCGAACTGCGGCAGCGGGGCCTGGGCGATGAGGAAGTTCGACTGCGGATGGACGAGCGTGAACTTGACCGTCATGTCGTCGATCTTCTCGACCGACTTCAGGTTCGAATCGGCGCCCCAACCGAAAACCGCCCCGAAGTAGTAGTTGTACGCGTCCTGCAGCGGCTTGGGCGCGTTCTTCTGGCGGTCGTAGTTGTAGACGACCGCGTCGGCGTTGAAGTCCGTGCCGTCGTGGAACTTCACGTTCGGGCGGAGCTTGAACGTGTAGGTCAGCCCGTCGGCGCTCTTCTCGGGCAGGTCGGCCGCGAGCACCGGGATGACGTCCGCCAGGGTGCCGGGCTTGACGCCGAGCAGACCCTCGATGACGTTCAGCTGGATGTACGACGAGTTGCTGTCGCTGACGAGGGACGGGTCCGCCTCGACCATGTCGCCCGGCAGCCCGACGATCAGGTCGCCGCCCTCCTTGACGGCGGTGCTCGGCGCGGCGGACTCGGACGGCGCCGACGAGGCGCCGCTCGCCGACGGCGCGCTGGACGCGCCACTCGTCGCGGACGGCGCAGGCGATGCGGCGCCCTGGCAGGCGGCGAACAGGATCGCCGTGCTCGCGATCAGGGCCGCCGGTTTGAACCTCAACATGTCGTGGTCTCTCCTCCTGTGCCGATGTCCGTCGGTCGTTCCGGAGCCCGGCAGCCTCCGTCCGACCGCGGAACGGACGCGCGCATGATACTCAGGCGCCGGCAGCGCCCGATGACCCCCCGGCGATCGGCGCCGAGTCCGTTCCGCCGGATGCGCCGGTCGCGTCCGGTCGCGCGTAGCGGCTGCCATCGCCGGATCCCGTTCCGGCGCCCCGCGCCCCGGCTCCCGGGCCGGAGTCGATGGGTTCGAGCGTCGGAACCGCCTCGGCGACGACGGACCCCGGGACCTCCTCTGCCCAGTGGCACGCGACGCGGTGGCCCGTGCCGATGTCGCGGAACGCCGGATCATCCGTCCGGCAGTTCTCGGGCCGGTTCAGTCGCTCGTACAGCCAGCAGCGCGTGTGGAAGCGGCAGCCCGACGGCGGCGCCGCGGGCGACGGGACGTCGCCGCTCAGGACGAGCCGCTTCTTGCGGATCCGCGGATCCGGATCGGGGACCGCGGACAGGAGCGCAACCGTGTACGGGTGGCGGGGGTTGCCGTACAGCTCCTCGACGTCCGCGAGCTCCACCATCTTGCCGAGGTACATGACCCCGACCCGGTCGCTGATGTACTGGACGACGGACAGGTTGTGCGCGATGAACAGGTACGTCAGGTTGAACTCGCGGCGGAGGTCGAGGAGCAGGTTGAGGATCTGGCTCTGGATCGAGACGTCGAGCGCGGACACCGGCTCGTCGCAGATGACGAACTCGGGATCGAGCGCGAGGGCCCGCGCGATGCCGACGCGCTGGCGCTGACCGCCGGAGAACTCGTGCGGGTAGCGGCGCGTGTAGTCGCGGCGCAGCCCGACGGCCTCGAGGTAGTCCTCGACCCGCTTGTCGCGGATCTTGCGCTTGCCCCAGCCGTTCTGCGCATCAGCCTGTGCGAGGAGCCCCTCGCCGATGATGTCGGAGATCGGCATCCGCGGATTCAGCGAGCCGACGGGGTCCTGGAAGATGATCTGCATCCGCCTTCGGAGCCGCTTGAGGTCGCGACCCTGCTTGGCGAAGATGTCCTCGCCGTCGATCGTCGCCTTGCCACCCGTCGGGGGCTGAAGGCGGATGAGCGTCTTGCCGAGCGTCGACTTCCCGCAGCCCGATTCGCCGACGAGGCCGAACACCTCGCCGCGCCTGACGTCGAACGAGACGCCGTCGACGGCCTTGACGTCGCCGAGCTTCCGCCGCAGCAGCCCACCGAAGATCGGGTAGTACTTGACGAGCTCGTCGACCTCGATGAGCGGCGCGCGATCCTGAACCGGGGCGATCGGCGGCGCGGCGACCGCGGCGACGCTCATGCTCCGGCCCCGCTCGCACCGGCGCGCTCGGCGCGAGCCAGTGCTGCACGGCCCGCGTCTTCGGCGGCACCGGCCGCACGTCCTGCTCCTCGCGGTGGGATCGGCGAGCCGGGCGCCGGCGTGTAGAGCCAGCAGGCGACGTCGGCGGACTTCGCGTCCTCGATCCTCGGATCGTGCTCCGGGCAGGGCTGGAAGGCGTACGGGCAGCGCGGCGTGAAGTTGCAGCCCTTCGGCATGTTGAACGGGTTCGGGACCGTGCCCTTGATGACGTTCAGCCGCTGGCCGCGCATGCCCTTCGACGGGATCGACGTCAGCAGGCCCTCGGTGTACGGGTGCTTCGGGGCGAGGAGGACCTCGTCGACCGTCCCCTGCTCGACGATCCGCCCGGCGTACATGACGACGACGTCCTGGACCGTCTCGGCGACGACCCCGAGGTCGTGCGTGATCAGCATGAGCGCGGCGCCGGTCTCGTCCTGGACCTTCTGGATGAGCTCGAGGATCTGGGCCTGGATCGTCACGTCGAGGGCCGTCGTCGGCTCGTCCGCGATGAGCAGCTTCGGGTCGCACGAGAGGGCCATCGCGATCATCACCCGCTGGCGCATCCCGCCCGACAGCTCGTGGGGATACTGCTTGACCCGGCGCTCGGGGTTGTTGATGCCGACGGCCTTGAGCGATTCGATCGCCTTGTCCCAGGCCGACTTGCGCGACAGCTTCCGGTGCGTCACCACGGCCTCGGAGATCTGGTCGCCGATGGTGAAGACCGGGTTCAGGCTCGTCATCGGCTCCTGGAAGATCATCGCGATGTCGTTGCCGCGGATGTGGCGCATCTCCTCCTGCGAGACCGTCAGCAGGTCGCGACCCTCGAAGATGACCTCGCCCGAGACGACCTCGGCCGGCGGGATGTCGAGCAGCCGCATGATCGTGAGCGCGGTGACGCTCTTGCCGCAGCCGGACTCGCCGACCACGCCGAGCGCCTTGCCACGCCGGACCTTGTAGGAGACACCGTCGACCGCCCTGACCGTGCCGTCCATGACGTGGAAGTAGGTGCGCAGGTCACGAACGTCGAGCCGGACGTCCAGCTCGGCAGGTCGCTTCGACGCCGGCC
>DASSHA010000099.1:0-2325 GCA_035693145.1 Candidatus Limnocylindrales bacterium
GACCGGCACGTGTCGGCGGGCAACAGACTGGCTACGGGTTCGGGCACGTTGGGCGCCGGAGTCGCACCCGCCGGCCGGCTCCCGACCGAAACGACGACGCTGCTCGCACCACCCGGCCAGACGGCGGTGACGAGCCAGCACCCGGTCCGCGGGAGGGCGATCCCACCGACGAAGCCGTTGCCGGGCACGACGACGAGATCGCGATCGCGGGCATCGGCGATGCGACCGGACGGGTCGAGGGGCACGGACAGCGGCGTTGCGTAGGCAACGACGTCGCCCGATGCCCCGGGATCGTCCGGCAGCCAGACGATCTTTTCAGGGATTCCGGCGACCCACGCGCTGCGGCCCATCCGCCAGCGCAGGCCGCTCATGTCGACTTCGGGAGCGGATCCGCCAGCCAGCCGGGTGACAGGAGTCACGGGGCAGCTGTCGGGAACGTGCGGCGGCGGCGTGAGCTCGAGATCGCTCGCTGCGGCGGTCGTCGTGGAGGCGGCCCCGAGATTCGGCGTCGACGACGGCTCCCGCGCCGGCCGTGGATTCAGCAGCAGCAGCACGCCGATCGCGAGGGCGGCGGCCGCAGCGACGAGCGCACCGAGACGGCGACCGACGCCGCGCGTCTGCGACTGGGCGGTGCTGCCGGCGACCACACGATCGAGAAGGTCGTCCGACGGTCGGCCGGCCGAACGCGCGGCGAGCATCAAACGGACGGCGCCGTCGAGCTCGGCGTCGTCGGCGTCCGCGAAGCTTCGACGCATAACGCTCACCGGCTCTCGGCGGCCAGCGCGGCGCGAAGGGCGGTTCGAGCATGGTGGAGGCGGGACTTTGCGGTCCCGACGGGGATGCCGAGCGTCTCCGCCACCGCCTCCATCGAATGGTCCTCGAGCAACCGGAGGACGAGGATCGAACGGTGGTCGACCGACAGCCGCCCGAACGCGCGCTCGATCGCCTCCCGCTCGGCAACGGCGCTTCCGGGCCCGGGCATCGACGGCTCGCCGCCAGACCGTTCGTCGGCGCCCGCGACCACACGAATCCGTCGGACCTTGCGATCGCGCAGGGCGTGCCGGGTGGCGTTCAGGACGATCCTGCGCAGCCAGCCATCGAACGACCCGGCGTTTCGAAGCGACGGGAGATCGCGCCAGGCCATGATCAACGCCTCCTGGACCACGTCGTCCGGGTCGACGTCCTGCCCGCCAATCGCTCGAACGAGACGCCAGCTGGGCTGGACGCGCGGCGCGATGAGTCGAGCGAACGCATTTCGATCGCCCGACCGCGCGCGCTGGACGAGATCGAGGTCGGTCGGCTCGCCCACTGCTCTCAAGGGCCGGTCGAGCTCGCCCGCGTTCAATCCTCGCCCAGGTCTCGCTGATGTACTTCGGTCAGACCCGCCGCTCACCTTGACGAACATCCTCCCATAACGGAGCATCCGTAACCCCTGTGTCACAAATCGCCGGTTATGGAGGACCGGCTGACTCCACGGCCGCGCTCCGGTCGTCGCGGCGACGGCTCGTGCTCGACGGGATCGGGATCGTCGCGTCGAGCGGTGGGTTCGGGCTGGTCTATGGGCTGACCGCCCGGAACGCCGGCTTCTCGATCGTCGAGGCGATCGCGATGTCGCTGCTCGTGTTCGCAGGGGCGTCCCAATTCGCGGCCGTCGGGTACGTCGCCTCTGGGCTGCCGTGGCCGGGCGTCGTGCTCCTGACGGCGTTCCTCAATGCGCGCCACGTCCTCTACTCCGCGGCGCTCGCGCCGTTCCTCGGCGACAGGCCGCGCGCCGAGCGCGTCGTCATCGCGCACGTCCTGACCGACGAGGCGTTCGCGCTGTCGATCGCCCACTTCCGCCGGCTCGGGCGGCCCGACATGTGGGGCTACTGGGTGGCCGCGATCGGGACGACCTTCATCCCCTGGAACCTGATGACGATCGCCGGAATCGCGCTG
Organism: Candidatus Limnocylindrales bacterium; assembly: GCA_035693145.1. Classification (GTDB taxonomy): domain Bacteria; phylum Chloroflexota; class Limnocylindria; order Limnocylindrales; family CSP1-4; genus DASSHA01. The sequence continues at coordinate 1,936 of DASSHA010000099.1, forward strand.
GGCGGCGCCATCCCGGATCCGAACCGGTTCGGCCTCGACGTCGTCTTCCCGGCGGCGATGGCGGGACTCGCGATGGGGCTCGTGACCGGTCGTCGCGACGCCGCGGCGGCGGTGAGCGGCGCGATCCTCGCCGTCGCGGTGTCGCTCGCGTGGGATCCGGCGGCCGGCGTCGTCGCCGGCGGCCTGCTCGGGCCGCTCGTGGCGATCGTCCTGCCGCTGGGCGCTGCGGGAGACGGCGCCGCACCGCTGGAGGCCGCGCACCGATACGCATTCGACCCGCCGTCGTGACCGTCGCGCTCGTCGGCCTCGCGGTGCTCATGGCGGCGGTCACCTACCCGTCGCGCGCGCTTCCGCTGCTCGCGCCGGGGATCGAACGGCTCCCGCCTCGCG
>DASSHA010000100.1:0-12542 GCA_035693145.1 Candidatus Limnocylindrales bacterium
TGAGCTGCGCGTCGTACGAGCGTTCAAGGCCCGCCGTCCCGAAGAAACGGGAGGCGTAGCCGATGACCGGGCTCATCGACGTGTCCCGATAGACCCGGTACGGCTCGCCGTTGGCGTCCTTGCGGTTCGAGGCAAGCGTGACGCCGTCGCGATCGACGATCGAACCGCGGGGGACGCTCCGTTGCGCGGCGACGACGACGGGATTGTCGGGCGCGTCGGAGAGATCGCTCGCGCGGTAGACCTGCCAGTACCCCGCCCCGGCGGCAAGCACCGAGAAGGCGACCGCGAGGACCGCGCCGACGCGGGCGACGTTGCCCCGGACGGGCCGGTGCGCGCCTGACCGGTCGATCATGCCGGCGCCCGGAACAGCCGCCGGATCCGGCCGGCGCGACGGGGCGGCGGCGGCTCGACGCCGCGGTCGGACAGGGCGAGCAGCAGGCCCACCACGACGGCGTTCGTGACGAGCGACGATCCGCCATAGCTGATGAACGGCAGCGTGATCCCGGTCAGCGGGATGAGCTTGAGATTGCCGCCCGCGATGATGAACGCCTGCACGCCGACGACGAGCGACAGCCCGGCGGCGAGGAGCGCCCGGAAGTCGTCGGCGGCGGCCGCCGCGATCCGCAGCCCCCGCTCGATGACGACGAGATAGAGCCCGAGGATGGCGAGGACGCCGACGAGGCCGAGCTCCTCGCCGAGCGCGGCAAACGGGAAGTCCGTGTGGACGGCCGGGATCGGCAGGCGGCCGCCGACGATCGGAAGGCCCGCTCCGAGCCCTGTCCCGAGCAGCCCCCCGCGTCCGAAGGCGTAGAGCGCCTGGATCTGCTGGTAGCCGGCGCCGAGCGGATCGGCCCACGGGTTGATCCACACGTCGACCCGCGTCTGGACGACACCGAAGACCCGGTACATCAGGGCGGCGCCCGCCACGAACGCGACGATGCCGGCGGCGACGTAGATCGCCCGGGCAGTCGCGATGTAGAGGAGGAGCAGGAAGACCGCAAAGAACAGCAGCGCCGCGCCGAGGTCTCGCTCCACGACGACGATCCCGAGCGCGATCGCCCACATCGCGACCATCGGCGCGAGGTACGGAACGGGCGGCAGCCGGAACGGACCGACCCGCCACGACTGCTCGACCAGCAGCGGCCGGAACTCGGACAGGTAGCCGGCGAGGAAGACGACGAGGATGGCCTTGAGCAGCTCGGATGGCTGGACACTGATCGGACCGAGCGCGAGGGTCAGCCGCGCACCGTTCACGTCCCGTCCGAGAACGAACGTCGCCAGCAGCAGGAGGATCCCGGCAGCCGCCCATGAGTACTTGTAGCGGCGGAGCCAGCCATCCGAGCGGACGACGACGGCGAGGCTCGTCACGATCGCGACCGCGAGGACGAGCCAGACGAGCTGTGTGTCGGCGAGCCCGCCCAGCTGACCCGCCAGCGATTGCGGCAGCCGCTCCATGAGCAGCAGGCTGATCCCGCCCAGCATCCCGACGGCGGGCAGCAGCAGCTCGTCGGTCCGCCGGCCGGCGACGACCTGGGCGAGGTGTGCGAGAAGGAGGGCGCCGAGGTAGACGACGAGCTGGCCCGGGTTGGCGAGGGCGAACGCGCTCCCCGTCCCGGAGACGGCGGCGCCCGCCGCCTCGAACCGCTCGGTGGCCCCGAGCGAGACGCTGCCCGCAACGAGCGTGAGGCCAACGAGGATGAGCAGCGACAGCTCCCTCGGGCGTGGCCGCGGTCGAACGGCGCGAAGGGTACGAAGCCCGATACCAGGCAGCGCGACGGAGGGAGCGCTCATACGCGTCCCCGCTCCAGCCGGAACCGGACCTGGCCGACCTGCACCTCGTCGCCGAACCCGAGCGGCGCCAGCCCGTCGATCCTGCTCCCGTTGAGGTACGTCCCGTTGGTGCTGCCTGCGTCCTCGAGGTACCAGGCCCGGCCGCGGAACGTGAGGACCGCGTGGTCCGACGACGCGAACGGATCGTCGACGACGACGGCGTTGTTCACGTCGCGGCCGATGCCCGTCACCGCATCGAGCGGATACGACATGCCGACCGGCGGGTCGCCCGACGGTGAGCCCACGACGACGAGCCGTCCGAGCTCCGCGGGCTCGCGACTGGCGGCGCGCAGGTCGCGCAGCAGAGCGCGAACGACGAACAGGAGGAACACGTAGAGGAGCGCGAGGAACGCCAGCCGGACGATCCAGATCGCGATCAGGAAGGCATCCACCTCAGGCGTCGCGTGTGACCGACTCGACGATCAGCGTACTGTCGCCGAGCTCGATCCGGTCCCCCTCTCCGAGCGCGACCTCGGCCACCCGCACGCCGTTCACGCGCGTGCCGTTCGTCGACCCGAGATCGGTGAGGACGAGTCGGCCCTGGCGGACCTGCAGCCGGGCGTGATGACGCGATGCGCGGGAGTCGGCCAGCACGATTCCGTTGTCGGTCGCTCGGCCGAGGCTCAGGACATGTGCGTCGATCCCCAGCCGGCGCTCCGATCCGTCGGGTGCGACGAGACGAAGGACGGCGCGCGGAAGCGGCGGGGTCGGGGGTCGGAAGACCATCGTGTCGTCCGCCCGAACGCCGGGCTCGGCCGCGTCCGACTCGCCGTCGGCGGCATCCGACGCTGCGAGCGCAGCGTCGCCCGCGCGCCCCGCCCGGTCGAGCCAGCCGGTGTCGACCCGGATCTCGCCCGGACCCACCGCCGGATCGGCGACGAGGTCGACGCGTGGACGGTCCAGGACGCTGTAGGCGTGCCGCCGCGCGAACGCGAGCGCGGCGTCCGCAAGCTCGGCGACGAGGCTCGCTGCAATGCCGCGGAGCGGCTCGAGATCGTCGGGGTTCAGGCGCACCGTGAACGCGTTGGGGACGAGCGTTCGATCGGCCCCCGACAGTCGCTCGGTTTCCATCGCCCGTTCGACACGCCGCTGGAGCTGAAGCGGCTGGATCCGAGCGTGGAACAGCCGGGCTGCGGGACGCTCGAACAGTCGTTCCAGGAACCGCTCGATCGTCGACAGGCCGGCCATTCGGGCGAGCGTAGCATCGGCCGGATCGCGGATCCCGCACGCCTCCGGCCCCCTCCGAGCGCCGACGAAGCGGGTGACCATCGCGGTGCGGGCACGGTACGTGCGGGGCAGGAGTGGCCGGAACGGAGCGTTATACTCTCGCTCCCGTTTCGGGGCGCCCGTCCCGCTTCGACCTGTCCGCGCATTCCCCCGGGGGACGATGGCCGAGATCCTGACCGAATCGTTCTGCGAACGGTGTGGCACGCGCTACACCTTTCAGGCGGCTGTGCCCCGACGACAGCGGTTGGGCAAGCTGAAGGTCGTGTCGAGGGGGCTGAAGAACTACGTCCTGTCGGACACGACGACGCTCGACGAGGCATTCGCGGAGGCTCGCAGCGACGAGGAACGCGACGTCTCGGCGCATCAGCTCGACGCGTTCCACCAGACGTTCAACTTCTGCATGACGTGTCGTCAGTACACGTGCGCGAACTGCTGGAACGACGCCGAGGGCCGCTGCCTCACCTGCGCTCCGAACCTGTCGGCCGAGATCGTGCCGGCCGCGTTTCCGAGCCTCGGACCCACCCTCGCCCCTGCGGGCGAGACGAACGGCCACGGGCAGGACGGCAGTCCCCCGGAGGGCATCGTCGAGCTCGACGCGTGGCCCGAGATCGATCTCCTGCGCGAGGCCGAGCTCGCCGAGACGGACGATGCGAACGGCAGCGCGAACGGGGAGCCCGAAGGGTTGCCCGAGGCCGACATCCTCGCCCGACTGAACGCCCTTGCGCCCGAACCGGTCGCCACCGAGGTCGATGCGTGGCCGGAGGCGGCGCCACCCGAAGGCGAAGGTGTGACCGCCACGGACACCGGCGCAGAGGCGGTCGTTTCGACTCCCGATGTCCCGTCGATCAAGCCGCCGCCGGTGGCTGCGGTCGTGGAGCCCGAGTCCGCCGCCGTACCGCCGGTCCCGGCCGCGACGGCGGAGCCCGAACCCGCCGCCGCCCAGCCGGTCCCACCCGCCGCCGACAGCGCGGCGCCCGAGGACATCGCCGAGGCCGCCGCCGCCCGGACGACCTGGCTGCTCGGACGATTCCGGCCGGGGGAGTCACTCGACGCGGAGATCGCGGCCTACGAGGCCGAAGCGGCCGCGCAGGCAGACGCGCCCGCCATCGTCGAGGCGCCGGTCGAGGCAGCGGCGGACGAGGACGCAGCGGTTGCGAGCGCAGCGGCGGCGACCGAGGCCGCAGGTGACGAGCCAGTCGCCGCCGAGCCGGTCGCCGCCGAGCCAGAGGTCGTCGACCCGGTCCGCGCAGAACCGGCGGCCGCGGAGCCGACAGCCCCGGAGCCGGCAGCGCCCGAACCGGTCGCCGCTCCCGAGCCGGTCCCGGCCTCCGAACCGATCGCGCCTCCTGGATCGCGTCCCGGCATGAAGGCCGACGATCGCGTCGAGCTCCCGACGTGGCAGGTCGTCGCTCCCGATCCGGGATCGGTCGAGCCGACGGCGCCACGGCCGCCCGCCGAATGGCCGTCGACTCCGGCCTGGCCGGCGACGCCGGACGCTCCTGCGCCGTGGACGCGACCCGCGGCAGCGGAGGCCGGCCGGCCTCAGCCCGCTCCGATCAACCTCGGCACGCGGGGCCGGGCGACCGGGACGGACACGCTGTGGGCCGAATCGAGCCGCGACGTGCTCACCCGGAGCGAAACCGGTGTCCAGGCCTGCGTGAGCTGCGGTCTGCCGCTCTCCGCGACGGCGCGCTTCTGTCGCCGCTGCGGGACGTCCCAGCGCTGAGCTAGTGCTTCGAGGGGTCCCCGGTTCCTCGCCGCGATCGCGGCGCGCTCCCTTCGGGCCCGCCCGACCTCCCGTTCGAGCCCTTGCCCTCCGAACGCTTGCCGTTCGAGCCCTTGCCGTTCGAGCCCTTGCCGTTCGATCGAGCGCGCGCGCGCACGGTCGCGGGCGGCGCCGTCTTTCGAGCGATCTCCCGGCCGGCCCGGCGGGCCGCAGCGCCGGCCTCGGGATGGCCGGCTTCGTTCGTCACCTCCTCCGCGACCACCGCCATCTCGTCGGCACGCGCCTGGAGCTCCTCCTCCGACGACTGCTCGACCAGGACGAACTCGTTGCGGGCATCCGCGAGCGCCCGAATCACTTCGTCGAGCTTGAGGTGGAGGGCCTTCGAATCCCGGTTCTGACTGTTCTGGATGACGAACACCATGAGGAACGTGACGATCGTCGTCCCCGTGTTGATGACGAGCTGCCACGTGTCGGAGAACTGGAAGACCGGCCCGGACGTCGCCCAGCCAACGATGATCAGGGCGGCGGCCGCGAGGGCGAACGGGGAGCCCATCGCGCGGGTGAGCATGTCCGCGACGCGATTGAACTGATTGCGCACGCATCACAGCCTGCCAAACGGGTACCGTCAGGGACGTAACGCCCAACCGCCGAAACACGTACACCTTGGATCAACAGGCCGTTCCGACGACCTGTCGACCGGTTCGCCGAGCCCCGGCCACGACCACGAGGACCGCGCAGACGATGCTCAGGATCGCCGTCCCGAGCATCGCGGCGCCGAGCCCCGAGGCGACCGAGATTGCCCCCATGAGGGGCGGATACGCGACCGCGCCTGCGACGGCAACGCCGGCGAGAAGCCCCGTGACCGCGGCGGACCGGCCGGGCTGGATGCGGGCCCCGATGACGATGATCGTCGGGTAGATCGGCCCGAACGCAAGCCCGGCGAGCCCGAAGAGGACGATCGCCGCGTCCACCGTCGGCGCCAGGAGGGCGGCAGCGATCGCCAGCCCGGCGAGGATCGAGGCCGCCGCGGCGAGCCTGACGGGGTCGAATCGTTCCGCGACCGGCGCGACGAGCAGCCGGCCCAGGGTCAGCCCGGCCCAGAACAGCGACAGTGCGAGGGTCGCCGTCGACAGCTGGACCGACCCGAGGTACCCCACGAGCCAGCTCGAGATCCCGACCTCGGCGGCCACGTAGCACGCGATCGCGAGGGCCGCGGCGACGAGCGGCCGGCTGATCCGTGGACGCGCAGCCGCCGGCCCGTCGGCCCGGCCCCAGGCGGGCAGGTTCGATCCGCGGCCCTGGCGCGGCGGGGCCGGTGACCCCCGCGCGCGACGGCCGGCGGGCATCGGCAGGAGGACGAAGGCCGCGGCGAGCGCCGTCGACGCAAGGCCCGATGCCGCGAACAGCGCCGGCCAGCGGATGCCGGCGTCGACCGCAGACGCGAGCGCGAGCGGTGCGACCAGGGAGCCGATGCTGAAGAAGACGTGCAGGACGTTGAGCGCTCGGACGGGACGGTCGTCGAAGACCTCGAGGAACAGCGCCTGAGCTCCGCCGTCGATCGCGCCCGATCCGAGGCCCCGAGGGACGGCTGCGACGAGGAAGACCGCCCAATTGAGCACGACCCCCTGCGCCACGAGCGCGATCGCCTGGATCGCAAGTCCGCCGGCGAGGACCAACCGCCGGCCGAATCGTTCCGTGAGCAGCCCGCCGGCGAGCGACCCGATCCCGTAGGCGGCGGCGTTGACCAGATAGAACAGGCCGAGCCCGGCGTCCGACTGCCCGAAGTCGTGCTCGATCGACCGGATGAGCGACGGGACGAGCAGGCCGATCCAGCCGATGAGCAGGAACGAGCCCCAACCGGCGAGCGCCACCCACCGGCGCCGGCGCTCCTGCCGGGGCTCAGCGATCACTCGCCGCGTGACGTCCCGGCCCGACGGCGGTTCCGTCGCGGTAGGCATAGACGATGACCTGGTCGTCGAGCGCGGCCAGCCGATCCTGGATCCGGATGCGAACGAGCGGGTACTGGGGTCGCAGCTCGCCAACCAGTCGGCGGACGGCCTCGACGAGCGATGCCCGATCACGCTCCGTCACGTCGACGAGACCCGCCTCGACGCGCGAACGGAAGTCGGCGTCGTCGTGGGGAAACGCGTGGACCTCGACCATGGCTGGCGCCTCGCCGACGTGATACGGCTCTGTGGAGGCGCGCCCGAGCGAGAGTCTCGGGCCTCGCGGCGATCCACGCAAGACCCAAGCCGTCCGGGCGGTCAGGATGACGCGACCGCCCGCGCCGCGATTGCCTCCGCCAGGCGCTCGGGCCAGTCCGAGTAGATGGCGTCCACACCGAGCTCGAGCGTTCGGTCGATGACGAGCGGCTCCTGCGCGTCCCAGGCGAATGCGCGCAGGCCGGCGCGATGGATCGCATCGACGAGGCCGCTCGTCCAGTCCCGCCAGTGCATGTTCAGGGCGTCGATCCCGTCGTCGGCGAGCGACGCGATGAGGGCGGTCAAGCCGCCCTCGACACGGCGCGGTCGGGTGGAGCAGACAAGCCGTACGTCCGCGTCGTGCCGACGAAGCTGCCGCAACAGGCCGACGTCGGGGCTGCACGCCCAGAGCCGTGACGCTGCGCCTCGCCGTGCCGCGATCTCGACCGTCGGGAGGGCGACGGGGACGTGTTCGAGATCGAGCGACAGGTCAATCGTGTCCCCCACTGACTCGTACAGCTCGCCGAGGCTCGGCACGCCGAACGCGGCGAGGTCCGCCGAGCTCGTGGCGGTGACGTCCACGCGCCGTCCCGACCACGTGTTCCGTCGGTCGTGGACGAGCACCGGGACCCCGTCGGCGGCGAGCCAGACATCCGATTCGAGTCCTGTCGCGCCGAGCTGGAGCGCGAGGGCAAACGCCTCGATCGTGTTCTCGGGCGCATGTGCCGATGCGCCGCGATGCGCGAACGCGATCGGCCTGCGCGACGGCACGTGCGTCGGGCGCGGGCTGGTCACGCACGCGAGGATACGGAAACCGGACGGGGCGGCGAGCGACGCGGAGGAGCGATGGACTGGTCGATCGGATCGGGCTTGCGGGTTGGTGGCCACCGCGGAGCCGCCGGATCGGCGCCGGAGAACACGATGGCGTCGTTCCGTCGCGCGGCGGACGCCGGCGTTGACTATCTCGAGCTGGACGTCCGGCTCACGCGGGACGGACGAGCCGTCGTCTTCCACGACGACACGACCGCGCGGACGACGGGGGAGGCCGGAACGATCGAGGATCGCCCGCTCGAGGAGGTCAGGCGCCTCGACGCCGGCGGGTGGTTCGCGCCCGGGTTCGCCGGCGAGCTCGTGCCGACGCTCGACGAGGTGCTCGTGTTCCTCGCCGAGCGGCCCGATCTCGGTGCGACGATCGAGGCGAAGGGGAGCGGGACAGCCGTCCCGATCGCCGCGGCCGCGCTCGCCTCCCCCGCCACGGCGAGGCTCTCGATCTGCTCGTTTGACGGCGACGAGCTGCGGGCCGCAGCAAAGGCGGCGCCCGCGCTCCCGCGGCTCCTCATCGTCGACAGGGACCGGCCCGGCGACGATCCGCTTGCCGCCGCCATCGGTGCTGCAGCGACCGGGGTGAACGTGCCGCTCGATTGGTGCCACGCCGCGCTCGTCGAGCGACTCCACGGGGCCGGCCTGCTCGTCGCCGGCGGGACGATCGACGAGGACGACGGCATCGCCCGCGCGGTCGCGCTCGGAATCGACACCTGCGACTCCAACCGACCGGAGATCACCGTCCCCGCCCGCGATCGCCACCGCGGGCCGCGCTGAGCGCGACGAGGCCCCCGGCGTCGATCGCCGGGGGCCCCGAAGAGCGGCAGCCGCAGCCGTTACGGCCCGTTCTGGTCGATCTCGGCCTGGATCTGCGTGGCCACGCCGTCGAGCGCCTTCTTCGGGTCGGCACCCGCGGTCAGCACGCTGTCGAGCGCGGAATCCATCGCATCGTGGAACTCGGCCCACTGGGAGATCATCGGGTTGACCCACGTCTTCGCATGGTTGGCGATCTGGAGGAACGTCCCGAAGTGGGCGACTCCCGTCAGCTGCGGGTCGCTGACGAGGGACTTCAGCTGCGGCACGCTCGCGTTCTGGACGGCCATGATCCGCGACGGATCGTCCGTCATGAGATACATCCCGAACTTCGCCGCGGACGCCGCGTCCTTCGAGCCTTGCGGGATGAAGAACGCGTTCCCGTTGACGAAGCCCGCGCCGTAGGACGCCGCGTCGATCGCCGGGAACGGCGCCGTCTCGTAATGGAGGTTCGGCGCGAAGTTCGGCGCATACGCCGCACCCGGCACCCACTCTCCGAACAGGCCCATGGCGACCTTGCCGGTGTAGAACAGGTCCTCGTCCTCCGAGCCCTTGCTCGCCACGAGGTTCGTCAGCTCACCCTTCTTGTTGTACTCGTCGTACCAGCTCTTGTACCACTTGAACCAGTTGACGCAGGCGTCGCTGTTGACTGTCACCTTCTTTGTCGATTCGTCGTAGTACTGGCAGCCGAAGAGCTGCGACAGCTCGGTCAGGTTCTTCCCCGGATAATCCGGGATGAAGCCCGCCCGGGCGAGCGATCCGTCTGCGTTGCGCTTGGTCAGCTTCTGCGCGTCGGTCCAGAGCTCGTCGAGGGTGGTGGGCGGCTTCGTGGGGTCGAGGCCGACCTCCTTGAAGGCATCGGTGTTCCAGTAGAAGCCCCAGGTGTCCTGCAGGAACGGTAGGCCGTACAGCTTGCCCTGATAGGTCATCCAGGCAAGCGACGCCGGCAGGATGTCGTCGGTCTTCGCACCGATCTGCGTGAGCAGGTCGTCCATCGGCTGGATGACGCCGTCGTGCGCGAATCCGGGCACGGCCTCGTTGTTGCACATGATGACCATGTCCGGCGGCGCGCCGCCTGCGACCGCGCCGGCGATCTCCTCGGCCTTGATCGAGCCGCTGATGCCGCGCACCTGGATGGCGGGGTTGGCGGCGTTCCACTTGTCGATGATCGACTGCATTGCCTTGACCTCGCCGTCACCCGACCAGCAGTAGCGCAGGACGAGATTGACGGGAGCGGCCGCCGACGGGGCGGTCGACGCGGGGGCGGACGCGCCCTGGCTGGGTGCCGTGCTCGGGGCGGCTGACGGCGCGGCGGCCTGGCACGCCGCGACGACGAGCACCACGCCCGCCAGCAGCGCGAGCGGTGAACGGGAATGTTGCATCGTGTCTGTGACCTCCTCGATTGAGCGGACTCGGGTGACGCCGCCGAGACGGCAGGTTCGGCCGAGCGGCCTCCTTTCAGCCCTTGATCCCGGTCAACGTGATCCCCTCGATGAACTTCCGTTGGGCGAAGAAGTAGATGACGACCAGCGGCGCGGCGATGACGACCGACGCCGCCATCGACAGCGGCCAGTCGGTCTTGTGTGCCGACTGGAATGTCTGGACCGCAACCGACAACGGGTAGAGCTGCGGGTCACGCAGATAGATGATCGGGCCGAAGAAATCGCCCCACTTGTCGATGAACGTGAACAGCCCGACGGTGATGAGCGCAGGCACGGACAGCGGGACGATGATGCGGATAAGGATCCGGAGCTCGCTTGCGCCATCGATCCTGGCCGCATCCGAGAGGTCGTCCGGGATGCTTCGGAAGAACTGCCGCAGCAGGAAGATGAAGAACGGGTTGCCCAGGAACGTCGGGACGATGAGCGGCAGGTACGTACCGACCCAGCCGAGCTTGGCGTAGATGACATAGAGCGGGATGAACGTGACCTGCGAGGGCAGCATCATCGTGGCGAGCAGGACGATGAACGTGACGTCTCGTCCCGGCCAGCGGATCCGGGCGAAGCCGTACGCGACGAGCGACGATGAGATGACGGTTCCGATGACCGACGGGATCGCGTAGATGAGGCTGTTGCCCAGGGCCTGCGTCAGACCGAGCTTCTCGAGCGCTGTCGGGTAGTTCTCCCAGACGAAGGGGTTCGGGATGAGCGACGGCGGGGTCTCGATCGACTGCGGGCCGGTCTTCAGCGACGTCGCGATCATCCACAGGAGCGGCAGCAGATACGTTGCCGACAGCCCGACCAGCAGGGCGTAGGCGACGACGCGCCAGCCGATCGAACCCTCGCGCCGCGGCCGTCGCGCCCAGCCGAGAGCCGTCATCGCTCGCCCGCGTAGTAGACGCGTCGACGCGAGGCCCAGAGCATGAGCACGGTGAAGCCGAGGATGATCAGCAGCAGGATCCAGGCGAGCGCCGAGGCGTACCCGAGGCGGAAGTAGCGGAAGGCGTTGTTGTACAGGTTGAGCCCATAGAACAGGAGCGAGTTCTGGATGCCGCCGATCGCGCCGCTGCCCCGCGACGTCGTGCCCTCGCTGATGACGTACGCCTGGGTGAAGTACTGGAAGATCCCGATCGCACCCGTGATGAGGTTGAACAGGATCGCCGGACTGATGAGGGGGATCGTGACGTTGCGAACCTTCGCCCAGCGGCCAGCGCCGTCGACCTCCGCCGCCTCGTAGAGATCACGCGGCACGCCCTGGAGCGAACCGAGGTAGATGATCACCACGTCGCCCACGCCCCAGACCGTCATGAGGATGATCCCGGGCTTCGTCCAGTCGGGATCGAAGAACCACTTCGGGCCCTCGATGCCGATCGCCGCGAGCGCCTGGTTGACGAGACCGTACTGGGGGTTGAGGAGCCAGATCCAGAGAACGGCGCTGGCGACCGTCGGGACGACGACGGGCAGGTAGAAGATCGTTCGGAAGACGCTGATCCCGACGATGTTCTTGACGTTCAGGAGCAGCGCGATCGCAAGCGCGCTGAGGACCGACAGCGGAAGGCCGATCGCGGCGAGGTAGAGGGTGTTCGTCAGCGACTTCCAGAACAGCGGATCGGCGGCCATCCGGGCGAAGTTGTCGAGGCCGACCCAGCGCGGCGCCTCGAGGATTCGGAAGTCGGTGAAGCTGTAGTAGAGCGACGCAGCAGCCGGGTAGAGATAGAAGGCGAGGAAGCCGACGAGCCACGGGGACGTGAACAGGAGCCCGGCGACGAGGTTGCGTCGCGTCTGCGGACTGAGCCGCCTTCGGGCGACCGGCGGCGTCCTTGCGTCGACGACCGCGACCTCGGCCGTCATCGAGCCGGGCCGGGCACGGCGTCGTCAGATCGTCCACCGGACGTGACGAAACGGTCCTTCCTGTTCGAGGAGAACGCCATCGCCGCCGAACGCTACCACCCGATGGTGGACTGTCAACGGTCGACTCTTTTCGTCCCGAATCGCTGGATCGGGTGACGACTCACCACGGCGACCCGGGCCACGACGGCGACCTCGGCGTCGAGCTGACGGTCGCGCGTGAGGCAGCGGACGAGGCCGCCGCGATCGTCCGCGCGAGCTACCTCCGACCGACGCGTCGCCGCCGCAAGGGCGCCCACGACGTCGTGACCGCGATCGACGTCCGCGCCGAGCGCGCGATCATGCACCGGCTCCGTTCCGCGTTCCCATGCGACGCGAGGATCGGCGAGGAGAGCGGCGCATCGGGCGGCCGAACGGACGGCGCTCACGGTCGCTCATGGCTCGTTGATCCGCTCGACGGCACGGTCAACTTCGCGGCGGGCGTGCCGTTCTTCTCGGTCAGCATCGCGCTCGTCGAGCGCGGCCGCGCGCTCATCGGAATCGTCGTCGACCCGCTCACGGAGGAGCGCTTCGTGGGCGTCACGGGTTCGGGCGCCTGGCACGAGCCCTCGCTCGCGGCGCTCGCCGCGCGTCGGC
>DASSHA010000101.1:0-21467 GCA_035693145.1 Candidatus Limnocylindrales bacterium
GCGGCGAGGCCTCGACGTCGTGATGCTGACCGGCGACAACGAGACGACTGCACGGGCGATCGCGCACCAGGCTGGCGTCGATCGCGTCCTCGCCGACGTCCGTCCCGACGAGAAGGCGGCCCAGATCCGGAGGCTTCAGGCCGAGGGCAGGATCGTCGCGATGGTCGGCGACGGGATCAACGATGCGCCGTCGCTCGCGCAGGCAGACGTCGGCATCGCGATCGGGACGGGAACCGACGTGGCGATCGAATCGGCGGCCGTCACGCTCATGCGCGGCGACCTCCGGACGCTGGTGACCGCGATCGAGCTGTCCACCGCGACGATGCGGAACATCCGCCAGAACCTGTTCTGGGCGTTCGCCTACAACGTCGCCCTCATCCCGCTCGCCGCTGGGTTGTTCTACCCGTTCACCGGCTGGCTGCTCGACCCGATCTTCGCCGCGGCCGCGATGGCGCTTTCGTCGGTGACCGTCGTCTCGAACGCGCTCCGGCTGCGGACGTTCCGACCAGATCCGCTCACGTCGCAACCGACGACGGGACGTCCGCGTTCGGCGCTCGCCTGAACGAAACCCCGCCTGAACGAAACCCGGTTTGGAAGCGGGGTAGCGATTCACGCCTCTGGCGATACCCGATCGGGCTATCGACCGAGGCTGCGGGCAGCCCTACGGTCCGCACCGATGGCAGCAACAGGCAACAACGGGCAGCAGTCGGAAGCCTTGGGCGGCGACGAGGCCTGGATCGGGATCGAGGCCGCGGCCAGCCACCTCGCACTGCCCGTCCGAACCGTCTACCGCCTGGCGCAGCGGGGCGCCGTGCCGGCGGCCAAGGTCGGGCGGACATGGCGGTTCAAGCGTTCGATCCTCGACCGGCACCTCGGTGACGCCGATGGCCATCGACCGCTGCTCGCGACGGTCACGGCGCTCGCCGACCTGTCGGTGGAGCTGTCGGGACTTCGCGACCCGGCCGAGATCGGGACGATGCTCTCGTCCCGGCTCGCGACGATCTTCCGCGTCGACCTCGTCGGACTGCTGCGACGCGAGGGTTCGGACCTCGTCACGCTGACCGCGAGCGGCGACCTCGGTCTCCCGGCGGGGTTCCGGTTCGACGCCTCGCTCGACGCGCTCACAGACCGGATCGCGGGCTCGACGACGCCGGTCGTGATCGAGGACCTGCCCGCGATCTCCGACCACCCGATCGTCAGCCGCTTCGGGTTGCGTTCGGCGGTGTTCGTGCCGGTCCCGCTCGCCGACGGCCCGTGGGGCGTCATCACGATGGCGACGTTCACGCCACGGCGCTTCGATCCCGTCGAGGTCGACCGGCTGGCCGCGATCGCCGGGCAGACGGGCCTCGCGCTCGCGAACACGACGCTCCTCGCGGCCCTCGAACGGCGCCTCGCGTCGCAGCGCCAGCTCCTCCACATCACCGAACGGCTCCTCGCGACGCGGGAGCGCGGCGCGGTGTTCGAGGCCGTCGCGGATACCCTCGCCGGCGTCGTCCCCTACGACACGCTCACGATCTATCTCGTCGACCGGGTCGCAGGCTGCCTCGTCCCGATCCTGGCCCGTGACGAGTACGCGGAGGAGATCCTCGCCAGCCGGCCGGCGCTGGGCGCGGGGATCACCGGCGACGTCATCGCCCGCGGCGAGGCCGAGATGATCAACGACGCGACGCGCGACCCGCGCGTCGTCCATGTCCCCGGGACGCCGACCGACGAGGACGAGTCGATGATCGTCGCGCCGATCCACGGCTCGAACGGCATCGTCGGCGCCGTCAACATCTATCGTGCCGGTCGCCATTTCGACGACGAGGATCTCGATCTCGTCCGCCTGTTCGCCAACCATGTGGCCATCGCGCTCGAGAACGCCGGTGTGCACGACCGACTGCTCGACGCCGCGCGAACCGACCCGCTGACCGGCCTTCCCAACCGGCGGTTCTTCACCGAGCGCGTCGAGCAGGCCATCGCCCGCCGCGCGCGCCGGGGCGGGCGACTTGCGGTCCTGTTCCTCGATCTCGACGGGTTCAAGCTCGTGAACGATGGCCTGGGCCATGCGGCGGGCGACGAGGTGCTCGCCGGCGTCGGCGCGCGGCTGCGCTCGGCGGTCCGCGGCGAGGACGTCGTGGCACGGCTCGGCGGCGACGAGTTCGGTGTCCTGCTGGAGGACGTCGCGACGAAGGACGACGCGATCACCGCGAGCCGGCGGCTGGCCGACGCGCTGGCGAGCCCGCTCGTCGTGGATGGTCGCACGTGGGTGATCCGCGCGAGCGTGGGAGTGGCACTCGACTCGGGCGAGGCGCCGTCCGCCGACGAGCTGCTGCGTGACGCGGACACGGCGATGTATCGAGCGAAGGCCGAGGGAGGCGGCGGGATGGCGATCTTCGAACCGTCGATGCATTTCGCCCAGCTCGACCGCCTCGAGCTCGATTCGGCGCTCCGCGACGCGCTCGCGAACCGCGAGCTCTCGCTCCAGGCGCAGCCCATCGTGGAGCTCGCGACCGGTCGCGTCGCGGCGCTCGAGATGCTCCTCCGCTGGGAGCATCCGGGACGCGGCCTCGTGCCGCCGACGGAGTTCATCCCGATCGCCGAGGACTCCGGGCAGATCGCACCGATCGGCCGCTGGGCGCTGCGCGAGGCCTGCTCGGCGTTCGGTGCCTGGAGAGCGGCCGGGATCGCGCCCGAAGGCCTTCGGCTGTCGGTCAACACCTCCGTCCGGCAGCTCGCCGACGCAGCGTTTCCGGCGGAGGTCGAGCGCGCGCTCGCCGACGCCGGCGTGTCGCCCGAGCAGCTCGTCCTCGAGGTGACGGAGAGCGTCATGCTCGCCGAGGAGACGGCGGCGATCGCGACGCTCCGGCGGTTGCGCGACGCCGGCGTGCACGTCGCGGTCGACGACTTCGGCACGGGCTACAGCTCGCTCGGCTACCTCAAGCGGCTGCCGGTGGACGAGATCAAGATCGATCGCTCGTTCGTGGATGGACTGGGCCGCGAACGCGAGAAGACGGCGATCGTCCGCGCGGCCGTCGCGTTCGCGATGGCTCTCGATCTCGCGGTCACGGCCGAGGGGATCGAGACGGAGCTCCAGCTCGAGCACCTCGCCGCGCTCGAGTGCCAGTACGGCCAGGGCTACCTGTTCGCGCGACCGCTCACCCTCGACGCCGCCGCCGAGCTCCTTCGATCCGGTCGGCGCTTCGCCGTGCCCACGCGCGCGAGAGAGCCTGCGGCCTGACCGCCCCAGCCGCGCATCTCGGGTGCGAAGGCAATCGCGGCCAGGTCGACCGAGGCAGGAGAAGCACTGCGTGGTCGAGCCCGCACTCGCCGCACGGCTCCGGGCAACCTGGAACGTCAGCCGCGCCATCGCGCCGGGCCGAGCGTAGTGGTCTGACCCACGGGCGTTGCACGCCAGGCGACGAATCCGGCCCCGGACGGTCAGGTCGTGGCCTCACAGGGTCGTCGGCGACAGCGCGACGCCCCTTTCAGTGCTCCGCTATGACCTGTCGGACAACGGCGCGACCGCGAGGCGTCGGAGACGTGCCTCTGCAGGCAACGCCGGCGATTCGGTCGTCGGACCTGAACACTCGTTCGGGGCGCTGCGTGGGCCTTCGGGTACCCTCGACGGGATGCCTCGTCGCTTCGTCTTCGACCCGCCAGACCGGTTCGTCGCGGGCACCATCGGACCCGCCGGGAACCGGACGTTCTATCTCCAGGCCCGCGCCGGAGAGCGGATCGCGAGCGTCAGCCTCGAGAAGGTTCAGGTGGCCGTGCTCGCGGAGCGTCTCGGCGCCCTGCTCGATGAGCTCGAGCGGCGCGGCATCGTCAGCACGGTCGGCGCGACGGCGGACGACGGCCCGCTTGACGAGCCGATGAACGAGCTCTTCCGCGCCAACGCCCTCACGCTCGCCTGGGACGCGGACACCGAGCGGATCGTCATCGAGGCTCGCGAAGCGGCGTCGTCGGAGGATGACGACGACTCGGACGACGAGGCAGACGACGGCGAAGAGGAGGCCGAAGAGGCGGACGCCGACGCGATCGTCGAATCGAGCGACGCCGAGGCCGCCCGGGAGGCGGCGATCGAGAGCCTCGCCGCGGCGGCGCTGGACGCTGCCGCCTCCCTCGTCAACGACGACAGCGACGTCATGAGCGTGCACCTCGAGCCAAGCGACGCCCGTGGGTTCGTCGCCGTCGCCGGCCGCGTCATCGCCGCCGGCAGACCGCCGTGCCCGTTCTGCGGCCAGCCGCTGGATCCGCAGGGCCACCTGTGCCCGCGCCGCAACGGCAACCGCCTGAACTGACGTGGCGAGCCGGCTCGACGCGGTGGCCGCCGTCGAGCTGCTGCGCGCCGGCGACCTCGAGCTCGTCGGCCGGATCATCGGCTCCTCGAACGGCGCGCTCGTCGTCAGCGCGACGCGGACGTGCCCCGATCCGGAGCCGGACGAGGTCGCGACCGCGGTCTACAAGCCGATCCGGTTCGAGCGACCGCTCGTCGACTTCCCGGACGGGACGCTGGCGGCTCGCGAGGTCGCCGCGTTCGTCCTGTCGGAGGCCTCCGGATGGGGCGTGGCTCCGCCAACGGTGCTGCGGGACGGACCGGTCGGTCCCGGCATGGTCCAGCTGTGGATCGACGTCGACGATTCGGTCGACCGGGTGGCGCTCGCGCTCGAGGCCGACGCGCGCCTGCGGCGGATGGCGCTGTTCGACGTCATCGCGAACAACGCCGACCGAAAGATCGGTCACCTCCTGCCTGTCGAGGGCGGACACGTCTTCGGCGTCGACCACGGCCTGACGTTCCACGAGGAGCCGAAGCTCCGGACGGTCCTCTGGGGCTGGCGCGGGCAGCCACTGGAGCCAGACGAGCTGGAAGCGGTTGAGCGGCTCCGCGACGCGCTCCGTGGTGACACGGGCGACGCGCTCCGTGAGCTGCTGGAGGCCCGGGAGGTGCGGGCGACCGTGCGACGGGCCGAACGGCTGCTCAGGTCACGGCGCTTCCCGCTCCCGGACCCCGATCGGCCCGCGATCCCGTGGCCGCCGTACTGACGCATCCGGCACGGCGCCCGTCGGGGCGGAGGGTCAGGCGCGGACTTCCTGGCGCAGGAAGAGGACGTACGCGGCCGCGAAGCAGGCAACCGTCAGCCCGACGATCGCGACGACCTGCGGCCAGATCAGCAGCAGGCTCTGGTCGATCGGCAGGATCGTCGGCAGCCCGCCCGTCTGGAGCTGGTCTGCCTGGGACGGCAGGACGACGCCGACGGTCTGGATCGACGGGTTGAGCAGCACGACCGTTGCCTGCTGGTAGAGCGTCGAGGGTGAGAGGCTCGAGAGGAACTGGGTCCAGTTCGCATTCGCGATCTGGTCGTCGAGCGACGCAGCAGCACCTCCGGGCGCGACGATCCCGGCGATCGTCGAGACGAGGAACGTCGCGAAGATCGTCACGAGCAGCCACGCCCCGATCGCGACGAGGGCGGATGTCGCGGCTCGCCTGAGCGCGACCGAGCAGAGCGTCGCGAACGCCAGCCAGAAGCCGACGTAGACGATCGAGACGACCAGCCACGCGACGAGCCGTGCGATCTCGTCGACACCGGGCGTGATCCCGAGCCGGACGATCCCGACGGCCGCGATGAGCGCCGTGATTGCGACGAGGATCGTGGCGATGACCGCGAGCCCGGCCGCGAACTTGCCGTTGACGACGTCGTCGCGGTGGATGGGCTGGGAGAGGAGGCGCGGCAGCGTGCCCTGCGCACGCTCGCCGTTGATCGCGTCGAACCCGAAGGCGATCCCGACGAGGGGCAGGAGGAATCCGACGAGCCCATAGAACGGCGGGATCTGGTCCGGCGCGAGGACGAACATGAGGATGAAGACCGACGGCGTCCCGCTCGCGTTCGTCGCCTGGTCGCGGATGACCTGGGCCGCGAAGTAGACGGTCGCGACGGCAGCCAGGCCGAGGATCGCGAGCAGGATCCAGAAGCGGACGTTCGTCAGGTGATCGCCGAACTCCTTGGCGGCGATGACCCGCCAGCCAGCGCGCGGCGGACGCGTTCGCAGGCGCTCGACCGGCTCCGCGGGCGCCGCCGGAACCGTCGCGGCCGGACCCGTCACCGCTCGACCTGCCGGACGGGATCGGCCGATGCGGCAGCCGCTGCCGCGGCTCGCCGCTTCGACCCCGGCCGACGCGGGTTCGCGCCGGGCGGGGCGGCCGCGGCCTGCTCCACGGCGCGTCGGTAGATGTCATCGAGCGACGGGGGCCGGCGGCCGAGGTCGGCGAGCCGGAGGCCACTCGTGCCGACGGCGGCGAGCAGCGCGGCCCGGACGTCGGCGAGATCGCGGCCCGGCGCAACGTCGACCCGCCAGCGCCAGGTGCCGTCCTCCGCGTCGTCGAGCGCCTCGACGACGCCCACGCCGTCGACGCGTCCGAGCAGCGCGGCGATCGTTTCGCGGCGCGCGTCGGCGTTCGGTTCGACCCCGACGAGGAGCTCGCCGGCCTCGCTGCCGTAGCGGCGCGCGAGCTCGTCGAGCGAGCCCTGCGCGATGAGCCGGCCGGCCGCGAAGATCCCGATCCGATCACACACCGACTGGACCTGGCTCAGGAGGTGGCTCGACAGGAGAATCGCGAGGTCCTGCTCGTGGACGAGCCGCCGGAGAAGCGCCAGGACCTCGATCACGCCGATCGGGTCGATCGCGGTCGTAGGCTCGTCGAGGATGAGGAGGTCAGGGTCCTTGACGAGCGCGTCGGCGATACCGAGGCGCTGGAGCATGCCCCGCGAGTACGTCCCGACCCGGCTGTCCGCACGGTCGGCCAGGCCGACCTGTTCCACGACCTGGCTGATCCGCGCCTCGGCGACGTCCCGCGGCAGCCCGTTCAGCCGTGCCGTGTAGCGCAGGTTCTGACGGCCGGTCATGTCGTCGTAGAAGCCCACGGCGTCGGGCAGGTAGCCGACCCGGCGCTTCACCTCGAGCGGCGCGCGTTGGGGGTCCAGCCCCACGACGCGGGCCTCGCCGGAGGTCGGTTCGGTCAGCCCGAGGAGCATGAGGATCGTCGTCGTCTTGCCCGCGCCATTCTGGCCGAGCAGGCCGAAAATCTCACCCGCCCGAACCTCCAGGTCGAGCCGGTCGACGGCTGTCCGTTCCTCGTACTTCTTCGTCAGCCGCTTCGTGCTGACGAGCACCTCGTGCTCGCGCGGCGCCTCCGGGACGGGCTCCGCCACCGCGATGCCGCTCACCGCCGGCCGTAGGTCCGGAAGACCCAGAAGAGGCCGGCCACGATCGCGGCGATGAGCAGCAGCCCGACGATCCCCCAGATCGGCGAGGTGTCGATCGTGATCCGAAAGTCCTGCTGGCCGCTCGCTTCCTTCGCCTTCGCCGACAGCGTCACGACGTAGTCGCCGGCAATCGCGTCGCCCTTCGGCTTGATGGCGGCGGTCACGTCCTGGTAGCTGTTGGCCGGGATCTGGTCCACCGTGGCGGGGCTGAAGTCGACGTTCCAGCCGGTCGGAGCCGTCTTGTCGAACGTCACGCCGGTCAGCGGCGCGCTGCCGTCGTTGGTGATCCGGATCGTCTGGTTGATGGTCCCGCCGGCGGCGCCGCTCGCGTTCAGACGCTGGTCCGGCGTCGTAACGGTGAGCTTGTAGTTGCCGGTGATCGTCACGCCGAGCTGCGAGCTGACGTTCTTGTCGCCGGAGGTCGCGGCCACGACGATCTGGTAGTCGCCTGCCGCAACGTCGGCCGGGGGCTGAGCGCTGACGTTGATCGTCGCGGTCGAGCCGGCCTTGACGACCGCTGATGCCGCCTGCTCCTGCCCGGACGGCTTGGCCGTGACGGTCCAGCCGTCGGGGCCCTGCGAGGCGAGGCTGAAGGTCAGGTCCTCGGGGGTGTCGTTCGACAGCGTCAGGCTGAAGCTGAAGGTCTGGCTCGCGGTCCCGCGGAGCGCCGGGTAGTCGGCCTTGAGGTCGACGTTCCCGCCGCCGGCCGTGGTGATCGCCACCTTGAGCGGGAGGCGCTCGGTCAGGCTCCCCGAGGTCGCGGTCACGATCAGGCTCGTGCTGCCGGTCGCGTTGTCCGGGACGTCGACGTCGAGGCGGACGTCGGGCGGCGTCCCGGTCGGCTCGACGGTCACGCCCTCGACGATGAACCCGCCGCCGTGGAACGTGGTCGTCCAACCGCTCGGCGCACCGCTGACCGCGAGGGCGACCTGGCGCCGCGCGTTCGCGGTCAGGTTGAGGGTGAAGCTCACCTTCGTCCCCGCGGCGACCGAGACCGCCGGGAACGGAGTCGAGATCGTGAGCGGGTCCGCGGCGCCGACGCCTGCCGGCAGCAGCGAGAACACGAACGCGAACAGCGCGAGCGCAGCCGCGATCGGGCGCGGCGCGACACGGGAAGCGCGGATGGTCGCCACCCAATTCCTCCTGGCGATGCCTGAACGATCCGACGGCCATGGGGTCGGTCGGCCGGTCGCGAACGTTGACGGCGCACGACGAAACGGCGGTCCTGCGTTCGGCCGGGACGAGTCTGCCGTACCGGCCGGCCGGGCCGCAACTCCGATGGGCTGAACGGTCGGTAGCGATTTCTCAACCCGCCGCACCTCCGGACAAGCGGAGTCGGCTCGCGGACGGAGCCTCAGACGCGGCCCCACGCGAGTGACGGTCGGTCGGGCGGCGGCAGCCGGTCGGTCCGATGTCGGAAATAGCGGTCCGCAATCTCGTCGGATCGGACGACATGAGCGTCACGGAAGCCGAAGGCTCGCATCGTGTCGGGAAGGCTCGACGGATCGAGGAACGTCTGCCATGGCTCGCCGAGGGCGGCGGCATCCGCTGCAAGCGGCGCCTCCCCGGCGGTCGCATCCGGCCCCGACCGTCCGCTGTCGCACCTGCGCCTCCTCGCCCACGGTAGCGCCACTCGACGGATTCGCTGGCTTCGTGTACGGTTGTCGGGTCAAACACGCGGCGTCGACGCTGCGCGGTCGGAGCTTCCGCTCCCGCGCGCCGGCGCCCCGGACCACCTCAGGTCGCATCGACAGCATGATTCGTCGAGCGGCCGCACACGTGGGCGTCGGCGCCGGCCCTTCCCGCCGGACCCGCCCGGAAGGACCAGTTCCATGCTTTCTCGACACGCGGCCACACCGGCCAACGTCAGCCAGCGCGCGACCGCGATGCGGCGCCAGCGTCGGCGCACCTCCACCAATCAGCTCTATTGCGCCACCAACGGCTGCGCGAGCTTCCTCACCATCGATCCCGAGAACGGCGTCGCCCGCTGCGCGATCTGCGGCTACTCGCGGCGCCTCCACTGACCCTGCGCGCCAAGCCTCCGGCAACGGCGCCCGCCTGACGCATCACCGGTAGGTCGCCGACGACGATCCGCGATCATCGACCGGTGAAGATCTCCGCCGCCATCGAGCGGTCCCGGCTGACCGAACGATTCGAGGCCGAGACCGCCGCGTTCGCCACGGCCCACCCGCGCTGCGGCGAGGCCGCCGCGGCCGGACGCCGATCGCTGCTCATGGGTGTTCCGATGCCCTGGATGGTCGAGTGGGCCGGGCCGTTTCCGCTCGTCGTCGACGAGGCCGGAGGTGCACGGTTTCGGTGCCTCGACGGGATCGAGCTCAGCGACCTGTGCCTCGGCGACACCGGTGCGATGGCCGGCCACGCCCCGGCCGCGACGGTCGCGGCCGTCGAGCGGCAGCTCCGACGAGGGGTCACCCACATGCTGCCGACCGAAGACGCCGCCGCCGTGGGCGACGAGCTCACGGCGAGGTTCGGCGTCCCGTTCTGGCAGTTCACCCTCAGCGCGACCGACGCGAACCGCTTCGCGATCCGGCTCGCGAGACACGTGACCGGCCGACCGAAGATCGCAATCCACGACTGGAGCTACCACGGCTCGGTCGACGAGACGTTCGCGACGCTCGACGCCGACGGGCAGGTCGTCTCGCGGGAGGGCAATGTCGGGCCGCCGGTGGATCCCGCGCTGACCACCCGCGTCGTCCCGTTCAACGACGTCGCGGCGCTCGAGGCGGCGCTCGCCCCGCGTGATGTCGCGATCGTCGTCGTCGAACCGGCTCTCACGAACATCGGGATCGTGCTGCCCGAAGCGCGGTACCACGAGGCACTTCGCCGGCTGACCCGGGAGACCGGAACGCTGCTCCTCATCGACGAGACGCACACGTTGTGCGCCGGCTGGGGCGGCTACACCGCGGCGTTCGGCCTCGAGCCGGA
Organism: Candidatus Limnocylindrales bacterium; assembly: GCA_035693145.1. GTDB lineage: Bacteria > Chloroflexota > Limnocylindria > Limnocylindrales > CSP1-4 > DASSHA01. Next base: position 10,191 of record DASSHA010000101.1, read on the forward strand.
CGTGGTCGTCGTCGGCAAGGCGATCGCCGGCGGCATCCCGATCGGCGCATATGGGCTCTCGCACGCGTTCGCCGATGCGGTGACCTCGAGCATCGACGTCGAGGACCTCGACGTCGGCGGCATCGGCGGCACGCTCGCCGGGAACGCGCTGTCGCTCGCCGCCGCCCGGGCGACACTCGACGAGGTCCTCACGCCCGCAGCGTTCGACGCGATGACCGCCCTGGCCGTTCGGTGGGCGTCAGGCGTCGAATCGGTCATCGATGCCCACGCGCTTCCCTGGCACGTCACCCGGTTGGGATGTCGTGCCGAGTATCACTTCCTGCCGTCTCCGCCTCGGACCGGCGCCGAGCAGGCCGCCGCACGGAACTCCGCGCTGCAGCGATACCTGCACCTCGCACTCATGAACCGCGGCGTCCTCATCACGCCGTTCCACAACATGGCCCTGATGTCCCCGGCCACGACCGAGGCCGACGTCGACCGGCACACGACGGCGTTCGACGCGGCGGTCAGCGGGCTTCTGACGGGCTGAAGGCACTCGTCGCTCTCGCGGCGAGTGGCTTCACGCGCGATGCGCCTCGGCGAGACGCGCCAGCTCGGCGGCGAGGTCGAGCGGCAGCCGATGCTGTCGATCCGTCGGGGCCTCGTAGTTGAGCCGGAAGATCGCGCGGTTCACGTCGTCCACCACCGCGGTCAGCTCTCGCCGATCGCGTTCCCGCGCGATCGCGGTCCGACTTCGGGCCGCCCTGGCGAGGACCGCATCGCGCCGCTCGAGCAACGCGCGGATGTCCCGATCGGCCTCGATCCAGGCCGGGGCGGCACCGTGCTGCTTGAGCAGGTTGTGCGCGAGCCACCACTCGTCCTCGCGCCCCTCCAGCGGCAGTCGCTGGCCACGGAAGGGCAGATCGTCGAACGCGCCGGCGTCCTGTGCCTCGCGGATCTGGCGCTCGGCGAGGCTCTCCCACGAACGGCCGACCTCGACCCGGCCCTCGGCGTCGCGACGGATGGGGCTCACGATCGAATCGTACCGGCGGGCGACGGCCACGCCGCGCACGCGCCGCGACAGCCGAGCTGTCACGCGCCTCCGATACGCTGGCCTCGTTCGTCCAGATTTCGCCACGGGGGGTCCGTGCAGCTCGCGTCCGACGGCACGCTGATCGCCAGCGCGACCGATCTCGTCAACTTCCTCGAATGCGACCACCTCACGACGCTCGAGCTCGGCCGGCTCGAGGGTCTCTGGGAGCGGCCGCACCAGCGGACGGATCCGACCGTCGTCCTCCTCCAGGAGCGGGGTGACGCACACGAGCACGCCTACCTCGATCGGCTGCGCGCCGAGGGTCGCGACGTCGTCGAGATCCCGCGTCCCGGTCGCGAATCCGACGACCTTCGCGCGGCGGAGGCCGAGACGGTCGAGGCGATGCGCCGCGGCGTGGGCGCGATCTACCAGGCAACGCTCTTCGACGGCCGCTGGCTCGGCTTCGCCGACTTCCTCATCCGGGCCGAGCGGCCCAGCCCGGCGTTCGGGGCGTGGAGCTACGAGGTCGCCGACACGAAGCTCTCGAAGGCCGTGAAGGGCGGTGCGGTCCTCCAGGTCTGCGTCTATTCGGAGCGGCTGGCGACGCTCCAGGGCGTCACACCCGAGCACGTCCATGTCGTGACCGGCGACGGCACGAGCCACGAGCTGAGGGTGGACGACTACGCGGCCTATTACCGCAGCGTGAAGGCGCGCTTCGAGGCGACGATGTTCGGCGCGGAGGGCACGGCGCGGCGCGACGCGAGGACGGCCCGCACGTATCCCGACCCGGTCGACCACTGCCGCGTCTGCGCCTGGTTCCCCGGCTGCATGGACCGGCGTCGCGCCGACGATCACCTCTCGCTGGTCGCCGGGATGAGCCGCTCGATGACCGAACGGCTGACCGCCGCGGGCGTCCGAACGCTCGGCGACCTCGGCCGGCTGCCGGCCGACCGCCCGGTCCCGGAGACCAACCCGGTCACCCTCGAGCGCCTGCGCGAGCAGGCGCGTCTCCAGCTCACCGGGCGGGAGCGGCACGAGCTCATGTACGAGCTGATCCCGCCGTCGACGGACGACCGCGTGCGCGGGCTCGCGCTGCTGCCTGAACCCTCCGCGCTCGACGTCTTCTTCGACATCGAGGCCGACCCGTGGGCGCTCGACGACGGGATCGAGTACCTCCTCGGGCGCGTCGTCACGGACGGCGAGCCGGACTACCGACCGCTCTGGGGCCACGACCGCGCCGGCGAGAAGGCGGCCTTCGAGGCGTTCATCGACGACGTCGTCGCCCGGCTCGATCGCGACCCGCGGATGCACGTCTACCACTACGGCGGCTACGAGTCGGGCGCAATCAAGCGGCTGATGCAGCGCCACGCGACGCGCGAAGACGAGGTCGACCGGATCCTGCGCGCGGACGTCCTTGTCGATCTCTACACCGTCGTCCGCCAGGGCATCCGGGCTTCGCTCGAGTCGTACTCGCTCAAGCAGATCGAGCATTTCTACCTGCCCGCGCGCGAGGGTCCGGTGACCGAGGCCGGCTTCTCCGTGGTGACGTACGAGACCTGGCTGCGCGACGGCGACCCGCGCCGTCTCGACGAGCTCGCCGCCTACAACCGCGACGACTGCATCTCGACTCGGGAGCTGCGGGGCTGGCTCGAGGCGCGGAGGGCCGAAGGCCTGGCTCGCGGGTGGAACCTGCCCCGGCCACCGATCGCCGACGGTCAGCCCAGCGAAGAGCAGCTGAAGGCGAACGAGGAGACCCGGCGCCGTGTCGACGCGCTGCGGGGAGGGATCCCGGCCGATCCCGCCGCGCGGAACGACGAGCAGCAGGCGCGCTGGCTGCTCGCCGCCCTCGTCGATTACCACCGCCGCGAGGATCTCCCACAGTGGTGGCGCTGGTTCGACCTCCAGAATCGCACCCTCGACGAGCTCGTCGAGGCGAGCGACGCGCTCGCGGGCCTGCGATACCAGCGCGACGTCGAGCAGCGCGGCAGGAGCATCGTCCGGCGCTATTCGTTCCCGGCCCAGGACCACAAGTTCGATGCCGGCGACCAGGTCGACGACCCGTGGGGTCGCGACGAGGCGACCGCGTTCGGCAGCACGGCCGACGGCGCGGGCGTCGTCGTCATGATCGACGACCTCGCGAACACGATCGACATCCTCCGGCCTCCCTCGAAGCTCGGCCGCCATCCCACCGCGCTCATCCCGCCCGGACCGATCTTCAACGTGCCCCTCCGGAAGGGCATCGGCCGGCTGGCCGACGACGTGATCGAGCGAGGCCTCTCGGCGGATGGACCGCATCGGGCCGCGCGCGACCTCCTCCTCCGCCTTCCGCCGCGCCTCCCTGGCCGCGCGCCGGGGGCGCCACTGCGAAGCGAGGGCGAGGACCTGCTCGAGGCGACACTCGCGGTCGCGACGTCGCTCGACGACGGCGTGCTGCCGATCCAGGGGCCGCCGGGCACCGGGAAGACGTGGACCGGAGCACGCATCGTGCTCGCACGACTCGCGGCCCGGCGGGGCCCGATCGGCGTGACCGCGCAATCCCATCGAGCGATCGCGAACTTCCTCGACGCGCTCGCCGCAGCCGCGGTCGAGGCCGGCCGAACGGTTCGAATCCTGCAGCGGTGCGATCCGGACGACGGGATTCCGGCTGTCGACGGGATCGGCCAGGCAACCAACGACCAGGTCCGGAACGCCCTGGCGGCCGGGACGGTCGACGTCGTGGGTGGGACCGCGTGGCTGTTCGCGCGCGAGGAACTCACCGGCGCGTTCGACGCGATCGTGGTCGACGAAGCGGGCCAGTACTCGCTCGCGAACGTCGGCGCCATCTCCGGCGCGGCGCGCTCGTTCATGCTGCTCGGCGACCCGAACCAGCTGCCACAGGTCACCCAGGGCGTCCACCCGAATGGGTCCGCGGCGTCGGCGCTCGGGCACCTGCTCGGCGGCTCGGCGACGATCGAGCCCGAGCGCGGCATCTTCCTCGACACGACGTACCGGCTCCATCCCGCCGTCAACGCCTACATCTCCGACACCTTCTACGAGGGCCGGCTCGGGACGGACCCCACGACCGCGCTCCAGCGGGTCGCCGCACTCGGCGAGGATCCGGCCCTCGCCGGCGCCGGTGTCCGCTGGCGACCGGTGGTCCACGGCGGCAATGCGCAACGGTCCCGCGAAGAGGCCGCCGTCGTCGCGCAAGTCATCTCGGAGCTGCTCGAGACGACGTGGACCGGGCCTGACGGAGCAGAGCGCGCGCTCCAACCCGAGGACCTGCTCGTCGTCGCTCCGTACAACGCGCACGTCGCCGCCGTCGCCTCGGCCCTCGAGCGAAAGGTCGGGCAGGGGGTTGGACGCCGCGTCGGGACGGTGGACCGCTTCCAGGGCCGGGAGGGGGCGGTCGCGATCTACACGATGTCGGCGTCCTCAGCGGAGGAGGCGCCGCGCGGGATCGACTTTCTCTACGACCGGAACCGCCTCAACGTCGCCGTGTCGCGGGCCCGGGCGCTCGCGATCGTCGTCGCCAGCCCGGACCTGCTCCGGGTCGCCTGTCGCACCCCGGAGCAGATGCGCCGGGTCAACGCCCTCTGCCGCCTCGTGGAGGTCTCCAGCACGGACCCCGTCACGAACGCAGGATCGGGCTGACGAGACAGGTCGGGCCGCCAGAGCCGTTGACGCCGAGCTCCTCGAGCGGCGTCGCGTGGACCTCGCAGCCCGCCTCGCGCAGTGCCGCCGCGGTGCGCCGGTTGCCGTCGGCCACGACGACGACGCGCGGACCGACCGCGAGCACGTTGGAGCCGAGCGCGGCGAACTCCTCGGCGGGCACCGCGACCGTTCGAATCCCGAGCTCCTCGAGGAGCCGCCAGAGGCCGGCCGGGACGAGCGGCGGATAGACGACCGCGAGATCGTCGGCGACGGGCGACACCACCGACAGGAGGTGGAGCACCTCGGCCGCGCCGTGCCAGTACGGCACGTCGAACGTTCGGACGTCGGCGGACACGATCGCGGCGAGCTGTGCGATCCCCTCGGCGTTGGTGCGAAGCGACCGGCCGACGCAGAGCAGGTCGGGACGCAGCCAGAACGTGTCGCCGCCGTCGACCGTTCCCGGCGCCAGGATCCGTCCGGCGATCGGGATCCCGGACGCCCCGCACCACGCCGCGAGGTCCTCCTCCTCGCCGATCCGGTTTGCCTTGCCGGAACGGAGCGCGACAACGCCACGATCGGTCACGAGGAGCGGGTCGAAGGCGTAGACGCTGTCGCCGGTCGCGCCCTCGTCAATGACCGCGACCTCGACGCCGAGCCGCTCGAGCAGCGCGACGAGCGCCTCGTGCTCGCGGACGGCGCGGGGAAGGTCGACCGAATGGAGGAACCCGAGCGCCGCGTCGTCGAACGCCCGGCCGAACGCGGCTCCCGGCCGACGCATCAACGCGCGTCGGAGCGGCGCGGTCATGCTTTGCGTCATCGGCGGTCCTCCGTCCGCGCGGCGAGCGCCGTGGCGATCGCCCTCGCAGCCGTTGCCGGCAATGCGATCCGCGCCGACGGGTTCACCCACAACGTCGCCGCCCGCGGAGCCTCCGACCGGACGACGACGCCTCCCAGCCGCAGGAACCGCTCGTAGAACGCCCGCGGGGTCGTGAGCTCGAGTCCGCCGGGGACGATCGGATCCCGACGGTCGACCGACTGGCGGAGGGCCCGCAGCTCGGCGGCGACGTCGAGCGACGCGGCCGGGACGTCGTCCGCGTCGACGAGGATGACGTTCGGGACCGTCGGCGGCAGCTGCCGGAGCTTGCCGACGATCGCGCGCCGGACATCGAGGCCGCCAGCGCGGGGCCGAGGTCGCGTCACCTCGACGTTGAGCGTCGCGGTCGTGCGGACCGTGACGCCGAAGTCCGGACCGAGGCGTCCGGACCCGTAGGGCTCGTAGGCGAGCTCGAACCGCCGGTCGGCGAGCAGGCGTTCCGCGACCGCGAGCTCGGCGCGGACGTCTCGCAGCGTGTCGGCGTCGCGGGCCGACCGGAGCTTGCGCCGGATCTTGTCCCGGTAGCGCTCCGCGAACGCCCGGAACCTCGGAGACGACTCGAGCCAGCTGGCCACGTCCCTCGCGACCGGACCCTCCGCCCGTTCGGCGAACAGCAGGTCGACGAGGTCCCGGACGTCGGCGCGGCGGGCGACGATGAAACCGCCGTCTCCCGCTGCCGAGCCGCTGGAGCGGCTAGAACTGCTGCTCTTCGGCAAGGCCGGCGAGGTACTCCCGCCGCTGGTCGGGGTGGTATTCGGGAACCGGCGCATCCCACCAGCCGGTCTTGTCGGGGCCGGCCGTCGCGAGGTCGCGATCGACGCGGACATGGACGAGCGATGGACCGCCGGACGCGAGCGCGCGAGCGACCGCATCGCAGACCTCGTCGGGGCGCTCGACGTACGCGCCGTGGATGCCGAAGGATCGCGCGATCGCCGCGTAGTCCGGGCGGTAGACCTCGCCGTCGGGAAGCAGGAAGTCGGTCGCGGCGCTGCGGCCCATGAAGTGGTCCTGGCCGCCCTTGATGCTGATCCAGCCCGAGTTGTCGAGGACGACCATGCAGACCGGCACGTCGGCCATCGCCGCCGCCGCGAGCTCCTGCATCGTCTGGAGGAAGCTCCCGTCGCCGCCGACGGCGAGCACCTGGCGATCCGGCGCGGCGAGCTGACAGCCGATCGCCGCCGGCAGCTCGAAGCCCATGGTCGAGAACCCGCCCGACGTGATGTGGGTCCGGGGGTAGCGAGTCACCCAGCGCTGCTTGACCATCCCCTGTGGCAGCCCCGCACCCGTGACGACGATCGCGTCGTCGCGGGTCGCACGCTGGATCTCGCGGACCGCGCGGGCCATCGTCATCGGCGTCGCACTCGAGCCTGACCTCTCCTCCATCTGCTCGAACCAGGCTGCCTTGCGACGCGCAATCTCGTCGCGGTAGCTCTCGTTTCGGGCGTCCGGACGGCCGGAGCCCAGGGCGACGAGCAGGTCCTCGAGCCCGGCCTTCGCGTCGCCGAGCAGCGGCACCTCGATCGGGTAGTTCTTGCCGATCTCGCGGGGGTCGATGTCGAGCTGGATGAGCTTCGATGGCGGGATCGAGAAGGTGACGCCCTTGCGGTACGACGAGGCGCTCCAGTCGGTGAAGCGCATCCCGACCGCGAGGACGACGTCGGCCGAGGCCGCGAGCTCGTTCCCGACCGACGACGCCGTGTCGCCGATCGTGAGGCCGGCGAGGTCGTGCGTCTCGTCGATCGCGCCCTTGCCATTCCAGGTCGTCACGACGGGCGCGCCGATGCGCTCGGCGAGGCGCGTCAGCTCCGGCGAGGCGTCCGCGAGGACCACGCCGCCGCCGGCCACGATCACGGGCCGTCGGGCCCCTCGCAGAAGCGCCGCGGCTCGCTCGACGTAGTCCGACGGCGGCCGAACCCGCCCTCGCGCCTCCCGTTGCTCGGGGACGGGAACCCGCACCTCGGCGGACTCGACCTGGATGTCCATCGGCAGGTCGAGCAGGACCGGGCCAGGCCGCCCCGTCGTCATTTGGTTCCAGGCTCGATGAACGACGAACGGCATCTCGTCGACCCGCGACGGCTGGAACCACTGCTTGGTGATCGGCTCGAAGATCCGAGGGTTCTCCGCCGACTGCCGCCGCTCCATCTCCTGGAAGAGGCCGTGGCCGCGCATGTACGTGTGGGCCGAGCCGGTCATCAGCAGGACTGCCGTCGAATCCGACATCGCGGTCGCCACCCCGACGACCGTGTTGGTCTGGCCGGGCCCGATGGAGGTGAACGCCATCATCGGCCGGCCCGTGACGCGGTAGTAGCCGTCGGCGAGGTGGACCGCAGACTGCTCGTGCATGACCTGGACCGTCCGGATCTCGTCGCGACGGTCGAGCAATGCGTCGACGACCGCCCACGAACCGTGTCCCGGGATCCCGGCCGCGTACGGCACGCCCTGCCGAACGAGATACTCGACGAGGATCTGGGCGCCTGACAGGCGGCGCGGCGCGGACAGGTCGTCGCTCATTGGTTCGATCTCCCGGGGGGTGCCTGACGGCCGGTGTCGGAGAGGCAGACGTATTATCGCCCCGATGAACGTCGCGACCCTCAGCCCGCTAGAAAAGACCGTCCGATCGACGGCGACCGACATCTGGAACGACTCGTGCGCGGTCGACGAGCTCGAGTACGCGATCGGCTTCGGGGCCACCGGCGCGACGGCCAACCCGACGATCGTCCACGACGTCTGGAGAAAGGATCCGGCCCGCTGGATCGCGCGTGTGCGGGAGATTGCCTCCGGGCATCCTGCCTGGACCGAGGTCGATCTCGCCTGGGCCGTCGTCGCAGAGATGTCGATCGAAGGCGCCCGGCTGCTCGAGCCGATCTTCGTCGAGCACGGGGGCCGCAAGGGCCGCCTGTCGGTCCAGACGAACCCGACCTTCTGGCGGACGTACGACGCCATGCTCGAACAGGGCGCGGGGTTCGACGCGCTCGCGCCCAACGTCATCGTGAAGTTTCCCGCGACGTCGGTCGGCGTCGAGGTCATGGAGGAGGCGACCTACCGGGGCGTGAACGTCAATGCGACGGTCTCGTTCTCGGTCGCCCAGGCGGTCGCCGCGGGCGAGGCCGTCGAGCGCGGGCTGCGCCGGCGCGAGGCGGCCGGGCTGCCGGTGGATTCGATGGGCCCGGTCATCACGGTCATGGTCGGCAGGATCGAGGACTGGCTGCGGGTCGTCGCGGACCGCGACGGGATCGCCGCGGACCCGATCGCCCTGCCCTGGTCGGGCGTCGCGGTCTTCAAGCGGACGGTCGACGAGTTCGGTCGACGGGGGTTGCGTGCGCGACCGCTCGCGGCCGCGATCCGTCACCGGCTCCACTGGACGGAGTTCGTCGGCGGCGACGTCGTCATCACGCTCCCTCATTCGTGGGCGAGGCGCTTCCAGGCGTCGGGGATCGATCCGGTATCGCGGATCGACGTGCCCGTCGAACCCGCGATCGTCGAGGAGCTGCGGTCACGGTTCCCCGACTTCGTCCGCGCCTTCGAGCCCGACGGGATGACCCCCGACGAGTTCGACAGCTGGGGGCCGACGGTCCGAACGCTCCGCTCGTTCATCGCCAGCTACCACGACCTCCTGCACGCCGTCACCGACGCCGTCCTTCCGAACCCCGACAAGGCGTGAGCGGCGAACCACCGCGCGAGGGCGTTCGCGCGGAGGGGGCGCCGCCCGTCGGCGACGTCGCGGCTGAAGCGCCCGTCAACCGGCTGCCCGACGACGAGCTGCGGCTTCGGCCGGGCCAGGACGGTCGCGTCCGGGTCGACCCGACGCAGGCCGGCTGGCGCTACCTCTCGATGGAGGCCGGCGGGTTCGGACCGACGCCGTTCTCGGTCGGTCGGGCCGGTCATGAAGCGTGCGTCGTCGTCGTCGGTGGAGGTGCGGCCATCGCCGAGGGCCCGGACGCCGAGCGGATCGAGCTGCCGGCGCGGTCGTCGCCGTTCGAGGCCCTTCCGTCGGCCGTCTACCTGCCCTCGAGTGAGGGCTGGTCGGTGACGACGGAGCCGATCGCCGGTGCGATCGCCGTCACGCTCGCGATCGCGTGGGCTCCGCGGTCAGGCCGCGATCGCGTCGCCGGCGGACCGCTGGTGATCCGACCCGACGAGGTCGCGGTCGAGATCCGCGGCGGCGGGAGCGCGACACGCCAGATCAACCACGTCCTCGATCCCGACTCGCCCGCGGATCGACTCATCGTCGTCGAGGTCCTGACGCCGGCCGGGAACTGGTCCTCGTGGCCGCCGCACAAGCACGACGTCGACGACATGCCGAACGAGGCCGTCCTCGAGGAGGTCTACCTGTACGGCTTCCGACGCCCCGAGGGATGGGGCGTCCAACGCCTCTATCGCCGACCCGAGCACGCGCCCGGCGGACGGCGGGATGCGTTGTGGGCCGTTCGCGACGGCGAAGTCGTCATCGTGACGGACGGCTACCACCCGTTCGCCGCGATCCACGGTGACGACGCGTACTACCTCAACGCGCTCGCCGGCGACCGTCGGACGCTTGCCTGCTCATTCGATCCGGACCTCGACTTCATCCGCGCGGAGTGGGGATCAATGGGCGCGGATCCGCGGCTGCCGCTCGTGCCCGGCAGGCGGTCGGTGGGCGCCGCGTTCTGACGGTCGTCGGCGCCGAACGACGCTAGAGGCCGAGGTTCCGGAGGAAGGCGCGGTTCTTCCGCTGCGACGTTCGCAACCGGTCGACCGTGTCCGTCCCGAGCAGGCGGACGTCCTGTTCGACGACCATCCAGCCGGCGTAGCCGCGGCCGCGCAGCACCTCGATGACGTCCGCGATGTGCGAGTCGCCCTCGCCGAGGTCGACGAAGGCGCCGGCCCTGAGCTGCTCCTCCATCCCACCACCGGTGGCGGCAACGTCGCGCAGCACGCGAGCGCTGCAGTCCTTGAGGTGAACGTGGACGATCTGGCCGGCGTAGTCGCGGGCGAGCGCCACCGGATCGCCGCCGCCGAACCGGACGTGCCCCGTGTCGAGGCACAGTCCCAGCAGCGAGGTATCGAGCCCGTCCATCATCCGCCGGATCTCGGCCTCCGTCTCGAGGTACGTGCCGGCGTGCGGATGGATCGACACTCGAAAGCCCGCATCGCGGCAGATCTGGGCCGCGCGATGGAGGTTCGCCATCAGGACCGGCCAGCGATCCTCGGACAGGCGCGCCTCGGGGTGCTCCGGGATCCGGCCGGCGAACTCGAGCCGTTCGGGCGCCTCGAAGCCGTCGGACAGGATCGCCATCACGCTCGTCGGATCGGGCGCCGACTCGCGAACGGTCGGCAGAACCTCGCGCAGCCAGCGCAGGTCGTCTTCGCAGCGGGCCTCGTCCGAGAAGTTGACGGGCAGGAACGAGCCGACGAGCTCGAGCTTGCGTTCGGCGAGGCGCGACCGAACGGCAGACGGTTCGCCGAGGAAGCCCGGCGGCCCGAGCTCCGTGCCGGCGTAGTCGAGCTCGGCGATCAGGTCGATGACCTCATCCGGCTGTGGCATCCATGCGTCGTCCGGCAGCAGCTCGTCGACGCCGAAGGAGACCGGCGCGTTCGCAATGTGGATCGCGGCGGCTCCGTCGGCCGGGGAGGCGGGACGTGGGGCGGCGGTCGGGTCGGTCATTCGATCCTCGAGAAACGTCGCCCCGAGCGGCGAGGCGCGACAGGCGGGTGCACTCGCGTCAGCGGGTCCGGCCGACAAGAATGTAATCGATTCCATTCGGGCGCAAACCGGATA
>DASSHA010000102.1:0-2279 GCA_035693145.1 Candidatus Limnocylindrales bacterium
AGCGCCGCCATCGTCTCCTCCAGCGGCGTCGCCGGGTCCCAGGCGTGCAGCTGCCAGAGGTCGACATAGTCGGTGCCGAGCCGCTCCAGCGACGCGTCGAGCGCGGCGAGGAGGTGCCGGCGCGAGGCATCCCGGTCTCGCTCCTGGCCGCGCCGGGACACGGCCTTCGTCGCGACGATGACGTCCTGTCGGCGTACGACGCCCTGCAACAGCCGGCCGACGATCTTCTCGCTCTCGCCCTCGGCGTAGACATCGGCGGTGTCGATCAGCGTGCCGCCGACCTCGACGAACGCCTTGAGCTGGCTCGACGCGTCGTCCTCGTCGGTGTCGCGGCCCCACGTCATCGTGCCGAGCGCGAGCCGGGAGACGTAGAGACCGGTGCCACCGAGTCGCCGTTGCTCCATGCGGCGACCCTATCGGCCGGATCGCTACGCTCCCGGGATGAAACGGCGGGAGTGGAGCCAATGAAGCTGGGCCTGAACATCGGCTACTGGGGCCTCGTGTCCGGCGAGGACACGATCGAGATGGTCGTGGAGGCCGAGCGGCTCGGCTACTCCGTCGCGTGGTGCGCCGAGGCCTACGGCAACGACGCCGCTACCGTCCTCACGTGGATCGCCGCGAAGACCTCCCGCATCGACGTCGGCAGCGCGATCTTCCAGATCCCGGCCCGCACGCCCGCGATGACGGCGATGACGGCGGCGACGATCGACACGCTGTCGGGTGGCCGGTTCCGGCTCGGCCTCGGCGTGTCCGGCCCGCAGGTCTCCGAGGGCTGGCACGGCGTGAAGTTCGACAAGCCGCTCGGCCGCACCCGCGAATACATCGACATCATCCGGATGGCGTTCGCGCGCGAACGGGTGCGCTACGACGGCGTGCACTACCAGCTGCCACTGCCCGACGGTCCGGGCAAGCCATTGAAGATGATCATCCATCCGGTCCGCGACTACCTGCCGATCTACCTTGCCGCGATCGGGCCGAAGAACCTCGAGCTGACCGGCGAGAAGTGTGACGGCTGGCTCGCCATCTTCTACGACCCGGAGTTCGCGACCGAGCAGGTCGCCTCGATCCGCACCGGCATGGAACGCGCCGGCCGGCTCGACGCGCCGTTCGACATCGTGCCCACGACGCCGATCGTCGTCGGTGACGACGTGCAGGCCTGCGCCGACCCGATCCGCGGTTACGCCGCGCTCTACGTCGGGGGCATGGGCTCGCGCGAGCAGAACTTCTACAACCGGCTCGCGGTCCGGATGGGCTACGAGAAGGAAGCGGCCGAGATCCAGGACCTCTACCTCGACCGCAAGTACGACGACGCTGCGGCCGCCGTACCGTTCGAGTTCATCGACCGCACCGCGCTCGTCGGCCCGGTCGACCGCATCGCCGAGCGGATGCAGGTGCTGGCCAAGGCGGGCGTCACGACCCTCAACATCTCGGCCTACGGCGCGACGCAGGAGGAACGGATCGCGACACTACGGGCAGCGGCGGACGCCCTGGACAAGTCCGGCGCCGGCGACTGAGCCGTCCGCTCTCAGTCGGCGGCGACGAGCTCGAGCTCGGTGCGGAGCAGCCGCAGCATGCTGAGCGAGTGCGTGAGCACCTCGTTGTCGCCCTCGCCGCTGGCCAGCAGATGCTGCAGCCGCGCGATGCGGTCCTCGAGCTCGCTCATCACTGCTCCGGTTTCGGTTGCCGGTCGTCCTGTCCAACGATCTGACTCACGCCACGTGACGCGGTTACAGATCTCGGTCTCCGGAATGCCGACCCTTAGGGTTCAGCCTCGATGACCACGGTGCTGCTCGTCCGGCACGGACTGACGTCGATGACCGGTCCGCTGCTCGCCGGCTGGACGCCCGGCGTCCATCTCGACGACCGCGGTCGGCAGCAGGCCGACGCCCTGGCCGAACGGCTGCGCCCGGTCCCGGTGGCGGCGGTCGTCGCGAGCCCCCTCGAGCGGTGCCAGGAGACGGCCGCCGCCTTGGCGACCGGTCGCGACCTCGGCGTCGAGACCGACGAGGGACTGGGGGAGTGCCGCTACGGCGACTGGACCGGCCAGGAGCTCAAGAAGCTGGCCAAGGATCCGCTCTGGAAGGTCGTGCAGGCGCACCCGAGCGCCGCCCGGTTCCCCGGCGGGGAGGCGCTGCGGGAGACCCAGGCACGCGCCGTCGAGGCGGTCCGCGCGCGCAACGCCGCGCTCGGGGACGACGCGACCTGGATCGCGGTCAGCCACGGCGACGTCATCAAGGCCGTGGTCGCCGACGCCCTCGGCCTGCACCTCGACCTGTTCC
>DASSHA010000103.1:0-10191 GCA_035693145.1 Candidatus Limnocylindrales bacterium
CGATGCCCGACGGCACCGTCTGCTCGCCCCACGCCACCAGCCCGTTGCCGCCGACGAGGAGGAATCCGCCGACGATCGCGAGGTCGATCGTCTCGCGACGGGAGGGCCACCGAACGGCCGAGCGATCGAACAGCACGCAGCCGGTCCCGAGGACCCCCCCGGCGATGACGAACCGAACGCCCGCCATGAGGAACGGCGGGAGCGTCTCGACCGCCACCCTGATCGCGAGGTACGTCGAGCCCCAGACGACGTAGACGGCGACGAGGGCCGCCCACGCGAAGGGCGTCATCTGCCGGGCGGCAGGCGTCCTCACGCGGCGACCGCGACCGGTCGGCAGCTTCGGCACGGGCGGTAGCCGTCGGCAGCGGCGGCCGCCAGCGAGCGAAACGGGACGCGGTGCGCTGGCTGGATGCGGCGCGCCTGGTGGCACGTCGGGTGGCAGACGATCCGCGTCGTGTCCGAGCCGACGTAGCGAACGCCGCGCGACGCAAGGTCGACGAGGGCGTCGACATCGACACCCTCGGACGTGAGCACGCGTCGCTTCACCTCGGGTCCGCCCATCGAGTACTGGCCGATCGTCCCGTCGCCGCGGACGACGCGATGGCACGGCACGACGAGCGGGACGGGATTGTGACCGAGGGCCGAACCGACCGCCCGAACCGCCTTCGGCCGACCGATCTCGGCCGCGATCCAGCCGTACGGTCGGACCTCGCCACGCGGAATCTCCAGCGCCTTGCGCCAGACGGCGACCTCGAACGGCGTCCGGTTGCGGAGGTCGAGGGGGACGGCCGCTCGACGGTCCCCACCGAGCCGGCGACGGATGGCGTTCGCGAGCCGGTCCGGAACCGCGTCCGCCCGGGCGAGCGGTCGCCCGACCTCGGCCACGAACCGGCGCTCGAACTCGGTGTCGTCGCCGGCCCGCGCGACGAATGAGACGCCTCGACCGTTCCACGCCACCAGGACGTCACCGATCGGCGAGGCGACCGACGCGTACTCGTCGGCGAGGCCGACGGCGACGAGCGCCCGGCGCGCGACGGCCGGCGGCGCCGAGACCCGCAGCTCGCGAAGGTCGGCCTCGAGATTCGTGACGTTCGCGTTCATGCGCTCAGCTCCTCGCGCTCGGCGGCGTCGTGCGCGGCGTGCAGGAGGGCGAGGCCGCGATGGACCTGCGCCTTGAGCGTGCCTTCGGGCCTGCCGAGCACCTGTGCGATCTGGGAATAGGTGAGGTCGTCGACGTAGCGGAGGACGATCGGGGCTCGATAGCGTTCGGGCAGGCCGGCGACGAGACTGGCGAGGCTCGAACCGACCGTTTGCGCCCCGGCCGAACGTGACTCCGAGCCGACGGCGTCGAGCGACAGCGGCGGCCGTCGATCGGCCTGTCGGCGCCGCCGGCTTCGGGCGGCATTCAGGGTGATCGTCGCCAGCCACGCTCGGAGGTCGAGCTCCCGGATTCGCTCGGCCGGGTAGCGCTCGAGCGCCCGGTAGGCTCGCACGAGCGCGTCCTGCGCGACCTCCTCGGCGTCCGAGGCGTCGGCGAGCAGTCGCAGCGCGATCGAGAAACAGCGATCCACATGCGTCCGGACGAGCGTCTCGAACGTGCCGTCCAGGTCGGACGCGAGGCGTCGGGCGAGCTCGGTGTCGTCCATCACCCTCCAGAACGCCGTCGGGCGGCGGTTCGTTGCATTCTCGCCCGCGGCATCAGGTCGGGGCCGCGACGACCTCGATCTCGCCGGTCGGCTGGACGAGGAAGATCCAGACGTCCCAGGTGACGTGGCTGACGATGAGTGCACCGAGGGGCACGCCGAGCGCGTACAGCGCGCACCAGTGCGCTCCCGCGACGCCGGCTGCGCCGATCAGCGTGAAGTTCCCGGTCACGACGTGCACGCCGGCATACGCGCCCGCGGCGAGCGCCGCACCCTCCCAGCGCCCGTACCGGCGCATGAGGGCGCTCTGGACGAGGCCGCGCCAGAAGAGCTCCTCGGCCGGACCGATGATCGTTGCGAGCCGAGCCGCGATGTCGCCGCGCGGCCGGAGCGTCCGGAGCGCGTAGATGTCGCGGATCTGGCGATCGCCGCCGGGGACGAAACGTCGCGCGAACCGATCGCCGACCCGGAACGTCAGGTACAGGACGCCGGCCGACCCGAGGCCGAGCAGCACGTCCGCGGGCCGGATGCGCGCTCGCCGCGACGGGCCGCTCGTGAGCAGCGCCAGCGACCCGAGGCCGAGCCCGGTCGCCGTCATCCGCGACCAGAACCGCTCCCGGGGCCCGCGGAACGTCGCCGTGAAGGCGGCCGTCGCGCCGAGCAGGCCCAGGCCGAGCGGCAGCGACCCCGGTCCGCCGGTCGTGCGGCCATCGCCGCCACGCTCACCCACGGAGGATGCCGCTGAGCAGGACACCGGCCACGAGGAGGAACCCGAACGTCATGTGCAGCCGCGCGGTCTCGAGGTCGATCATCGCGATCGCGCGTGCCTGACCCGTCGCGCCGAGCTCCGCCGAGCGGACGACCTGGGCGAGGAACGGCAGGGACAGGATCGCGAGCAGCGTCGCGGGCGGCAGCAGGCCGAATGCGACGGCGAGACCGAGGGTGATGTACGCGCCGAGGACGAGCGCGACGTACGACCAGTGGGCCCATTGCCTTCCGATCCGGGAGCTGAGGGTCACGATGCCGGCCCGCGTGTCCTCGGAGATGTCGCGCCATTCGTTGCCGTGGAGGATCGCCGCGACGAGCAGTCCGACCGGGACCGAGAGGACGAACGCCTGCGGCTCCCACGCGCCGGTCACCGCGAAGTAGGTCCCGGCCACCATCAGCGGACCCATGAGCAGGAACACGAGCGGCACCCCGAGCGCGCGGTACTTGTACTCGAGCGGCGGCGCCGTGTAGCCCCAGCCGCCGACGAGCCCGAGGATCCCGAGGACGACGATCGTCGGGCCCCGCAGCGCCACGAGATAGAGCCCGACGAGCATGGCGAGGACGAATGCGATCGCACCGGCGACGAACGCCTGGCGCTCGGTCAGGCGACCCTTGACCAGGGCGTGCGACGCGCGCGGCGAGACGATCGAGTCGATCCCGCGCCGGACGTCGTAGATCTCGTTGACGATGTTCGTGCCCGAGTGGAGGAGGACGCCGCCGAGGAGCGCGGCGAGGAACGGGGGCCAGCCGAACCGACCGTCGACGGCGGCCAGCGCACCGCCGGCGAGGACCGGGACGACGGACGCCGTGTAGGCGAACGGACGGAGGATCTCCCAGACGCCACCCGCACGCCGGGCGACCCGCTGACCCGGCGTCAGGCGCCGATCGTCCGTGAGGGACGGCCCAACGGAGGTGACGCCGGACGTTCGTTCGGTCGCGCGATCGTCGGCGGGGAGCGCGGCGTACAGCCTCGCGGCGGCGATCAGCTCGTCGACCTGGTGGTCCTCCTGGAGCACCGGCTGGAGCAGCGGCAGGCCGAGGCCGGTCCCGTCACGGAACCGGAGCGCACCCGCGGCGACGTCCTCGCGCGTGCCGCACAGCATGAACGCGTCGAGCAGCTCGTCGGGGATCAGCTTGCCGGCCGTCGTGTAGTCCTCGGCCCGCCAGGCGGCCGCGATCCGGTCGCGCAGCTCGCGATCGAAGCCGGCACGCGCGAGCGACACGTCCGACAGGACGGACATCATGTAGATGACGAACGGCTCCCGCTTCGCCCGGTTGAGCGCCTCGCGGCGCGTTCCGTCGACGAGCGAGAGCAGGTAGCCGGCGGTCTCGATCGACGCGGGGTCGCGCCCGGCCGCGACGGCCGACGCCCGCAGGCGCTCGAGGATGCCGCGCAGCGAGGGGATCGATTCGGCCGGTCTCGCGAGGTAGACGTCCGCCGTCCGACCGGCGAGCTCGACGAACTCTCGCCGGTAGGCCGCGATCCCGATCGGGATCCGGTGCGGCGGCGCGAACATCGGCTGGATCGGCGGCAGGTTCGGCGTCGCCGACGGTAGGCGCTCGCCGGCCCACAGCCGACGGATCGCGTCGATCGCGTCGGACACCTGGTCGGGCGCGGTCGCCGGGTCGTACGGAATCCCCATCTGTCGCAGGCGGAGTGGCAGGCCGGTCCCGAGCGCCATGACGATCCGGCCGGGCAGGAGCTGGTCGAGTGCCGAGCCGGTCATGGCGAGCACGACCGGATGGCGGGTGAACGGGTTCACCGCCCCGAGCGCCACCCGGAACGCGCTGCCGTCCCGGTCGCGCCCGAGCCCCTCCGCGACGGCGCTCGCGAACGTGACCGCGTCGCGCTCGAAGTAGCTGTCGTGGATCCAGAGCGAATCGAGGCCCGCGTCGCGCGCGCGTCGGGCCCACTCGACGACGTCGTCGAGCTCGTCGCGTGCCGCGACGCCGAGCCCGATCGGTCGACCGAGGGAGGTCATCGGGCCGATGATAGCCGTCCCCGACGCCACTTGCTACTTGCAGTGAGCATGTTGTTGGTGGAGTTCCGGCGCCTGCACGATCTCGACCGGCCGCAACCCGTCGGCGTGCCACAATCGGATCGATGTCGGTCGACGATCGGTTCGAAGAGCTCGCCGAGACGATCGGCGGGTTCTACCGAAGCTGGCTCATCTTCGTCGGGGTCCGGCTCGGGCTGTTCGCCCGGCTGAACGACGCAGGAAAGGACGGCCTGTCGGTGGAGGAGCTCGCCGGCGCGACAGGTTGCGCCACCGTCCCCGTCGAGGCGTGGGTTCGGGCGGCGTTCGCGAGCCGTCTCGTCGACCTGCATGACGGCCGGGCGGTTCTCGGTCCAGGCCTGGCCGAGGTCCTGCTCGACGACACGCGGCCGGAGTACCTCGGCGGCCAGTTCGTGATGACCGTCGTCGCGAGCCTCGACTACGAAGGCCTCCTCGACTTCTTCCGCACCGGCCGGCCCATCCCGGAGCGCCCGGCGCGCTTCCATCGCGCCTACGAAGCGTTGACCGCGCAGGACATCGCCGTGTTCTTCCAGGAGGGTCTCGCGGCGATGCCGACGCTGACCCAGCGTCTCGCCGACGGCGGCCGTGTGCTCGACGTCGCGTGCGGCGGCGGCCGCTGGCTCGTCGCAGTGGCGCGCCGCTTCCCGAACACACGCCTCGTCGGCGTCGAGTTCGAGCCCGACTCGGTGGAGCGCGCCCGCCGGCTGGTGGCGGAGTCGGAGCTCGCCGGCAGGGTCAGGATCGATGCCCACGAGATCCCGACGATGGCGTTCGACCAGCCCTTCGATCTCGTCTACTTCCAGGACGTCCTCCACGAGCTGCCCGAACCGGTCGGCTCGCTTCGCGCGGCCTGGCAGGCGGTCGCTCCCGGCGGCCGCCTCGTCGTCCTCGACTGGTGCCTGCCGGCCGACCCGGACGAGGCGCGAACGCTCCATGGCGAGCTGCTCTGGGGGACGAACCTGGACGAGCTCTACCAGGGCACCCGGCTGCTCGCCGCGGACGAGTTCGCGGCGCTGTTCGAGCGGGCCGACCTTCCCGCGGCGACTGCGGTCGAGCTTCCGTCCGGCGCGTCGATCTTCTACGCGGAACGGCCGGCCGACTCAGCGCCGGCCGGCGGCACCGACCTCAGCCGGTGACCGTGACCGTCGCCGTCATCGACGGGTGGATGCTGCAGTGGTACGCGAACGTCCCGGCGGTCGAGAACGTCTGCTTGTAGGTCCCGCCCTGGTTGATGTTCGAGCTCTTCGCCGAGCCGTCGTCGAGCGTCACCGTATGCGCCGTCGAGTCCTGGTTCGTCCAGGTGAC
This sequence comes from Candidatus Limnocylindrales bacterium, assembly GCA_035693145.1. Taxonomy (GTDB): domain Bacteria; phylum Chloroflexota; class Limnocylindria; order Limnocylindrales; family CSP1-4; genus DASSHA01. Next base: position 5,735 of record DASSHA010000103.1, read on the forward strand.
CGTGTCACCGACCTTGACGGTGATGGCATTGGGGTCGAAGGCGAAGTTCGCGATCGTCACGGCAGTCCCGCCGGCGGGTGCCGACGCGCCTGCGGAAGCGGCCGACGAAGGCGCCGCGGACGGTTCGGTCGAGGCGGCAGCGGACGGTTCGACCGAGGCTGCGAGGGATGCCGCGACCGATGGCGCGGTCGACGGAGCGACGCTCGCCGCGCCGCTGCACGCCGCGAGGGTCACGACGAGCGCGGCCGCGACACTCATATGGACAAGCTTCAGCACGTGAGTCCTCCTGGAGGCTCGGTTCGACGCCGCCCGACGATCGTCGCGGGCGAATCTCGTCTCGCCCCGCAGATACGCCGCCGATCCTCGCGCGGATTGGACCCGGCGGCGATGCTCAGGTTGCCGGCCGCCTCGTGACGCTCCGCCCGGACGAGCGCACGGTCCGCCGCCTCGAGCTCCACGAGGCTCGAGCGCACGCCATGCGCGGCGGACGCTCCGTTCGCGACCTCGGCGACGCGATCCTCTTGCACGACGAGCTGGACCCTGACCCGTTCTGGAATCGGCTCGAATCCGTCCGCTTGCCGGTGGACGATCGGGCGTTCCGCCACCGCCTCGACGAGCTCGTCGTCCTGTTCGCGACGCTCGGCCGGCGGCCGCATGTCTGGGCGTCGCCGGGCTATCAGCAGCCCGCCGATCTCGAGGCGCGGCTCGCGCGGCACGGCTTCGTCGACCTTGGCCGCGGGCTGCTCATGGCGCTGACCGACGCCGACCGCCCTCGATCGCTCCTCGCGCAGCCGCTTCGAACGGGCGTCACGCTCGAGCGAATCGCGGGCGACGCAGGGGAGCGGCGCGACCTGCTTGCGGCGGAGATCGCGCTCGTTTCGGGGGAGGCGTTCGGGGTCGATCCGGGCGGCCGCGCGGGGATGGTCGAGGACTTCCTCGGACTGATTGGCACGGTCGGCTTCAGTGCCTATCTCGCCCGTGTCGACGGAGACCCGGCCGCGATCGCGAAGGCGACGACGTTCGACGGCGCGACGTACCTCTCGACGATCGGGACGCGGCCGAGCCACCGGGGTCGTGGCCTCGCCGGCGTCGTGACTGCGGCGGCCGCCCTCGACGCCGTCGACGCCCGGAGCGAGTGGATCTACCTCGGCGTGTTCGAGTCGAACCTCACCGCGCGACGACTTTACGACCGCCTCGGCTTCGAGCCGATCGGCGAGCCCGCGGGCGACTGGCTCATGGCATGAGGGCCGATCGCGCGGAATGGGTGGAACGGATCCAGTCGGCTTTCGCCGGCCGGCTGGATCGGTCGGTCGTCGAGCGGGTCGTCGGACTGCTGGACCCCGGGCCCGGGCGCGTCGTCATCGGCTGGGCGACGGTCGACGTCGATCGAGCCGCGGCGGCCGAGGGATCCGAGGGCAAGCGTTCTGTTCTCGCCCTGCCGGACGATCCGCACCTCGGTGCCCGCGTCTTCCGGCCGGCGCACGACGTCCACGACGGCAGGGTGCTCCTCGAGCCCTCGACCGAGGGCCGCCTCGCGGCGTCGCTCGCCCGGTTCGGTGAGGGCCCGGCGGTCGCCTACGTTGCGACACGCCTCGACCAACAGGCGCTTCGTGCCGCGGGGGTCCGGCTCAGCACCGTCGGACCGGGCCCGTTCGGGCCGCAGGCGCTCGTGCTCGCCGGCGACCGGTTCGGCCCGCACCTCGTCGCCGTCCTGTCGCCGCCCGATACCATCACGGCCGTGAGTGAGACCGGGACGGTCACCGTCCGACCCGCCGTGCCCGCCGATGCCGAGGCGATTGCCGCGCTCCTGACGGACGAGGGCTATCCCGCTGGCGGGAGCGACATCGTCGAGCGCCTCGAGCGATTCGGCTCCTCGTATTCGCGGGTTCTCGTCGCGGATCTCGATGCCGAGGTCCTGGGGTTCCTCGCCGTCCACGTCATCCCGCGCTTCGAGCATGACGACCGGATCGTCCGGATCGTCGCCCTGATCGTGGATCCCGCCGCTCGTGAGCGGGGAGTCGGCGGCCGGCTCATGGCCGAGGCGGAGCGGATCGGCAACGAGGTCGAGGCGGCGTTCGTCGAGGTGACGGCGGGGCACCATCGCCCCGACGCGCGACGGCTATACGAGTCGCTGGGCTACGACGCAGCGGTGACGGCGTACCTGCGGAAGCGCCTGGAGCGGTGACGACGGTCGCTCCGGCGGTCGAGCGATCCGGCGCTTCGGCACGCCCCGTCGATCCCGTCATCCGGGTCCGCGACGTTCGCAAGTCATACGGCGATCTGGTAGCCGTCGACGGCGTGAGCTTCGAGGTCGCGCGCGGCGAGATCTTCGGCCTCCTCGGCCCGAACGGCGCCGGCAAGACGACGACGGTCGAGATGCTCGAGGGCCTGCGGGCGCCGGACCGCGGCGAGCTTTCGGTCCTCGGCGTCGACGTGGCACGGCACCCCGACGCGCTGCGGCCGCGGATCGGGGTCGCGCTCCAGACCGCGGCCCTGTATCCGAAGCTCACGGTCGTCGAGCTGATCGACCTGTTTCGGAGCTTCTACCCGCGCTCGCGCCCGACGGACGCGCTCGTCTCCTCGCTCGGCCTCACCGAACGGCGAAACGCCCAGACGCGGGAGCTGTCCGGGGGTCAGCGGCAGCGGCTCGCCGTCGCCCTCGCGCTGGTCAACGAACCCGAGATCGTCTTCCTCGACGAGCCGACGACCGGCCTCGATCCGGCCGCCCGGCGCTCACTCTGGGAGCTCATCGACGGGCTTCGACAGGGCGGAACCACCGTCCTCCTCACGACGCACTACATGGAGGAGGCGGAAGTCCTCTGCAACCGGATCGCGATCATGGATCACGGCCGGATCCTGGAGCTCGGCACGGTCGAGGAGCTTGTGAGCCGGCGGTTCCACGAGCGGTCGGTGCGGTTCGACCCAATCGACGTCATCGACGACGAAGCGCTGCGTGCGCTGCCCGGCGTCGTCTCGCTGCATCGGGACGACGACGAGGTGGTTCTCTACACCGCTGATGTGCCGGCGACGATCGGGTCGCTGCTCGCCCTGACCGAACGACATGCGGTCGAGCCACAGAACCTGCTCGTCCGCCGCCCGGCGCTCGAGGACGTCTTCCTGGCCCTGACCGGCCGGACGATTCGGGACTGAGAGCCGCCGATGAACGCACTGATCCAGCTGACCGTCGCGAACATCAAGAGCTACATGCGCGACCGTGCGGCCCTGTTCTGGACGCTCGCATTCCCCCTGATCTTCATCTTCCTGTTCGGGTTCATCTTCCAGGGCAGCTCGTTCAGTGTTTCGCTCGGCTTCGTGGACCAGGATCACTCGCCGGCCTCCGAGCAGCTTCACGCGGCGTTCAGTTCGAACCCCGTCGTGGAGCTGCACGACGGTGACGAGCAGGCGATCCTCGACCAGCTCCGCAACGGCAAGGTCGGCGGAGTCGTCGTCGTCCCCAACGGCTACGGCGCGTCCGTGTCGGCCGGGACGCCCGTGCGCCTGCCTTACTACTCGGACCCCGCACAGTCGCAGTCGAACCAGAGCATGCAGCAGGTCATCGGCGCCACGATCGCCGCGATCAACCTCGGCGGCCGACCGCCCCTCGTGTCCCTCGAGCCGACCGCGATCCAGACCTCCGATCTGAACTTCATCAGCTACTTCGTTCCGAGCATGCTCGGGCTGTCGATCATGCAGGTCGGCCTGTTCGCGGCCGTGCCGCTCGTCAGCGACCGCGAGAAGCTCATCCTCAAGCGCCTCGCCGCCACGCCGCTGCGACGTTGGCAGCTGGTCGGCAGCAACGTCCTCATGCGGCTCCTCATCGCCGTCGCCCAGGCGGTCGTGATCATCGGCGTCGGCAGCCTTGCGTTCGGCGTCCGAGTGAGCGGCAACCTGCTCGTCATCGGCGGCTTCATCGTCCTCGGTTCGCTCGCATTCCTGGCGCTCGGGTACGTCATCGCATCGTTCGCCAGGAGCGAGGATTCGGCGAACGGGATGGTGTCGGTGATCCAGTTCCCGATGATGTTCCTGTCCGGAACCTTCTTCGCGATCGACCAGATGCCACCCGTCCTCCAGTCCGTCGCCCGGATCATCCCCCTGACGTACCTCTCGGACGCCCTCCGGCAGGTCATGGTCGACGGGGCGGCGTTCAACCCCCTGCCGCTCTGCGCGCTCGTTCTCGGCGGCTGGCTCGTCGCCTGCTTCGCGATCGCCGCCCGCCAGTTCCGGTGGCAATAGGGCGACTCGCTCGGGGCGCGAGCGGCGCCCCTCTTGCCTCGGTCGGACCCGCTCGTGCGCGGTCGGCGGCGACACCGCGGTCGCGCCGATGCCATGCACAGCCCGGTTTGGGCGGCCGCGTGCGCGGTCGGCGGCGACCAGTGTCCCCACCGATGCCATGCACAGCCCGGTTTGGGCGGCCGCGTGCGCGGTCGGCGGCGACCAGTGTCCCCACCGATGCCATG
>DASSHA010000104.1:0-9484 GCA_035693145.1 Candidatus Limnocylindrales bacterium
TCGGGGGCTCGCGCCGGGTCAGGTGGCCCTCAGGCCGCGCCGTGCGCGGCCGTGTAGCTGCCGCCCGTTCCGAAGCGCGTGACGAGGTCGGCCGCGATCCCGACGACGAGGCCGCCGGCAAGAGCCGGGACGAGGGCCAGGCCGTCGTAGACCGGCTCGAACCCGCGCCACGCGACGATGAACTCGCTCGCGACGAGCGCACCGAGGAATGCCGCGACGGCCGCGACGATCCATTCGTAGTTCGTCTCGGTCTCGCCGATCAGCTGAGCGATGACGCCGAGCACGAGCGCGCCAGCGACGAGAACGATCCAGCCGCCGAAACCGAGTGAGATCCCGAGGTCCATGACGACCCTCCGTTTCTCGATGACCGGGAACACCGGCAGTGACAGGATTCGACGGTGGCGATCAAGCCGCCAGTGCCGTTCGGCCTCGTTGCCCAAGGCCATCGGGCAGCATCCGCGGCCGCTGGGTCCTCGTTACCCCTCGGCGACGACCGTCACGTAGTCGCTCGCGGAGAGGACCCCCACCGGCCGGCCGGCGTCGTCGACGGCGACGAGGCGATGGATCCGGCTCTCGTGCATCAGGCGGGCGGCCTCCACGAGCGTCGACATCATCGAGACGGTGACGGCCGGGCTCGTCATCAGCTCGCCGACGCGAAGGTGTCGACCGTTCGCCCGGAGGAGGGCCTGGATGCCGACGTTGCCGTCGGGCACGAGGTCGGTGTTCGAGATGACGCCGGCGAGACGGCCGTCGGAGCCGACGACCGGGAGGCCGCTGATTCGGTAGGTCGCGAGCAGGTCCTCGGCGGCGTCGATCGGGTCGTCCGCGCCGACGACGACCGGATCGATCGTCATGACGTCGGCGACGCGAAGCTCGGCGAACTCCGGGGCGTAGACGCGTAGCGCTGTCATCGGAGGCTCCTTCGCTGTTCCGGCGGCGCATCCGGACGTTGGTGCGCTGTTCGCGACCATCGAACGCTTCGGCGCGCGGACTCGACAGTGCCGATGGACCCCACCCGATCCCAAGTTCGGCCTGCCGACCGGCCCCCCCGAACCTGACGAGCGGCCCTCCCGCCCTCCTGGACCGGCCGGCTACGTTCGGCTCCGGCGGCTCCGTCATGCGCCGCCGGGATCCGAGGCCGAAGCGATGCTTCATCCGACACCGTCGCCGCCGGCGCCCGCGGAGACGCAACAGGCGCTCGACCTGCTGCCGGCTCTCACGGATGCGCCGGCGATGTTCCTCGCCCGGGCTGACCTCCAGGCGCTGATCGACGCGCTCGGGGCCGACGGGCGGACGGTCATCGGGCCGGTCGTCGGCGAGGGCGCCATCGAGCTGGCACCGATCAGCAGAGTCGACGACCTGCCGATCGGACGGAAGGACGAGCAGTCGGCCGGACGGTACCGGCTGGGTGAGGTGAGCGGCGACCGCGTGTTCGACTTCGGCGTCGGGCCGGCGAGCGCCAAGCGGTGGACGTTCCCACCCCAGGTCCCGCTGCTCCGTGCCGAGCGTGACGCCGACGGACACGCGACCTTTCGCGCAGTCGCCGTCGACCGCGCGCCCGTCGCGTTCATCGGGCTGCGAGCGTGCGACCTCGCTGCCCTCGCCGTCCACGACCGGGTCTTCCGCGACGGCCCGTTCGTCGACGACGACTACGCCTCGCGGCGGCGCGACCAGCTCGTGGTCGCCGTGGAGTGCGCCGCGGCCGCATCGACGTGCTTCTGCACTTCCATGGGCAGCGGGCCCCAGGTCCGATCCGGGTTCGACCTCTCGCTCGCCGAGCTCGACGCCGGGTTCCTCGTCCGAGTGGGCTCCCCGGCGGGCGCGGCACTCGCCGCCCGGCTGCCGCTGCGTCCGGCGCGCCCGGCCGAGGTCGGCGCCGCGGAAGCGTCCGTCGCCGCCGTCGCCGCGTCGATCGGCGACCCGGTCGCGACCGACGGGCTTCCTGAGCGGCTGATCGCCGGACACGGCAGCCCGCGCTGGGCGGAGATCGCGGAGCGATGCCTGTCCTGTGCGAACTGCACCCTCGTCTGTCCGACCTGCTTCTGCACGAGCGTCGTCCAGCGCTCCGACCTCGTCGGCGCCGAGTCGGTCTCCGAGCGGACGTGGGATACATGCTTCTCGCCGGGCTTCGCCCGCGTCGCCGGCGGAAGCTTCCGAGCCCGGCCGCAGGACCGCTACCGACAGTGGCTGACACACAAGTTCGGCACCTGGGTGGAGCAGTTCGGGACGTCCGGATGCGTCGGTTGCGGCCGCTGCATCGCGTGGTGCCCGGTCGGCATCGACGTCCGCGAGGAGCTTGCGGTCGTGGCGCCGCTGCCCGCGCCGCCCCTGCGCGAGCCACCGCGGCCCGCGGCGCTCAGGTTCGAGGCCGCGCCGCTGGGCATGGCGTTGCCGCGACCGACAGCGGTCTCCAGGGCCGGGCCGACGACGATGTCGGTCGGGCGGATCCGTGAGCGTCGGGTGGAAACCGCGGACGTCGCGACGCTCGTGCTCGACGACCTCGATGCGCCGCTCCTGGCGACGCGTCCGGGGCAGTTCGTCATGCTCGAGCTGCCGGCGTTCCCGCCGCTGCCGATCTCCGTGTCGCGGATCGGCGCCGACGCGATCGAGCTGACAATTCGCGCGGCGGGCCCGGCGACGGCCGCGATCGTGGGCCTCGCGCCGGGCGCCGAGCTCGGGCTGCGCGGGCCATTGGGCCGCGCCTGGCCGCTCGAGCGTGCGATTGGCCGCGACGTCGTCGTCGTGACCGGCGGCATCGGCCTCGCTCCGCTCCGGCCACTGATCGAGTCCCTGGCCCGCGATCGGGAGCGGTTCCGTGCGCTCCGCATCTACGACGGCGCCCGAACGCCCGACGATCTGCTCTACCGCGACGAGCTGCGCGCCTGGGCTGCCGCGGGGTTCGACGTCCGGCTGACGGTCGACCGGGCCGGCCCCGGCTGGTCCGGACCGGTCGGCATCGTCACCCGGCAGCTCGAGCGCGAGACGTGGGACGGCGCCGAGACGATCGCGTTCGTCTGCGGGCCCGAACGGATGATCCACGCAACCGCCGACGTGCTGTCGGCGCGCGGCGTCAGTCGCGATCGGATCTGGGTGACCCTCGAGCGGCACATGGAGTGCGGCGTTGGCCTCTGTGGCCACTGTCAGCTCGGGCGCTGGTTCGTCTGTCGCGACGGACCCATCTTCTCGCTTGCCGAGCTCGGCGATTCGTTCGGCCGGGAGGGACTGTGATGGACGGCCGTGTCCGGGTCGGGGTCGCGAAGTTCGCCTCGTGCGACGGCTGTCAGCTCACGCTCCTCGATCTCGAGGACGAGCTGCTACCGCTCCTCGAGCGGTTCGAGATCGTCGAGTTCCCTGAGGCGAGCTCGGTCCGGTCCGCCGGCCCGTACGACGTCCTCCTCGTCGAGGGCGCGATCAGCTCGCCCGATCAGGCGCGCGAGATCGTCGAGCTGCGTAGCCGGGCGCGGGTGCTCGTGACGATCGGTGCCTGCGCCACCGCCGGCGGCATCCAGGCGCTGCGCAACTGGCGCGACCACGATGCGATGCGGCTGGCGGTCTATCCGCACCCCGAGTGGATCGAGTCGCTCGCCAGCGCCACGCCGGTCCGTGACCACGTCAAGGTCGATGCCGAGCTGCGTGGCTGCCCGATCAGCCCGGCGCAGCTGCGCGAGCTGCTCGCGGCCACGGTCATCGGGCGTCGTCCGCAGCTCCCCGATGACGTCGTCTGCGCGGAGTGCAAGCGGCGGGGCAACGTCTGCGTCCTTGCAGCCTCCGGCACACCGTGCCTCGGGCCCGTCACCGTCGCCGGCTGCGGCGCGATCTGCCCGGCGTACGGGCGCGGCTGCTACGGCTGTTTCGGGCCACGGGCAGGCGCGAACGTCGCGTCGCTGGCGGACCGGCTCGCACAGGACCGCGGGCCGGACGAGGTGAGTCGATTGTTCGCGGGGTTCACCGGCTGGGCGGACGAGTTCCGGGCGGTCGTCGCATCCCACGGCGAGTCGATCGACCGGCGGCAGGAGGCTTCCGATGGAAGCCATTGAGGAGCGAGCGATCGACGCGACATTCGACGTCGAGTACGTCACCCGCGTCGAGGGCGAGGGATCGCTCCGACTACGCATCCGCGGGGGCGACGTCGTCGAGGCCCGCCTCTCGATCTTCGAGGCGCCGCGCTACTTCGAGCGGCTGGTCGTGGGTCGCACGCCCGACGAGGTTCTCGACATCGTCTCGCGGATCTGCGGGATCTGCCCGGTCGCCTACCAGATGACGGCCGTCCGGGCGTTCGAGCACGCCTTCGGCATCGAGGTCGACCCGTCCATCGCCGAGCTTCGAAACTTGTTCTACGCCGGCGAATGGATCCAGAGCCACGCGCTCCACGTGTTCCTGCTCCACGCGCCCGACTTCCTGGGCTACCCGTCGGCGCTCGCGATGGCTGCTGACCACCGCGAGCTCGTGGAGCGCGGGCTCCGGCTCAAGCGGCTCGGCAACGACATCATGGCCCTCCTTGGCGGCCGCGCGATCCATCCGGTGAGCATCCGCGTCGGTGGCTTCTCGCGGGTGCCGCGACGGGCGCAGCTCGCCGGCATCAGGGCCCGGCTCGATGAGGCGGTCGACGACTCGGTCGCCACCGTCGAGCTGGTCGCCGGGCTCACCGCGCCAGCCTTCGAGCGGGAGCGTCCGCTCGTCGCGCTGCGCCTGCCGGGCGCCTACCCGTATGCCGACGGCCGCATCGCATCGACCGACGGGCTGGACCTTCCGCCGGATCGCTGGGACGACGCGTTCAGCGAGGAGCAGCACGAGGGCACGAATGCGCTCCACGCCCGAACGCTCGATGGCCGGGTCTACCTGGTCGGCCCCGCCGCACGGATCGCGCTGGGCGGGGAGGGGCTCCATCCGCTGGCGGCCGACCTCCTCGCGAGACACGGCCTGGTCGAGCGAATCCGGACGAATCCGTACTGGTCGATCGCCGCGCGCGCCATCGAGCTCGTCCAGGCCACCGCGTCCGCGCGCGATCTGGTCGATGGCTATCGGCCGCGGGGCGCGCCGCTGGTCGCCTGGCAGTCGCGACCGGGTCGTGCGGCGTGGTCGACCGAGGCGCCGCGCGGCCTGATCTTCCATCGCTATGAGGTCGACGAACGTGGTCTCGTCGCGTCCGCCCAGATCGTGCCGCCGACGAGCCAGAACCAGGGCGCGATCGAGGCCGACCTGCGGGCGTTCGCGCCGTCCGTCCTCGGCCTGGCGCGCGAGGAGGCGACGCTTCGGCTCGAGCAGCTGATCCGCAGCTACGACCCGTGCATCAGCTGCGCCACGCACTTCCTCGACCTCGACATCGAGGAGGAGTCCCGATGATCGCGACGCTCGATCGTCGGCCTCTCAGCTCGACCCGCCGTCCGCTCGTTGCGACTGTCATCGCCTGCGGCGCACCCGATCGAGGCGACGATGGCGCGGCGGCTGCGGCAATCGCCACGCTGGACCCCGAAGGCCTGGCCGGGATCCGCGTCCGGATCGTGAACCACCTTCGCGTAGAGGAGCTCCTCGACGCCGCCGAGCTCGGACCCGTCGTCGTCGCGGATGCGGCCGTCGGCCTGCCGGCGGGCGTCGTCGCGGTCATCCCGTTCGACCACCTGGTCCGGGTCGCACGGAACGTCCGCGTGCGCTCGTCACACGAGATGCCGGTGGCCGATGCCGTCGGCCTCGCCGAGATGCTCCTTCGTCGTCCGCTCGCCGGCGCCGTCGTGGCGCTGGGTGCCGGAACGGTCGCCCATGGCGCGCCGCTGTCCGAGCCCGTGCGCGCCGCGCTGCCCCGATTCGCGCTCGCGATCGTCCGGGCAGCGGGCGGCGAGGCGAGGTCGACACCCGCGTCGGTGCCCGAGCCGAGAACGTGCCGAACGGCCGGCGATCCGGTGACTGCCGGTCCTCCGCGCGACCGCGAGCGGCCGGCACGATGGGATCGATGAGCGCCGAACCGCCATGTGCATCTCGTTCCCCGGTCGCGTGATCGCCGTCGACGCCGACGGCGCGACTGTCGTCGCGAACGGACGCTCGCGCCGCGCGACGACGGTGGTGGTCCCCGAGGTTGAGCCCGGCGACTGGGTGCTCGTGGGGAGCGGAACGATTCTCCGTCGACTCGACCCGGATGACGCGGTTGCGCTCGTCGACCTCGTCGCCGTCGCGACCGGGCTCGCGCCGGACCACCGAGTGCCGGAGCGGAGGGAGGACTCGTGAGAAACCTGATCCCCGGCCGAGGGGCGATGCCCCGCACACTCACCGCGGGCGTCATGCTCGCGTTCGTCACCGCGTCTGTCAGTGGCGTCTCGATCATGGTCAACGCCGTCGGCGTACGCCAGGTCCCGGACGCGGCCGTCTACACGACCGCCAAGAACCTCGTCGCGGCCCTGGTGCTCGTGGGTCTCCTGGGTCTTGGCGGCGGCATCGGCCGGCTTCGCTCGCTCGACCGCCGTTCGGCCGGCTGGCTCTTCGCGATCGCCATCGTCGGCGGCAGCGTCCCGTTCGTCCTGTTCTTCTCGGGCCTCGCAGTGGCGAGCGCCCCGTCGGCGGCGTTCATCCACAAGACGATGTTCGTCTGGGTGGCGCTGCTCGCGGTCCCGCTGCTCGGCGAGCGACTCGGCCCGATCCAGCTCGCGGCGCTCGGCGTCCTGTTGGCGGGCCAGTTCCTCCTCACGCCGCCGACCGGCGTCCGCTGGGGGAGCGGCGAGATGATGATCGCGGCGGCCACCCTGCTCTGGTCGATCGAGATCGTCGTCGCGCGGCGCCTGCTTCGCACCGTCGACGCCGCCACCGTCGGTGCCGCCCGCATGGGGATCGGCGTCGTGGTCCTGCTCGGGTATCTCCTCGTGACCGGCCGGATCGGCGGGCTGCTCGCGCTCGGTGCGGCGCAGTGGTCGTGGGTCGTCGCCACCGGCCTCCTGCTCGCGGCCTACGTCACGACGTGGTTCGCAGCGCTCCAGCGGGCGCCGGCGACGATCGTGAGTGCCGTCCTCGTGAGCGGCGCCGTCGTGACGGGCGGCCTGACGGCCCTCCAGCAGGGCGGCCTGCCCGGTTCCTCCGTGAGCGGGAACGCGCTCATCCTGCTGGCCGCGCTGGCCATCGGGGCCCGTGCCGTCGTCCAGGCACGATCGCGCAGCCTCGTCCCGGAGCCGGCCGATGCGCGTGCAGGCGCCTGATCCCACGGCGTCCGGCGTCCACCTCTTCGCCCGCTATGCCTACGGCCCGAATCGCCTCGGGCTGTGCGGGCCGGACGAGCCGGCCACGCTCCTCGAGGCGGGCACGGCGCACGACCATGGCGACGAGCGACTGCTGCGCGAGCTCGCGAAGGGCTTCGACGGTGCGTACCCGTACCTCGACCTCATCGCGCGGGCGAACGGGATCGGCGATCCGCTCGACCGGCGCGTCGTCGAGGCGTACTGGCTCGGGAGTCCGCTCTCGGGCGGGGTGACCGCGCGCGAGCTCGGTCGATCGGTCGACGACCGGTTCCGGCGACGGATGCCACGCGATCGCTGGCGCTGGCTGGCGGAGACCCCGGCTGCGGGAGCGCGTCCGATCCACGCGTTCCACGTCCTCGACGTGTTCCCGAAGGCGGGGCTGCTCCGCGGTGGCCCGGCCACCGGGGTGCTCGAGACCATCGACTCGTGCCGCATCCGGTGGGGCACCGTCGAGGCGCTCGACGGCGACTGGCTCGAGGTGGCGGCGCCGTCGATGACGCTCGTCGACGGCAAGCTCGCGCTCGGCCACCCGGCGCCGACCAGGGTCCGGGCGGCGGTCGACGGCGTCGGTTTCCTCGAAGCGCCCGCGCTCGGCGACGTCGTGTCGATCCACTGGAGCTGGGCCTGCGATCGCCTGACGCCGGCCGGACTGGCTGCCCTGGAGCAGTCGACGCGGCACGAGCTGGCGATCGCAAACCGATCGATCTGAGCGGTGGAGGTGCGCGACGAACGGGCCGCCGGACCGGGTCCGACGGCCCTATAGCCCCTCAGGGCTGCGACGCCAATGTGAACGTAGCGTCCACAGCTGGCGGGATCGTCAACGAGAGGTGTGACGTGTCGAACGTATCGACGGCTGATCTCGTCGAGGGCCGCTTCGTCGAACAGGAGCATCAACGCCTTCGCGTCGGCCTCGCGATGCTCGAGGAGGCGATCGGCGACGCTCATCGGATGGGCCGCCCGGAGCTCGCGGAGCGGCTGCACCGGCTCATGGAATGGATCGACCGCGACGTCCTGCCACACGCCGCATGGGAGGACGCCTGGTTGTACCCCGATCTCGATCGCGACGCCGGGACGCCGTGGGCGACGCGTGTCCTTCGGTTCGAGCATTCGCAGATCTCGGCTTCCGCGGAGAGGCTCCAGGCCGACGCCGAGCTTCTGCGCGGTCACTGGACGTCCGAGATTGCCTATCGGATCGTCGCCGATCTGGCGCGGCTCCAGGCGCTGCTCGCCGCGCACGTCGTGCAGGAAGAGAGATTCGTGCTTCCGCTTCTCGAGCAGCAGCGCCGGCTGGTTCGGACGTCGTGATGACGGTCGCGCCCGACCGTCCCGCGCTCGAGCCTCGCGACGCCGCGCGGCGGCTCGGCGACTGGGGGTTCGTCGCGCATGCCGACCTGCCGGACGCGCCCGGGCCGGCGTTCCTCATCGTCTCGTTGCGCGACCGGCCGACCCTCCGCCACTTCGACCCCGAGGTGATCGAGCTGTGGCGCGCCGAAGCGGGCCGCGGGGTGCGTAGAACGATCGACCGGCACACGCGTCTGCCGGGCGACGCCCGGTTCTCGTGGGGCTCGATCCGGGTCGTCGATCGGGTCCACGCCGTGAACGTCTACGTGACGTTCGGCGGCCGGGTGCTCGCCGACGATGTCGACGGCGCGCGTGTCGTCGTGCTCGTCTCGCCGGCGCCGCTGCTCCGGTCGGGCGGCCACTCGCAGACCGCGGACACCGCGGCGGACGACGTCGCGGCCTTCTTCGCCCGGCTCGTCGGCGCCATCGAGGAGCGACCCGGGCTGGAGGGCCGGCTCGCCGCCGCGTCGCCCATCTCGCTCTACGCGGCGTTCCTCGAGGACGCGGCGAATCGCCTTCATCGCTCGCCGTCGCTCGCGGCGACGCGCCATGACCTCTGTGCGATCGTGGCCGCCGAGCGGGCCCGGCTGCACCGCGACGAGCGGGCGGAATGGGAAGCCGGCACCGGGCTTCTTGCAGTCGCCGGCTTCGGAACCTCGACGCGGCCGGCCCGAAACCGTTCCAGCTGTCGCTGAGGCGGGGGCTTCAGCGAGCCGGGGGTTTCTGCGACGCGGCTCGCCGCCCCTCAGCCGCGAAGCTCCTCAGCCGCGAAGCTCCTCGAGGCGAGCGATCAGGCGGGGCGCGGTTTCGCGGCTGGCGTCCTCGACGTCGACGAGCTGGTCGGGTCGGTGGTAGACCGAGACGTACTCCCGCTCGAGCGCGAGCCGGAGGTCGTCGGGCCCCAGGATCGCGACGCGGCGACGGTC
>DASSHA010000105.1:0-3309 GCA_035693145.1 Candidatus Limnocylindrales bacterium
CCTGCATCCATCGCGCCAGGTCGGCGGCTACGAGCAGTACCTCGTCGACACGCATCCGGCGTTCTCGACCGGCACCGTCGGCGTCGCGTCCTGTGCATACCTCCACAACGCGCAGCACAACCCGTCGTCGTTCCTGCACGACGCACGGTTCGCCGACCTGCTCGGGCGCTATCCGCTCTACGAGGGCGACCGAACCGACGAGCTCGTCGACTACCTCGTCTCGCATGTCGGCGAGCCCGACGACGGGTCGATCCTCGAGCGGATCGCGGAGGCTCGCTTCCACCCGCACCGGCGGCTGCTCGACCACGTCGCGAAGATGATCCGGCGCGAGCCCTCGTTCACCCTCCTCGACGAGCAGGTGGTCGCATACAACGCCGTCGTCGCGCAGGTGAAGGCGAGTGCGCTGACGCCGGGGAACGCCGTGTTCCTCATCCGCGGCGGTCCGGGAACCGGCAAGTCGGTCATCGCCATCAATCTCGTCGCCGACCTCGCCGCGTCGGGCGCGAGGGTCGTGCACGCGACCGGGTCGCGCGCATTCACCGAGAATCTGCGGCGGCTCGTGGGTCCGCGGGCAACGAGCCTGTTCAGCTGGTTCCGAAATCTTCGGACCCTGGGCGAGAGGCTGGACGTCGTCGTGCTCGACGAGGCGCATCGGATCCGGGAGACGAGCACGGATCGCTTCAGCCGTCCGACCGATCGAACGGGCAAGGCGCAGATCGCCGAGATCTTCGACGCCGCGCGCGTGACGGTCTTCTTCATCGACGATCTACAGGTCGTGCGCCCCGGCGAAGTCGGAAGTTCGGACCTCATTCGCGAGGAGGCGGCGAAGCGCGGGCTCGCGCTGTACGAGTTTGAGCTCGAGGCGCAGTTCCGAGCGAACGGTTCCGATGCCTTCATCCAGTGGGTCGACAACACGCTGGGAGTCGCGCGGACGCCGCAGGTCCTCTGGGATTCGGCCGATCCGTTCGAGGTTCGAGTGGTCGATTCCGTTCACGAGCTCGAGGCGGGCGTTCGAGCCAGGGCCGCTGGAGGTTCGACCGCCCGCCTGGTCGCCGGCTTCTGCTGGCCGTGGTCGTCACCGGCGGCCGACGGAACGCTCGTCCCCGACGTCGTCGAGGGCGACTGGTCGATGCCGTGGAACGCTCGGGCAGACGTCACTCGGCTCGCGCCGGGCATCCCGAAGTCGCACTACTGGGCAAGCGATCCGAAGGGGATCGACCAGGTCGGGTGCGTCTACACCGCCCAGGGATTCGAGTTCGACTACGTGGGCGTCATCTGGGGCGAAGACCTCGTCTACCGGCCGGGTCGCGGCTGGGTCGGCCAGCCCGAGTACTCGAAGGACGGCTACCTCCGTCGCAGTCGGAAGTCGCCAGACGAGTTCACCGGCTACGTCAAGAACGTTTACCGGGTGCTGCTTACCCGCGGCCTCCGCGGCTGCTACGTCTACTTCCGGGATCAGCCCACCCGCGACTTCGTCCTCTCGCGGATCGAGGGTGGCGGCCTTCTTGCCGAGCTCGCCGGCTGAGCGAGTGACTCGACCGATGCGCGTCGCGACCTTGCTGTTCTTCGCGATTGCGTCGCTCTGCCTCGCCCTCGGCGCGATCGTTCCGGCGGAGCTGGCCACCGGGACGTGGCACCTGCCGTTCGATCAGGTCGTGGAGTCGCTGACGTTTGTCGCACCGATCGTCTTCGTCGCATGGGCGATCGTGGAGGCCGTGCGCCCGGCGGTCTGACGGACGTTCTCGCGTCCGGAGTCGCCGGTCTCCTAGCGCCCGAAGAGCCGACGGATGGCCGAACGGTTGAGGTAGGCGACGACGAGCGGGGCCACGACGAGGTTCGTGTTGATCGTCCCCGCGGTGAGCAGCAACAGCGCGTCGATGAAGCCGATGGCCCAGAACAGGATCGCGAGAGGCCAGGCCCACGATCGAAGCTCCCAGAGCCCGCACGCAAGGGCGAGCGAGAGGACGACGACTCCCAGGATGCCGAATGCGCCCAACGTCGCGACCAGCGGAGACGGGGTGGCGATCGGGACGAGTACGACGGTCAGGAGGGCCAGCAGCGCGAGGAGGGTGATACCAGTCGGCCTCGGCCGGCCACCAGCGTCTGGCTGCTGAGGATCCGCCGCGGGGATGGGGATCGCGTCACTCGGATTCACAGTCGGAGCATCATGCGCCACTGCTGCAACCGCGCGGCTCCCCGCGCAAGGATGCGACGCTGCTCGGACCCGGTCAGCCTCAGGAGCCGACCAGCGCGAGGAGCAGCGGGCGCGCGAGGGCGCGCCAGGTGCCGACGTCGTGGCCGCCGGGGACGACGAGCGGCTCGTTCGGCTCGCCGCGCGCGGTGAGGCGCTTCGCGAGCTCGGTCGTGCCGGCCCGGATCCAGTCGTAGTCGTCGCGGCCGTAGCCGAGGAACGTCGGCGGCAGCGGGTTCACCGTTCTGACCAGCCGGAGCGGGTCGTTCCCGGGATCGTAGATCCATGTGCGTTCCGCCGGCGGCGAGGACAGCCAGAGCGCGGGGCTCGCGACGGCCACCCGTTCGAACAGGTCGGGGTGCTGGTACGCGAAGCGCAGGGCGGTCTCGCCGCCCATGGACAGCCCGCCGACGAGCCGACGCGAGGGCACGCCCCCGACGTAGCGCGCCTCCATCGTCGGCATCAGCTCATCGAGGATGTAGCGCTCGTACGGACCGTGGTCGTAGCCGTCCGCTGCCGGCGACGAGTCGAGCCCGTACGAGTCGTCGATCGCGGCCGACACGATGACGAGCGGCGGTAGCGTTCCGTCGGCGACGAGCGTGTGGGCGAGTCGGTCCAGCCCGACGCCGTCTCCGCCGTGGCCCTCGAACCATTGCGTCTCGTCCGCGCCCCGGCCGTGGAACAGGAACGCGATCGGGACGGACCCCGGACCACGGCTGGCTGCCAGTGGCACGAAGGCCTCGACCGGCATCGTCCTGCCGAGCGCGGCGCTCTCGACCTTCGCGGCCGTCGTCCACGGATCTCGCTCGACGACGTCGATCGACCTTGGCATCGCCATCAATCCCGATCCTCGCAGAGCGACGGTCAGCGGCCATCCCGACGGTCGCGCCTGAGATAGCCTGGCGACGTCCCGAAGAGCCGCGTGAAGCGCCGCGTCATGTGCGCCTGGTCGACGAAGCCGAGGTCGACGGCGACGGTCGCGAGAGGCTGGCCGTCGAGGATTCGGGAGCGGGCCGCCTCGAGGCGGCGAGACAGCACGTACTGGTGGGGCGGCAGCCCGAAGGCCCGGGTGAAGGCACGGGCGGACGTCGAGGCGGCGAACCCTTCGGCCGCCGCGA
>DASSHA010000106.1:0-18328 GCA_035693145.1 Candidatus Limnocylindrales bacterium
TCGTCCGTGACGAGGAACGGTCGCGGCCCGACGCTGCCGAAGGCGATGCGGGTCGTTCCGTCGGGCAGGATGGCGCAGGCAAGCGTCACCGATGCGAGGTCGTGGCCGCGCCGGCGCGTCCGCCGGACGTGGACGGAGCCGCGCCGCGCGGCGCCGGGGAGCGGCAGCTCGATCGCGGTCACGAGCTCACCCCGCGCGATCGTCGTGACGCCCGACCGGACGAGCACGTCGTCGATCGGGATGCGACGCGACCCGTCCGTCCCCGCGACGACGACGGTCGCCTGGTGGACGAGCAGAGACGGGGTGGTGTCGGCCGCCGGCGAGGCGTTGCAGACGTTGCCCGGCAGCGTTGCGCGGTTGCGGATCTGGACGGCGCCGACGACCGCGGCCGCGTCGGCGAGCGACGTGAAGTCGCGCCGGATGCGGGGATGGGCGGCGATGTCCGTCATCGTCGCGAGGGCGCCGATGACGAGCCGGCCGCCGTCCTCGCGGATCGCATCGTCGAGCTCGGCGATGCCCTTGACGTCGACGACGACGCGCGGCCGGATGGAGCCGTCGCGCAGGCGAATGATCAGGTCCGTGCCGCCGGACAGCGGCCGACCGTCCGGGCCGAGCTCCGCGAGCATCGCGACGGCGTCGCCGAGGCGGGTCGGCCGCTCGTAGGCGAAGGGACGCATCAGCCCAGCCCGAGCACCCGGTCGACCTCGTCGAGCAGGACCTGCGGGTTGGCCGCCCGGACGAACCAGTACGGTCGCTCGGCGAAGCGGTCGACGAACGCCGCGCGCGCACGCCGGAGCTCGTCGGTGTCCACGAGCGGCATCGGGAACCCGGGCGCGAGCAGCTCGTTCGTCAGGAAGTAGTTCTGGACCGAATGGAAGGTCTGGAACTGGCGCTCGAACGGGATCATCTCCGCGCACGACGCCTCGTAGTTGCCGTCGATCGCGGGGACGATGACGAGGTCGACGCGGGACGGCCGCTCGTACACCTCCCAGGTCGGCATGCCGCCGAAGAACTTCGCGACGCCGGCCTCAGGCGCCGCCTTGTCCGCCCGCTCGGTGCCCTCGGTCCGCCTCCTGAGGAAGGCCGACTTCGAGCCGACGACCGCGATGCCGTCGTCGTCGACGATCGTCGTCTCGGTCGAGACGAGGAGCGCGCCGCGGCGGCAGGCCTCGATCTGGCCCATCGACTTGCCGTGGTTCGACTCGCCGCCGAGGAAGAGCACCGTTCGGTCGTGGTAGCGGACCGCCGAGGCGTGGAAGGGATGCAGTCCCACGGCCTCCATCCGCAGCGCGAGCATCGTCACGATCGCCTTCTGGATCGGTCCCGCGGGCCACGCGCCCGTGAACGACATCCGCTGGCCGTCATAGGCGACGCCCTTCGGGGCGTTCTGGTCCCAGGCGATGTCCGGCGCCTCGAGCGTGACCTCCGGCGCCACGCGAACGTCGGCCAGCCGATAGTCGAGAAAGCTCGTGTCGTCGAGGACGTGCTCGACGGGCGACGAGCCGTGGACGTCGACGCGCAGACGGGCGGGCCCGGCGACGTATTCCTCGGACAGCCGGAGGCTCGTGGTCATGTGCTCCCTCGCGTCGTGCCTGCGTCGAGCGTGACGTCGCCGTCGTCGCGCGGGAGCCGGCGGCTCATGTTGTCGCTGATCTCGTCGAAGTGGAGACCGAGGGCGCCCGCGACCTCCGCGGCATCGCGACGCTCCACGGCGGCCAGGATCGGGATGTGGAGGTCGGCCGACCAGTGCGGGTCCGCGCCCGGGACGACGAGCGTGAGGTACGTCCGGGAGAACGGCTCGAGCGAACGCCAGACCGCCAGCAGCGTCGCGTTGTCGGCCGCCTGGACGATCCTGCCGTGGAACCGGGCGTCGGCGTCCGCGAGCGCTCGCCCGTCGTCGGCGTCCGCGGCGCGCTGCATGGCCGCGAGATCGCTCGCCAGGTCGTCGACGTCCGTGGAGCTCAGCCTCGGCACCGCGAGCGTGGCGGCGAGCGTCTCGAGGGCCGAACGGACGACGTACGCCTCGAGGATCTCGCGGCGTGACGGCCGCCGGACCCGCGCGCCGCGGAACGGGGCGATCTCGACGACGCCGAGTGCGGCGAGACCGCGGAGCGCCTCGCGGACGGGTGCCTGGCTCGTGCCGAGCTCCCGCGCGACCTGGGTCTCGACGATCCGGGAATCGGGGGCGTACTCGCCGCTCAGGATCGCGGCGAGAATCCGGTCCTTCACCTGGTCCGCGAGGACCGCCCGCGAGATCGCGCCGCTGACCGCCACGCCCCGGCTACCCGCCCACGAGGGCGTTCGCGGCCGAGCCGGGTGGGGCCGCGGACACGACCTCGACGACGCCGGTCGAGCCGTCGACGCGGATCCGGTCACCGGTCGAGATCCGCCGCGTGGCGACGGACGTGCCGACGACCGCCGGGATCCCGAATTCACGTGACAGGACGGCCGGGTGGGATGTCGTCCCGCCGGTGTCGGTGACGAGGCCGGCGATCTTCGTGAACAGGACGACCCAGGCCGGGTTCGTCATGTGGCAGACGAGGATGTCGCCGTCGGTCACGTCGTCGAACTCGTCGATCGTCCGGACGACACGGGCGATCCCCTCGGTGACGCCCGGCGACCCGCCAATGCCGATGATCCGCCGCGCGTCGGCGGCCTGCTCCTGCCCCTGCTCCTGGTAGAAGCGCTCCGGGTAGCCCCAGTTGACGAGGTACGGAAACGCCAGCTGCGACGGCGTCGCGGTCCCGATCCAGTTGCGCGGATGGACCCGCTCTGCGGCCGCGCGCTCGGCACGCCGGGCGGCGACGAGGCCGCGCGCGTCGACGGCGGACGCGTCGCCGATGAGCATCCGGAGCTCGTTGTAGCGGAGGAACATGACGTCGTCCGGTCGGTCGAGGCGGCCGGCCTCGACGAGCTTGCGCCCGATCGAGATGAGGACCAGGCGGACGTGCGCGTTCGCGCCCTGGTCGATGTAGAAGTGATGGTCCGGCGTCAGCGGCGCCATCCGCAGGTTGATCGCGTTCGCGCCGCGCATCTCCTCGAGCGCATCGCCCTCGAGCCCGTCGAGGATCTCACGCGAGGCGGCCTCGATATCCGCGCGCATGGCGGCGATCGCGGTCGGGTAGTCGTAGTCGCTCGCGAGGTAGTCGCGGATGAGGTCGAGTACCGGCTCCATCTCTTCGCGGACCGTCGGGAACACGAACTCGTGGCTCCAGACGGCGTGCCAGCCGAACTCACGCTGGTACGGCTCGATCCGCTCGGCGATGAACCGGCGCCCGCGCTCAGTCGCCTTCAGCGCAGCGGCGATGGCGGAGGCATCGCCGGTCGCGAACGCCGCCGCGAGCTCCGGATCGTCCCGCACCTCGTTCTTCATCCGCCAGAGCGATTCGATCGAGTCCCAGTTTCGGTCGGATGCCGAGTTCTGGAGCCGCCCCAGGAGCGCCTCGTCGATCCGGCCGCGCGTCTTCTCCATGACCGCGCGAAGCTCGAGGGTCGCCGAGAGCTGCGCGAAGTTCAGCATCCAGTGGATCTTCCAGTGACGATCGTGGATGTCGATCGCGTCCTCGAGGAGCGTCGCGAGCTCGGCGACGCTCATCCCGTCGGCCTGGTCGAGCCGGGCCTCGAGGTAGGCGAAGTTGCGCTCCATCTCCGGCACGAGCCGATCGCGCCACCAGTCGGCGAAGTGCTCGCCGTAGACCGGCAGGACCGTATCGAGGTACTTGCCGATGTTCGTGGCGAACGCGGCGTCGCGCGGGACGCGGGCCCCGTATCGGGAGCTGTACTCGGTGCCCTCGATGCGGAGGTCCGGATCAGCCGGAATCGCGGTCGTGTAGACGTAGCCGTTCACGTTCTTCGCCAGCCAGTCGACCGCGAACGGCGTCCCGAACCTGCGGAACATGTGGTCGCAGCTGAGCCACCAGCCGCCGATGTCGAAGAACATCGGGCTGACGGGGTGCGGGATGTGCAGGTCGTCGTAGACCCAGAAGAACGACTTCTCGACCTCGGAGTCCCAGTCGACCGGAAAGGTCTCGTCGCCGAGGAACTGGCCGAGGACCTCCTCACCGACTGCCACGCATGTCCTCCGCGCGATCGCCGAACACGAGCCGGCCTCCGGTCATCCCCGGCGTGCTGCCGGCCGCCGTCCCGTGGCCGCGGCCGGGCCCGCCCGCCAATGATCGATCATCGATGATGCTACCCGGGAGGACCCACGCCGTTCTCGCCGGGCGCGCGGGTGGCGGGGCTGAAAGCGGATCGGCTCAGGCGCCCGAGCCGGTCGCGGCCGTCGCCGTTTGCTGCGGTCCGCCCGACGACTTCTCCGCCGCGGCCTTGCGCGCCTTGTCCCAATCCGAGCGGAACTGGACGATCCCCTTGTCGGTCAGCGGGTGATGGACCATCTGCTGGAGGATCTTGAAGGGCAACGTCGCGATGTGCGAGCCGGCGAGGGCCGCCTGCGTCACGTGGAGCGGGTTGCGGATCGAGGCCGCGAGGACCTCGCTGTCGAGGTCATGGAGCTCGATGATGTCGACGAGCTCCCGGATGCACGTCATCCCGTCCTCGTTGATGTCGTCGAGCCGGCCGACGAACGGTGACAGGATGCTCGCGCCGGCCTTGGCGGCGAGGAGGCCCTGGTTCGGCGAGAAGATGAGCGTGCAGTTCGTCTTGATCCCCTCCTCGGCGAAGCGGCTCATCGCCTCGAGCCCCTCCTCGCTCATCGGGACCTTGACGACGATGTTCGGGGCGAGCTTCGCGAAGGCGCGCCCTTCCTTGAGCATCCCGTCGGCGTCCTCGGCGACCACCTCAGCGGAGACGGGCCCGCTCGTGATCCGACAGATCTCCTGGAGGATCTCCTCGTAGCTCCCGCCGACCTTGGCATAGAGCGTCGGATTCGTCGTCACGCCGTCGAGCACGCCCCAGCGGGCCGCCGTCCGGATCTCTTCGATGTCTGCGGTGTCGAGGAAGATCTTCATCTCTGGTGGCTCCTGGTCGCGTTCGCGACGTTGCGACCCGCGTCCGCGGGGATTGCCTGAATTCTAGGCTGCTGCGCTTCACAAACCCGGTAGCGGCGTGGGGGCGACGTTACGGCTGGCCATCGACCGCACGTGCCGCGCACGGCGGCCATGCGCCAGCCGCGCACGGCGAGCACGCGCCGGCGGCGCACGGCGGCACGCTGCCGTGCCCCGGAGCCCTGGCGCACGGCGAGCACACGCCGGCCCCGCTGCCGTGCCCCGGAGCCTCGGGCGCGCGGCGAGCACACGCCCGCCCCGCTGCCGTGCCCCGGAGCCTCGGGCGCGCGGCGGGCACATGCCGGCCCCGCTGCCGTGCCCCAGAGCCTCGGCGCGCGGAGCATGACCGGGCGGATTCCCACCACAAGGTAACGGTTGCGATTAGCCGGCCCTCAAGCGGCCGAATCGCGGCTCCGCCGGTCGATCACCGTGAGCCGCCACGCTCGCGAACACCCGAAATCGAAGTGGATCGCGACGCTTGCCGAGCCGTGTGCCCCGGCTTCGCCACACGATTACCTTCCGGTGGGAATGACCCTCGCCAAGCCGAGGCTCGTGGCGGCGAAGGCCAAAACGCGCCCGGCGCCTTCACCGCCGGCGCCACCCTTCGCGGCGCCACCCCTACGCCGCGCCACCCCTTCGCGCCGCGGCAACCAGCGCCGATCTCAGCCGGCCGAGACCTCCGAGACGACGGCGCGTTCGACAGGCACCACCCGATCTCGCCGGTCCAGCCGACGCGATTCCGCGATCGCCGCGGCGACGAAGCCGTCGAACAGCGGGTGCGGCCGCTCGGGCCGCGACTTGAACTCCGGGTGGAACTGCGACGCCACGAACCATGGATGGTCGCGCAGCTCGACGATCTCGACGAGCCGACCGTCGGGCGAGACGCCCGACAGGCTCAGCCCGGCACCCTCGAGCAGGCCGCGGAACCGGTTGTTCACCTCGAAGCGATGGCGGTGTCGCTCGTAGACGACCTCCTCGCCGTAGGCGGCGGCAGCCTTCGACCCCGGCAGCAGCCGTGCCGGGTAGAGGCCGAGGCGCATCGTGCCGCCCTTGTCCTCGAGCTCGCGCTGGTCGGGCATGAAGTCGATGACCGGGTTCGTCGTGAACATGTCGAACTCGGTCGAGTTCACGTCGTCCGTCCCGAGCGTCGTCCGTGCCAGCTCGATGACCGCGCACTGGAGCCCGAGGCACAGCCCGAGATACGGAACGTCGTGCTCGCGCGCGAACCGGGCGGCGAGGACCTTGCCCTCGATCCCGCGATGGCCGAACCCGCCGGGGACGAGCACGCCCGCCGCGTCGGCGAGTCGCTCCCCGACGTTGTCCGGTGTCAGCGTCTCGGAATCGACCCAGCGCACGTGGACGTCGACGCCGTGCGCCCAGGCCGCGTGCCGCAGCGATTCGGTGACCGACAGGTAGGCGTCCGGGAGCTCGATGTACTTGCCGACGAGGGCGACCTCGAGCGTGGGCTTCGGGGCCTTGATCCGCTCGACGAGCGCCCGCCAGCCGGCGAGGTCGGGTTCGGCCGCCTGCTGGTCCAGCCCGAGCTCGCGGACGACGAGCCGCCCCAGCCCCGCGGCCTCGAACTGGAGTGGCACCTCGTAGATCGTCTCGGCGGTCTCGGCCGGGATCACGGCCTCGCTCGCGACGTCGGTGAACAGGGCGATCTTGTCGCGGATCTCGTCGCTGACCGGCTGGTCGCTGCGGAGGACGATGACGTCCGGCTGGATGCCGATCCCGCGCAGCTCCTTGACCGAGTGCTGCGTCGGCTTCGTCTTCAGCTCACCGGTTGCGGCGAGCGCCGGCAGGAGCGTGACGTGGACGTACAGGACGTTCGCCCGGCCGACGTCCTTGCGCATCTGCCGGATGGCCTCGAGGAACGGCAGCGATTCGATGTCGCCGACGGTCCCGCCGACCTCGACGACGACGACGTCCGGATCGCCGTCGCGGGCGACGCGCGAGATCCGCTCCTTGATCTCGTTCGTGAGGTGGGGGATGACCTGGACCGTCCCGCCGAGGTAGTCGCCGCGGCGTTCCTTGGCGATGACCGCCTGGTAGATCCGACCGGTCGTGACGTTGCTGAGCTGGGTCAGGTTCTCGTCGATGAACCGCTCGTAGTGGCCGAGGTCGAGGTCCGTCTCCGCCCCGTCGTCGGTGACGAACACCTCGCCATGCTGGTACGGGCTCATCGTTCCGGGGTCGACGTTGATGTACGGGTCGAGCTTGAGGATCGAGACTCGCAGGCCCCGTGCCTTGAGCAACCGGCCGATGCTGGCGGCGGTGATGCCCTTGCCGAGTGAGGAGGTGACTCCTCCGGTCACAAAGACATACTTCGCCATCGGTCGTGTCCTCCGGGGGTTTTTCTGATGCTACCGAACGCCGGCAGCGGGAGCAACCGAGGGCGGTCGCGGCGCGAGGTCTGCCGCGGCGCGGCAGCGGTGTGGGGTGCCGGCGGCGGTCTGCCGCGGCGCGGCAGCGGTGCCGATCATCGCCTGCCGCGATATTCGGCACGATCCAGAGCCGCGACTGGCACCGCATCGTGACCCCGCTGCTGGTGGCACCGTTTCCATCGCCGGCCGCCACGCAGCGCTCGCCGGTTCGAGAGGCGGCGAGGTTCTGCAATCGACCGCTGACCGATACGTGGCCCCGACGAAAGCCGCGGTCCCCGAATCGCCCCGGTGGCACCATGCCTGCGATGGACGACCCCACGCGACGCGACAACACAACCGACATGGCCGACGCGACCGACGCACCCGCCGCCGCGGCCGACGCGACCGACACCCCCGCGGCCGACGTGACGGACGCGGCCGACGAGACGACCATCTCCTGGCGCGTCGCCCGCCCGGGAACCCCGGTGTTCGGGCCGACGGGCGATCGCATCGCGACGCTCCGGGACGTGTCGGCAGACGAGAACGAGGACATCTTCCACGGCCTCGTCGTCGACCGCGGCGGCGCGGAGCCGCTCATCCTCGTGCCACGCGACGACGTGACGGCGATCGAAGCCGACCGGATCGACGTCGCCCTCGACGCCGACGCGCTGGCGGCTCGGCCGCCCTATTCCACGGCGGGAGCGTCGGCCTCGCCGCTCGGTGGCTTCGACACCTGAGGTCGAACGTCGCGGCGTTCGGGCCGCGCCCGTCCGGCGGGGAAGCCCGGCCGGGTCCCGCGCATGACGAGGATGCCGGCGACGATGACGACGCCGCCGACGATCTGCGCAAGACGGATCGGCTCCGCCAGGGCGACGAAGGCGACGACGACGGTCACCGCAGGCACGAGGAACTGGAACGCGGTCACGCGGGTGGGGCCGAGGAGCGCGACGGCGTGGAAGATCGCCACGTTCGGAAAGCCCGCCGCGAGCCAGCCCGAGTAGACGACCGCGGCGAAGACCGGGATGACGGCCGCGACGGTCACCTCGGACGGGCCGCCTGAGCCGGCGGCGAACGCGAACTGCGCGAGCCCGATCGGCGCGAGGAACAACGTCCCGAAGACCGTCGTCCACGCCGTCGTTCGGAGCGCCGAGTGGCGGCGCAGGATCGGCGCGCCCCACGCCGTGTAGATCGCCCAGCAGAGCGCCGCGCCGAGCGTGAGCAGGTCGCCGAGGACGGAGGTGCCGACGGTCAGCCCGTTCGCGCCGACGACGAGCGCGACGCCGGCGAACGAGACCAGCGCCCCGAGGGCGCGCGACCGCGTCAGGACGTCGGAGCCCGCGGCGACCGCGAGGACTGCGACGAGCACGGGCGTCGAGGCGACGATCAGCGCGGAGTCGCCGGCCGGGACCGTCTCGAGCCCGACCGTCCAGAGGACCTGGTAGATCCCGAAGCCGATGACACCGAGCACGGCGATCGCGGGCACGTCGGATCGTGGCAGCCGAATGTCGCCCTCGCGCCAGCGCAGCAGCGCCAGGAGCGTGACCGCTGCCAGCCCGTAGCGCAGGAACGTGAACGCGACCGGCGGGATCGCCTCGATCACGGCCTTGACGACGACGAAGTTGCCGGCCCACAGGAAGACGACCGCGAGGACGCCAGCCTCCGCGAGTCGACGCTCGCGCGGCGCAGACGCCCGAACGGCGCCGGGCATGACGAAGCCCGCCGGATCGGCGGGCTTCACGCTCGGGATCCTGGCACCCTCCCTGGCGAGGTGGAACTCGCCCTCCGAGGGCCGAGGCGACGCTCCTGCGAGCGATCGGCCCGAGGATTCAGGCGGTCTCCTGGTCGAGCTCGAGCATCTCCTCGTCGGATTCCTCGGTCAGCTTGAGCCAGACGAACAGGCCCGCGAGGACGACGAGGGGGATGACGATCAGGGCTGCGAGCGTGATGCCGAGAGCGACCGCGACGGTCTTGAGCGCTTTCACCTGGGCTCCTCCTGCTGTTGATCCAGCGACATGACGTGCCGGCCTATCGGGCGGACCGCCCCGACGGGGCGGCGGGTGCTGCCGGCGCACGAAGCGCCGGACCCTGGTTGACCATCTGCTCGATGTCGTCGCGGGTGAACTCGGCGAGCTCGTGGTGGCTGCCGGTGGGCGCCGCGACGAGGAGCCGGACGACGAACGCGCCGTCCTGCTCGAAGAAGAAGACGTCGCGCGGCTTCTGCTCGTCCATGTACCGGCCGATGACGCGCAGGGCCTGCTCGTAGTAGCCGGCCGGCGGCCCGTCGGGCACGGGGTCGGGCTTGCCCCGATGCGAGGCGGCCTCTTCCATGAAGCGGGCGATGTCGTCGTCGAGGAAGGTCAGCGTCTCCTTCGTCTGCTGGCCGAACGATTCGGACCAGGCGCTGCCACCTGCCGCGGTGGCGGTGACGAGACCCTGGACGATGAACCCGTCGGGCGCCTCGACGAGGAGGATCTCCTTCATCGCGCGCTGGTCGAGGAAGGCGCCGATCGAGCGGAAGACCTCCTCGAAGTCCTGCCGCGGGCTGCCCTCGTAGATGCGCATCCGGCCTCCCTGGGCCACCGGCGATCTGGCGCTCGGCGGGTCGGTCCGCGGTCTGGTTCCGCGGAGCCATCGGCGGTCAGGAGCCGGTCGTCTGGTCGAACAGGCCCCGGTCCTTCGCCCGTCGCTCGCTCAGCCGGAAGACGGCCAACGCGGCGAGTGTACTGACCGCCCCGGTGGCCAGCAAGGCAACGACGATCTCGATCGAGCCGGGCACCGCGTGGCCCGCCAGCCGAGCGAACAGCGATCCGTCGCCGCCGAGCGAGCTTGGCGAATCGGGGAACATCGCAGCCCGCATGCCGGCGACCCACCACGTCAGCGGCGTGAGCAGGCCGATCGCCTGGAGCGGGCTCGGCAGGACCGCCAGCGGAAAGACCGCGCCGGTGACGAGGAACAGCGCGCCGGCGGCTGCTTCGGGATAGGACCACGCGTCCTGCCGCGTCTGGAGGCAGACCGCCGCAAGGATCAGGGCGAGCGCGACGATCGCGACGAGCCCCATCGGCAGCGCCACGAGCAGGAGCGGCCAGTCGACCCGCCCGGGATCGAACTCGACACCGAGCGCGACGACGCCGACGACGAGCGTGACGACGGCGCCGAGCCCACCGACCGCGATCCGGCCGACCCCTCGACCCATGAGCAGGAGCAGGAAGTCCGACGGGCTCACGTAGAGGTACTTGAGCATCCGGTAGCGCTCGCGGTCGTCGAGCACGGACCACGACAGGCCGGAGATCCCGGCCGTGACCGTCGACCAGAGCGCGCTGCCGACGACGACGAACGAAGTGAGCGCGCCGGCGCGACCGCCGCTCACGACCTGGACCATGACGACGAGGATGAGCGCCGCGCTCACCGGCTTTGCGACGAGGTAGACGAGGAACAGGACCGGATCCGTCCAGTTCGCATCGACCGCCCAGCCGATCCGTGCCGCGGCGAGGAAGCTGCGGACGACCGCCATCGGTCCCCCGCCGGCCACGACCGGGGTCGTCGATCGTGCGAGGCCGGGCGCCGTCATCGCCAGCGAACCGTCAACCGTCCGTCACGGCGGGCTCGCTGCTCCAGGCTGCGGAGGGACCAGCGCGCGAGCCAGATGAAGACGACCGTCATGCCGGCGAGGATGAGCGCCTCGATCGGGGCCGCGACGACGCCCGCCGGCGCGGCGCTCCCGCTGAACGCGAGCTGGCGCATGGCGTCGAGCCCCACGGCGAGCGGCACGACGGCGACCGCGACCGCGCCCAGGAGCCCGAGCCGTGCGACCGGGAAGTTCAGCCCGGACACGAAGTAGACCGGCTCCATCAACGCCTGCGTCAGGTGCCAGGCCTCGCGTCCCCAGGCGAGGAACAGGCTCGCGAGGATCATGCCGAGGCCGTAGAGCGCGCCGAGGGTGAGCACGAAGACGGCGCCGAGGAGCAGCCACTGGTCGACGCTGAAGGTGACGCCGTACAGGACCGTGGCGATGGCGAGCACGACGATCGCGCGCGTGGAGCTCATGAACAGCCCACCGAGCGCCATCCCGAACAGGACCGACATGAGGTCCATCGGCGCCGCGAAGTAGAGCTCGAGGTTGCCCTGGTCCTTCTCCCAGTACAGCTGCGCCGCCATCATCCAGATGACGTTCAGCCAGAACGCCGCCATCGCGCCGCCGAGGACGACGAACCCGACGTACTCCGGCGGTGCCTGCAGCGCTCGGTAGACGAACACGAAGGCCGACGTCGAGAGGAACGGCAGCATGATCTCGAACAGGACCCACGACTTCTCACGGAGCGCGGCACGGACGCGCGGATAGGCACGGCCGCGAACCGCACGCAGCTCGGTCGCGATCGTCTGCCGCCGCGACCAGGTGGCGGCGTCGGCCGGGCTCGTCGTCGTCCGGCCAACGAAGGCTCGACGCCCGCCGCGCGTGAGCCCGGCACGAGGGCTTCGGGCGGTCGTCTCCATCAGGCGACCTCGGCGCGGTCGCGCTGGTCGTCGTCGCTGCCCGTTCGGTCGGTCGAAGCCTCCTCGGCGAACCCACGGCCGACGAGCTCGACGAAGACGTCCTCGAGCGACGGCTCGGACTTCGCCAGCGCGACGATGTGCGCCCCGAGGCCGCCCAGCGCCCCGACGACCGGCCCGAGCGCCGCGTCGTCGGCGAGCGCGAGGTTGACGACGACCGTCTGCCGCTCGACACCATCTCCGTCGTTCCCGCCGGCCGTGACCGCCGACACGACGCCGGGCAGGCGCCCGAGCGCCGCGGGACCCGCGTCAAGCCGGTCCAGCTCGAGCCGGAAGATCGAGTCCCGCTGGACGCGGCGCTTGAGCTCGGCCGGCGTGCCGATGGCGAGGATGCGCCCCCGGTCCACGATCGCGATCCGCTCGCACAGCTCGTCCGCCTCGGCCATGTAATGCGTGGTCAGCAGGATCGTCCGACCGGGGACGGCCGCCTTCCAGTCGACGACGAGCTCGCGGACCGAACGCGCCGCGGCGACGTCGAGCCCCAGCGTGGGCTCGTCGAGGAACAGCACCCACGGATCGTTCAGCAGGCCACGCGCGAAGTTCATCTTCTGGCGCTGGCCGGTCGACAGCGTGCTGACTCGCTGGTCACGCTGCTCGCCGACGCCGACCGCCTCGATCAGCTCGTCGACTCGCTGCCAGCCCTGGCGCCCAGGAAGACCGTAGAACTGGGTGAACATCCAGAGCTGCTCGCGGACCGTCAGGATCCCGTACCCGGACTGCTCGCCGCCCGAGACGATGTTCATCAGCCGCCGGATCTGCTTGGTCTCGCGGGCGACGTCGAAGCCGAACACGCGCGCGCTCCCGCTGGTTGGCAGGAGGAGCGTCGTGAGGATCTTGATGAGGGTCGTCTTGCCCGCGCCGTTCGGGCCGAGCAGCCCGAAGAACTCGCCCGGCGCGACCTCGGGGTCGACGCCGTCGAGCGCGACGACGTCCTTCGGCTTGGCCTTGTAGACGCGGCGGACGCCGCGGGCGTCGATCGCGGGCGGGCTCGCGGTCGCGGGGCTCGCGGTCGCAGGGCTCGCGGGCGGGCTCGCGGTCGCGGGGCTCGCGGGCGGGCTCGCGGTCGCGGGGCTCGCGGGCGCGGACATGGGCGACCTCCCCCGGGCGGCTGGCAGGACCGGGGAGTCTACCAGCCAGGTCCGGTGCCCAAGGGAAGGCGCGGATCTCACGGCCAGTTAGGTGCCGATCGAGCGTAGTGCGGCAGCTCGACCCGGCGATCGGTGTGACGGATCACTGAACGGCCAGCCAGGCTCAATAGATCGGCGCGGCCGATCGAAGCGACAACTTCTGCGGCCCGCCGGGGCCGGGTCCGGCGCGATTGACGCCCGGTTGATCGCCACGAACGATCACGTCGACCGGTGGGCCCGAATCGTGATCGGTGGGGCCGATCGGCCGGCGGGTCGTCGCGGTTCTGCGAGGCGCGCCGGGGCAGCTCGCCGCCTTTGTCACCGGCCGTTACCGCCGAGAGGTAACGGTACGCACAAGGCGCCGGACGAAGCTTGGATCGGGCCGGCTTTGAGGCGATATTCCCATCGGGCGGGAATCGCACCCGACAAGGGACGGGTCTCGCGACTGCTGAGACCGCTTCCCCGGCCTTGTCCGGGGCAATGCCGCCACGGTTACCACCGGGCGGTAATGGGCGGCGACATCCCGCCGCCGGCCACCTACGCGCCGCCGGCCACCTACCGCCGCCGGCCACCTGCCCGCCTCGCCGGCCACCTGCCCGCCTCGCCGGGGCCGCAACCCGCCCCGCGCGACGCTCAGAGCGCGAGTCGCCGAGAAGCGAGCGCCACCGCGAGCTGGGCGGCGACACCGGCGTTG
The DNA here is from genome assembly GCA_035693145.1 of Candidatus Limnocylindrales bacterium. Lineage (GTDB taxonomy): Bacteria > Chloroflexota > Limnocylindria > Limnocylindrales > CSP1-4 > DASSHA01. Next base: position 13,739 of record DASSHA010000106.1, read on the forward strand.
TTCACGATGAGCGCCGTGTTCGCACGGACCGATCGGCCGTCGGTCAGCTCGGCGATCCGAGCGAGGAGCCAGGGTGTGAGCTCGGGGCCGGCCACGGCCGCGACAGCGGAATCGGCAACGGCTCGTTCGACCGCCGTCGCTGCCGCCTCCTCCGTCAGCGCCACGTCCGAAGGAACGGGCACGCAGACGAGCGCGCCCGAGCGGAGACCGAGCGAGAGGTGCGTCCCCACGAGCGCCGCGGCAGCGGGCACGTCCACAACGACCTCGGGCGACCGAACCCCTGACCGGCGCGCGTAGAAGCCGGGCACCTCGTCCTGCCCGATGGTGGCGACCGGGACGCCGCGCGTCTCGAGCCATTCGAGCGTGAGCGGGACGTCGAGGATCGCCTTGGGCCCGGCACACACGACGACCACGGGCGTACGTGCCAGCTCCTCGAGATCCGAGCTCACGTCGATCGTCGCCTCGTGGCCGCGGCCGCCGAACGCGCCCCGGTGGACGCCGCCGATCCCGCCGGTTGCGAACACCGGGATCCCGACCGCATTTGCGACGATCATCGTCGCGGACACGGTCGTCGCAGCGAGGCCGCCGCCGGCCAGCGCAGCCGCAAGCGAGGGTCGGGAGGCCTTCCGGACCGTCCCGGCCGGCGCACGGGCGAGCACCTCGAGCGCGTCGTCGTCGAGCCCGACGAGCAGCCTGCCGTCCCGGATCGAGACCGTGGCAGGGACGGCGCCGCCCGCACGGACAGCCGCTTCCGAGGCACGGGCGACCTCGACGTTGGCGGGGTACGGCAGGCCGTGGCTGATGAGCGTGGACTCGAGGGCGACGACGGGCCGGCCCGCGGCGAGCGCGTCGCGGACCTCGGCGGCGACGACGAGACGAGCGGCGAGGCTCGACCCGCTCGACCCGCTCGACCCGCTCGACCCGCTCGACCCCCTCACGAGAGCGCGAGCTCCGGGCGGGCCCCGGCGAGGAGCCGGCCGGCCGCCTGGTTTGCCGCGACCGCCGCTCGGCGGAGGATCGCCACGGAGTTGCGTTCCGAGGCCGTGGCAGTCGCCCAGACCGAAAGGAACCCCGCATCGAACGCATCGCCGCCGCCGGTCGGGTCGACCGGGGGGAGCGGCCGCGTCGCGACGTCGAACCGCAGCACGCCGCCTCCGGCAACCTCGCGCCGCGCCACGACCGTCGCGCCCGCCGAGCCGCGCTTCACGACTGCCGTCGGCGCGAGTCGCAACAACGCATCCGGAACTGCGGCGCCGAGCAGCGCCTGCGCCTCGGCGGCCGTCGCAAGGAGGAGGTCCGGCGCGATCGCGTCGATGAGCGCGAGGGCGTTCCGCCGGCCGCCGGCGAGCAGCGGCTCGCTCGAGGCGAGGTCGACGGCGACGGCGCCGCCATTCGCCCGCGAGAGCGAGATCGCGCGCCGCGCGGCGGACGCGAGCGGCTCGGTGAGCAGCGAATAGGCCGGCAGGTGGAGTGCGCGGACGCCCGCGAACCAGCCCTCCCGCAGGTGTTCGGGCGAGAGCGCATCTGCGAGGCCGCGGTCCGCGACGAACGACCGCTCGCCACCGCTGAGGACGACCGCGATCCGCGCGGTTCGACCGGCGCCCGGCCTGGCGGCCCGGACGGTCACCCCGGCAGCCGCCAGATCGCGGACGAGCGCGCGGCCGATCGGATCACGGCCCACGGCGGCGATCAGCGTCACGCGCAACCCGAGGCCGGCGAGCACCCGCGCCGTCGTCGCCGCCGAGCCGCCCTGGCGAAGCGACACCGTCCCGGCGACGTCCGAACCCGCGACCAGCGCCCGAGCCGGCGCCACCACGACGTCGAGTGCGAGGTCGCCGAGGACCACGACGTGCGCCGCGCGAGACCCCCGCCGAGGCCGGACAGCAGCCCCCCGGACGGCGGGCCCCCGGACCGCAGCCTGCCGGTCGACGGCGCGTCGCACGGCCGTGCGGGTGTGGATCGGCAGCGAGGGCACGCGCCGAGAATGGCACGGAGGTGCGACATCCGTCCGCCGCCGTCGAAGCGGGCGGTTCGGGGACCCGGCCTAGAATGCAGAGGATCCCCGATTGGAGCCGCCCCAATGACGATTGCCACGCGTGGGCTCGACCGCCTCGCGATCGACACCATCCGCACCCTTTCGATCGACGCCGTCCAGAAGGCGAACTCAGGACATCCCGGCGCGCCGATGGGCATGGCACCGATGGCCTACGTCCTCTGGACCCGCTACCTGCGCCACTCGCCGACCCACCCGGACTGGCCGGATCGCGACCGGTTCGTCCTCTCGGCCGGGCACGCGAGCATGCTCCTCTACTCGCTCCTCCACCTGACCGGGTACGACGTCAGCCTCGGGGACCTCGAGCAGTTCCGGCAGTGGGGATCGATCACCCCGGGCCACCCGGAGTACGGCGTCACGCCGGGCGTCGAGGCGACGACGGGACCGCTCGGCCAGGGCTTCGCGAACGCCGTCGGGATGGCCATCGCCGAACGCCGCCTGGCCGCCGAGTTCAACCGGCCGGACCAGGCGATCGTCGACCACTGGACGTACGGCATCTGCTCCGACGGTGACATGCAGGAGGGGATCAGCGCCGAAGCCGCGTCGCTCGCCGGCCACCTCCGGCTCGGCAAGCTCGTCTTCCTCTACGACGACAACAGGATCCAGCTCGACGGCCCCACCGAGTGGGCGATGAGCGAGGACGTGCTCGAGCGCTTCGATGCCTACCAGTGGCACACCCAGCGGGTGGAGGACGGCAACGACGTCGAGGCCATCGACCGGGCGATCGCGGCCGCGCGGCAGGACGAGCGGCCGTCGATGATCGCGGTCCGGACCCACATCGGCTACGGCAGCCCGAACCGCCAGGACACCCAGAAGGCGCACGGCCAGCCGCTCGGCGAGGACGAGGTCAGGCTCGTCAAGGAGAACTACGGCTGGGACCCGGACGCGCACTTCGCGGAGCCCAAGGAGGCTGTCGACCGCTTCCGCGAGGCCGTCCCCAAGGGCGAGCAGCTCGTCGCGCAGTGGAACGATCGTCTCGACGAGTACGCGTCACAGCATCCCGACCTCGCTGCCGAGTTCCGCCGACGCTTCGAGCGCCGGCTGCCCGACGGCTGGGACGAGCCGCTTCGCTTGAAGCCATTCCCGGTCGGCGAGGAGCTCGCGACCCGCCAGGCGAGCCAGCAGGCGATCCAGGCGCTCGCGCCGGTCGTCCCGGAGCTCTTCGGCGGCGCGGCGGATCTCTCGGAGTCGAACCTCACGGACATCAAGGGCGCCGGCGACTTCGAGCCCGGGGAGCCCGGTCGAAACCTCCGCTTCGGCGTCCGCGAGCACGCAATGGGCGGGATCTGCAACGGCATCGCGTACCACGGCGGGCTGCTCCCGTACGCCGGCACGTTCCTCAACTTCAGCGACTACATGCGCGGCTCGGTGCGCCTCGCCGCGCTCTCCGGGCTCCACGTGATCTACGTCTGGACGCACGACTCCATCGGGCTCGGCGAGGACGGTCCCACGCACCAGCCGGTCGAGCACTACGCCGCGCTCCGGGCGATGCCGAACCTCTGGTTCGTCCGGCCGGGCGACGCGAACGAGGCGTTCGCGGCCTGGGCGCTCGCGCTGGACCGGGGGACCGCCGGCGCAGGCGATCTCGGTGAAGCCGGTCCGGTCGCGCTGTCGCTCACCCGTCAGAAGCTTCCGACGCTCGAAGGTTCGCCCGAGAAGGCGTGGGGCGGCGTCCGCCGGGGCGGCTACGTGCTGCGCGAAGGCTCGAAGGGCTCGAGCGCGCTCGACCTCGTCCTCATGGCGACCGGATCGGAGCTCCAGCTCTGCATGGCGGCCGCGGAAACGCTCGAAGCCGACGGCATCGCGACGCGCGTCGTGAGCCTGCCGTGCTGGGAGCGGTTCGATGCCCAGGACCAGGCCTACCGCGATTCGGTCATCCCGCCGGCCGTCCGCAAGCGCGTCTCGGTCGAGGCGGGCGTGCCACTCGGCTGGGAGCGCTGGGTCGGCGACGAGGGCGCGATCATCGGGCTCGACCACTTCGGCGCGTCGGCGCCCGCGAAGACGATCTTCGAACACCTCGGCTTCACCGACGAGCACGTCGCGGACGTCGCGCGGAAGGTCGTGCGCGAGGGCCTCCACGGCCGAATTCCCACCCCGCCGATGGGACACGCGCGAGCCGGCAGCCACCCGTCGCTCGGTGACGACGGCGACGACGACGCCGGCGTGGGCCGGACCGACTCGACCGACCCCGGGCACGACTAGGCGGCCGCGGTGCGCGTCGCGTTCTCCGCCGATCACGCCGGCGCTGCGCTCAAGGCCGAGCTGCTGGCGCGGCTCGCGTCCGACCTCCCGGGCCAGCACGAGCTCATCGACCTCGGCGGGGACGGGTCGGACCCGGCCGACGACTACCCGGACTTCGCCGAGGCCCTGGGCCACGCGGTCCGCGATGGACGGGCCGAACGCGGGATCCTCATCTGCGGCTCGGGCGTCGGAGCCTCGGTCGCGGCGTCCAAGATGGTCGGCATCCGCGCCGCGATCTGCCACGACACGTACTCGGCGCACCAGGGCGTCGAGCACGACGACATGAACGTCCTCAC
>DASSHA010000107.1:0-30742 GCA_035693145.1 Candidatus Limnocylindrales bacterium
CTCGTCGGTCGACGGAACGCCGAACGTGAGTCCGCCGAGGCTCGCCCACTTCGCGTAGATCGCGCCGTGGATCTCGAACGCGTCGAACGACTGCGCGTTGTAGCAGATGCACGATCCGTTCGCGAACGTCCAGATGACGCCCGTCTCCTTGCTGACCGGGTCGCCGAGGGCCGCCTGGCCGCCGAGGGCGTCGTACTTCCGCTGGATCGCATGTTCCGGACTCAGCGCCCGGCTGATCAGGCCGCCGCCGGGGCGGACCCGGGTGAGGACCGACGTGAAGTCCGAGCCCATGAGAAACCCCTCCATGCCTGCACGGCATCGCGACGCGGCCAAGCGGGACGATCCCCCGCACCCACCCCGCGCGTGCGTGACGCTCACCCTGCGACGCGCTGCTTGCAGTTCGGCGCTTGTTGCGGGCACCGCCATTACAGGGGCATCGCGGGCGCGGGCTCGGCGAGACGCAGAGCGGATCCTCGCGCGCCACCAAGCTGCAACGCGGCCGGCGGATTCACGGCTCGGTTCGCACGCTCGGGAGCTGCACCATCCGGCACATCCCCGTGCGGCCGACGGTCGCGCCGCGGGGCCCGCCGGAGGTGATCCGATGGATCAGAAGGACAAGACCACGGACGACACGGGAACGTCCGGCATGGACGAATCGAGGAGCGGATCGGGCGAGCGCTCGGGGACGGGCAGCCGGTCCGACGATGGCGAACGCGCGTGGACCAGCGGTGGCGGGGCCGACGTCGGTTCGGTCACGGACAGCAGTTCGGGCACGGCCAGCACCTCGGGCACGGACAGCAGTTCGGGCACGGGTAGCACCTCCGGCACGGGCAGCACCTCGGGCAACGACTCGTCCGGGCTCAGCACCGGCTCGATGGGCGGTTCCAGCGGTTCGAGCGGTTCCGGCACCGAGACGGACGCCGACGTGACCGCTTCCAGCTCGGATTCCAGCCGGTCCTGACCCTCGGCGAGGGCCGACGCCGACCGCGCGCCGACACGGATCTGAAACGCTCGGCAGCCTGGCCGGAATGGACGCGGCGAGCCCGGGCACGGACATTGGCCGCCGGCTCCGCCGCGACCGGGATTCGTCCTCGGCGGCCGGGGACCTCACGATGCGACCCCACGGGGAGTGGGCACGCACGGTAGCTGGCGATGGACGAGACCTCGAGAGCCCTCGGGGTCCGTCCATCGCCGATTCTGGGGCGAACGGCTACAGCCCGCCCCGGTGGTATCGCTCCATCAGTTGGGTCAGCGCCGCCCGCGCCTGTGCCCAGTCGGCCTGATCCCCGATCACGGGGACGGCCGAACCCCAGCGGCTGAGCTGGGCCATCGCGGTCACGAGCGCGTCGTGCTGGATCGACCGCTGGCGGCCCCCGTCGACCACGCCCGTGACGAGATAGCGGCGGACGAGGTCGAACGGCGCGTCCCACCGCCCGACGCGGATCCGGTCGCCCCGACGGAGCGATTCGAGGAACTCGTCGTCACCCACCGGGAACCGCTCGTGCGCGGCGATGTGCGCGGGCATGTCGAGGCGGCCGCTGCCGCCGGGCGCGGCGATCAGGCCGTCCGCGTCGGTCTCGCGGTAGCAGACGGGGCAGCTCGGCAGGGCGGCGTCAGCCGGAGGTGCGTCCCCATAACGCAGCCCGCATCGCCGACAGATCGTCGCATCCGGTCGCGGCGCCGCCACCCCGCAACGACGGCACGAAGGGAGGGCTGCGGCAGGACGGGAGACGGCGTTACCGAACACCGCGAGCCTCGGCGAGCATCGAATCCAGGAGGTCGCGGGCCTCGGGCGAGACGGAGCGGAGCCGGAGGTGCCACGTCTCGGGTGTTCGGAGGCCGCCGGGGATTCGGCGGACCTCGACGTCTCCGGCCGAAAGGGACGCGCCCAGCATGTCCGACACCGCGAGCCGCAGCTCGTCGGGCGAGGCGATCTGCCGGCCCCGATCACGAAGCCGCAGACGCATCGAGCGGGCGAGGGCGGCGAGCTCCGGCCGGCCGAACTCGTAGTCGGCGGAGACGCGGGGCACGGATGGCACGGGACGATGGCGGTGCGCGCCGAGGCGCGGCAGCGCGAGGCGTTGCACGGGTCCGACCGTAGCCGTGTCGCGGCCCTCCCCGCCACGGCCCTTCGGTCATGGCGCCCGTGGAGGGACGTCCTATCCGCGTAGCTCGCGGTCGCGGCGCGAGCGATCGCGCGATCATTCGGTCATGCAGCCTCACGAGTCCGTGCCCGCGACCTACCGCGCATACGTGGTCGAGCATCGCGACGACGACGTGGCTCGAGGCGTGCGCGAGCGGTCCGTGGCTGAGCTGTCCGAGGGCGAGGTGACGATCGCCGTCGAATGGTCATCGGTCAACTTCAAGGACGGGTTGGCCGTCCGACGCGACGGCCGCGTCGCCCGAACCAGCCCGCTCGTGCCGGGGATCGACCTCGCCGGCCGCATCGTCGCCTCGGATGACGCCGGGCTGCCGATCGGTCGCGGAGTCCTCGCCCATGGCTACGACCTCGGGACGGCGCATGACGGGGGATACGCCGAGCTCGCGCGCGTGCCGGTGGGGTGGGTGGTCCCGTTGCCGGCGGCGCTCTCCGCGCGCGACGCCATGGCGATCGGGACGGCCGGCTTCACGGCGGCGCTCTCGCTGATCGCACTCGAGGATCGTGGGCTCCGGCCGGGGGACGGGCCTGTTCTCGTCACCGGCGCGAGCGGTGGCCTCGGACGCATCGCCGTCGAGCTGCTGGCCCGCCGCGGTCACGAGGTCCACGCGGTGACCGGGAAGGCCGACCAGGCCGCGCGACTTCTGGAGCTCGGTGCTGCCGAGGTCGTGGATCGGGCGTTCATCTCGGGGCTGGGCAACAGGCCGCTCGAGTCGGCCCGCTGGGCGGGCGCGATCGATACCGTCGGCGCCCCCACGCTGCCCTCCGTCCTGCGGACGCTGCGCCAGGGCGCGGCCGTCGCGGCGTGCGGGAATGCCGGTGGCGCCTCGTTCGAGACGACGGTCCTGCCGTTCATCCTGCGCGGGGTCGCGCTGCTCGGGATCGATTCGGCCTGGACGCCGATCGACCGCCGCCGGGCGATCTGGGCTCGGCTCGCTGACGCCGGCGACCTGCGTCCCGTCGGCCTCGCGGACGACATCACGGAGGTCGGGCTCGGGGCAGGCCTCGACGAGGCACTCGACGCGATCGTCGCGGGCCGTGCGGCCGGCAGGTGGATCGTTCGCGTCGGCGCTGGATCGGCCGCCGAATGACCTCGGTGACCGGCGAGGCGACGACCCCCGATGGAACGTCCCTCCTGATCCGGGCGTGGCCGAGCGCCGGTCAGGCCTGGGCGGCCGTGCTCATCGTCCACGGCTTCGGCGAGCACTCGGGGCGATACGACTCCGTCGCCGAGCCGCTGGCGCGAGCCGGCCTGGAGGTCAGATCGTTCGACCAGCGTGGTTTCGGTTCGTCCGGGGGACGCCGGGCATTCGTCGACCGCTGGGAGCAGCTCGGCGAGGACGTCCGCGATCGCCTGACCGCGCTTCGATCCGAGCTTCCGGCCGTCCCGATCGTCCTGTACGGCCACTCGCTCGGTGGGCTCGTCGTGCTCGACGCAGTGACGCGGGGAGCGGTTCGAGCCGACGCGTTGATCCTGTCCGCACCGGCGCTCGGCGACGCGATCCCGCCCTGGCGCCGCCGGGTGGCGAAGGTCCTCGATCGCATCGTCCCGACGTTGCGCGTACCGAGCGGTATGCCAGGCGACGGTCTTTCGCGCGACCCGGCGGTCGCGGCGGCGGTCGCGGGGGATGCGCTCAACCTGTCGTGGTCGACCGTCCGTCTCGGCGCGGCCGCGTTTAGGGCGCAGGACACGCTGGGGACGCGTCTCGCGGCGCTCCGCGATCTGCCCGTCCCGACGTACGTCCTCCACGGTGACGCGGACCCGATCGTGCCCGTCGGCTCGTCAGAGGTGCTGATGCGCTTCCCCTCGGTCACCCGGATCGTGCACGCCGGTCTGCGGCACGAGCCCCACCACGAGCCCGAGGCCCCGGCGGTCGTCGACTCGATCATCGCCTGGCTGCGTGACGTGACCCGCCCCTCCACGGTGGTTTCGCCGGTTGCCCGGACCGCCGCGGCGGTGGCGTACACTCGAGCCCAATAGAAGACCGCCTCCGGGGAGCGCGAACGCGCTGAGAGTGTGGCTCGGCCACAGACCCGCGGAACCTGATCTGGTTCGAACCAGCGAAGGAAGCAGGCCTCGCACCTCGCTCGATGCCGTCCCCCGAAACCCGGAGCGGATGGCGTTCAGGCGTGAACGCCGTTCACGTCCGCGAGAGAGGAACGAGCGATGGCGACAACGTACGGGCAGGCGGCGGGAGCGGTCGCCGACACACACTGGCGGACTCGCGACATCGTCGTCGCCGCCATCATCGGCGTCGCGTTCGGGGTCGTGTTCATCGCCTGGAACGGCCTGTGGGAGGCCGTCGGCGCGGTCGTCCTGCCGGCCCGCAGCCTGATCTACGGCGTCTGGCTGATCCCGGCGGTCCTGGCGCCGCTCATCGTCCGCAAGCCGGGCGCCGCGCTGTTCGCCGAGATGGTCGCGGCCGGGCTGTCGGTCTTCCTCGGCGGAACGCCGTGGGGACCTGACGCCCTCCTGTCCGGGTTCGTCCAGGGCGCGGCGGCCGAGCTCGTGTTCGCGTTCACGCTCTACCGGAGCTACTCGTTGCCGGTCCTCGTCGTCGCCGCGGTCGCCAGCGCTGCGGGCGCGTGGATCCACGACTGGGTTCTCTATTACGCCGAGACGGACACGCAGACGATGCTCCTCGTCGGCGGCGCGATGGCCGTTTCGGCGGTCCTCGTCTCGGCCCTGGGCTCCGTCGCACTCGCGCGCGCGCTTCGGCAGGCGGGTGCCCTCGAGGGCTTCCCCGACTGAACGCAGGCCCGTCTGTCCGAGGCGAGCCCGCGGCGATCCGCGCCGACGGGGTCGGATTTCGGTATGCGAGCCGTCCGATGCCCGCGCTCCGCGACGTCTCGTTCACGCTCGACCGCGGCGAGTGCCTGCTGGTCCTCGGTCCGTCCGGCTCGGGCAAGAGCACGCTCGCACTCGCGATCGCCGGGCTCGTCCCGCGGGAGCTCCACGGGGAGTGGTTCGGCCGCCTGATGCTCGACGGGCGTGCCACCACCGAGACGCCCGCGCCGGACCTCGCGGCGATCGTCGGGCTCGTCTTCCAGGACCCGGCATCGCAGCTCGTCATGGAGCGAGTCGAGGACGATGTCGCGTTCGGTCTCGAGAACCGCGCCTGGCCGAGACCCGAGATGCGGCTCCGAATCCCCGTGGCGATTGCCGAGGTCGGCCTGCGCGGCCTCGAACGACGCCGCTCGACCACACTCTCGGGCGGCGAGCAGCAGCGCCTCGCGCTCGGCGGCGTCCTCGCGCCGCGCCCGCGCGTCCTCGTGCTCGACGAGCCGACCGCGAACCTCGACCCGGCCGGCGCCGAGGCGTTCGTCGAGCGGCTGGCCGCGATCCGGGACGCCCGAGCGGCCACGATCGTGCTCGTCGAGCACCGCGTCGAGCTGGCCTGGGGACTCGCGGACAAGGTGCTCGCGCTGGGTCGCGACGGGCGGCCGATCGACGCAGGCCCGCCGGGCGACGTCCTCGCGCGGAGCGGTCGGCGGATGGCGACCGAAGGGATCTGGCTGCCGGAGACACCCGAAGGGGCTCCGGCCAGCCCGGCCGTCGTTCGGTCGCAGCGTCCGCTCGTCGAAGCGGCAGACGTGTCGTTCGGCTACGTCCCGGGGCGGCTCGCCGTGGAGGATGTCGACCTCACGGTCGCCGCCGGGGAGCGCCTCGCGCTCGTGGGGCCGAACGGCAGCGGGAAGTCGACCCTGGGTCTCCTCCTCGTCGGGCTGCTGCGCCCCGACGCCGGTCGCGTCCGTCTCGGTGGCGCCGATCCGTCGCGGCTGGCCGCCGCCGACCTCGCTCGGCGTGCCGGCTACGTCTTTCAGGACCCGGAGGCGCAGTTCCTCGCGATGCGCGTTCGGGACGAGGTGGAGCTGGGGCTGCGACCGTCCGAACGAGCGGCAGTCCCGGCCCTCATGGACGCACTGCGGCTTCCGCTCGGCGAGTTCGGCGAGCGCAGCCCGTACACGCTCTCCGGCGGCGAGCAGCGCCGCCTCTCACTGGCCTGCGTCCTCGTCAGGCGGCCGGACCTGCTGGTCCTCGACGAGCCGACGTTCGGGCAGGATCGCCTGGGCTACGACGGGCTGCTCGACATCCTGAGCGAGCGGGTGGAGGAGGGGACTGCCGTCGTCGCCGCGACGCACGACCGCCGGCTCGTCCACGACCTCGGCGGCCGGACGGTCGCCCTCGACCGCGGGCGGGTCGTGTCGGGGACCGGGCACGGAGCCGCAGCCGCATGATCGTCCGCTCCCCGGACGAACTGTCGCTCGCAAGCCCATTGGGCCGGGTCAGGGCCGTGACGAAGCTCGGGCTCGCGCTCGCCTGGCTCGTCGGGCTCGCGCTCGTCGTCGATCCCCGTCCGCCGATCGTCGTCGCCCTCTCGGCGGCCCTCGCGGGCGTCGCGTTCGGAGCCATCCGTCCGGCCGCGCTGTTCCGGGGTGTCGCCCCGCTTTCGCTCGCCGCCGTCGGTGTCGGCGTCTTCAACGCGCTGTTCTCGGCGGCGAACGGCGACCCGCTCCAGCCGGTCGCGCTGTCGGTCGGGCCTGTCCGGCTCACGGAGGTCGCCCTCGTCGGCGGCCTTGCGCTTGGGCTGCGGATCCTCGCGATCGCGACCGTCGGCGTCGTCTTCGCGCTGACGACCGATTCGACGGCCCTCGTCGACGGGCTGGTCCAGCAGCTCCGCGTCCCCGAGCGGTTCGGCTATGGAGCGCTCGCGGCGTACCAGGCCGTGCCACGACTCGCCGCGAACCTGGCGACGCTCCGCCAGGCGCGCCGGATCCGCGGTCTGCGCGGCAGCTGGCATCCGCGGATCCTCGTCGGGCTGCTCGTCCTGGCGATCCGTCACGGCGACCGGCTCGCCCTCGCGATGGACGCGCGCGGCTTCGGCTCCGCACGCAGGACGCGCTACCGGGAGGTGCGCTGGGGTCCCATCGATGCGCTGGCACTCGTGGTCGGGCTGGTCGTCATCGTCGCGGCGCTGGCCACGGCCGACTGACGGAACGACGCCGTGCGAGCCGTCGCGCAGCGGCATCCTCGAGGCATGGAACGCGCCCGGACGATCGTCTTCTTTCCTCCCGTAACGGCTCGCGCCGCGGATCTGATCGCGCGGCTGACCGAGTCGGGCGCACAATTCGTGGCCCCGGGCAGGCCGACCAGGATGGCGCCCGTTTCGCGCGCCAGCAGGAGGACGTGACAGATGACGGACGTGCTCGACGAGGTCGCCACGAAGCAGCAGCTGATCGGCGGGCGCTGGCTGGACGCGGCCTCCGGTGAGACGCTCGAGGTCGAGAACCCGGCGAACGGCCGGGTCATCGCGCGCGTGCCGAAGTCGGGCCCCGAGGACGTCGATCGGGCGGTCACGGCCGCCCGCAAGGCGTTCGAGGACGGCTGGCGCGATTCCACCCCCCAGGATCGAAGCCTCGCCCTGCTCAAGCTCGCGGACGCGATCGAGACCCGGGCCGACGAGATCGGCCGGCTCGAGTCGCGCAACGCCGGCAAGCCGACGCAGGCCGCGATCGAGGAGGTACCGGTCGTCGTCGACAACCTGCGCTTCTTCGCGGGCGCCTGCCGGGTCATGGAGGGCAAGGCGGTCAACGAGTACCTCGCCGGCCACACCTCGATGATCCGGCGCGATCCGGTCGGTGTGGTCGCCTCGATCGCTCCGTGGAACTACCCGCTGATGATGGCCGGCTGGAAGGTCGGCCCGGCGCTCGCGGCCGGCAACACCGTCGTCCTCAAGCCGTCCGCGCGGACGCCGCTCACGGCCCTCGTCCTCGGCGAGATCGCGTCGGAGATCCTTCCGCCCGGCGTCCTCAACGTCATCACCGGAACCGGAGAGGGGATCGGGCCGGCGCTCGTCGGTCATCCCGGGATCGGGATGGTGTCCGTGACCGGCGACACTGACACCGGCAAACGGATCGCGAGGCTCGCGGCGGATTCGGTGAAGCGGCTCCACCTGGAGCTCGGCGGCAAGGCGCCGGTCATCGTCTTCGACGACGCCGACCTCGACCAGGCGGCCGAGCAGATTCGCAATTTCGGCTACTGGAACGCGGGCCAGGATTGCACGGCGGCGACGCGGATCATCGCCGGGCCGAAGGTCTACGACGCGTTCGTCGCCAAGCTGTCCGAGCAGGTCGGGCAGATCACGTATGGCGACCCGGCCGAGGGCGAGGTCGAGATCGGCTCGCTGATCGCGAAGGCCCAGGCGGACAAGGTCGAAGGGATGGTCGAGCGGGCGCGGGCGGCCGGCGACGGCGCCGAGGTCGTCGTCGGCGGCGTTCGGCCGGATCGCCCGGGCTACTTCTACGCGCCGACGGTCATCGCCGGTCCCGATCAGCGCAGCGAGATCGTCCAGGACGAGGTGTTCGGGCCGGTCACCACCGTCCAGCGCTTCAGCGACGAGGAGACGGCAGTCGCCTGGGCGAACGACGTCCGGTTCGGGCTTGCCGCGTCCGTCTTCACGTCGGATATCGGCCGGGCGATGCGCGTCGCCAAGGCCCTCCAGTTCGGGACGGTCTGGATCAACGAGCACTTCACGCTGGTGTCCGAGATGCCGCACGGCGGGTTCAAGGAGTCCGGCTACGGCAAGGACCAGTCGATGTACGCGATCGAGGACTACACGGTCGTCAAGCACGTGATGCTGAAGATCTGAGGAGCGGGCTTTCGTGGGTCTGCGGCGCGTGGCGGCCCGGGCCCGCTCGGCGAACGGTCGGTTGGCCATCGGACTGTGTGCATGCGGGCTGGCGCCGCCCGGTGCATGCGGTGCCGTGCGGGATGGGCTCTGGTGCGGCCGTCGTCGCGGGCCGTTCGGGCCAGGTCCGCGCGTGCGCTGCCGCCCGACCTTCACCGGGTGCGTGGATTCGGGCAAGGCTTCCTCTCGAGCGGGCGGCAAACGACCTTCTCGTTCACCTCCTGGACGGACCGCCTCAAGATGACCGCTCCGGACAGCGACGAAGCGCCGGTTCCGCTCACGTGGTGACGGACTGACCGCACCGGCCGGCCCCGGCGCAAGCACCTCGCTCTGGTAGCGTCGCCGCCACCGATGGCGACCCAGCCCGCAGCGACGCCGCGCCCGTCCTACCGCGCGCTGCTCGACGTCCCGTCGCTGGCCCGCGTGCTCGTCGGCATGTCGATCGCGCGGATCGGCGGGGGGATGCTGAGCGTCGCGCTCGTGCTGTTCACGCTCGAGGAGTTCGGGTCGCCGGCGCTCGCCGGCATCGTGACGTTCGTCGCGATCTTCCCAGGCATCCTCGTATCACCGATCGCGGGTGCGCTCCTCGATCGGCACGGCCGGAGCCGGCTGGTCGTCCTCGACTACGTCTTCGGGGCGGCGTCGCTCGCCCTGATCGGCGGCCTCGCTCGAGCGGGCTCACTGACGCCGCTCCTCCTGATCGCGATCGCGGCCGCGTCGTCACTGACGACGCCGCTCAGCACCTCGGGCCTGCGCAGCCTTCTCCCCCTGATGGTGCCGAAGCCGCTCTGGGAGCGGGCGAACGCGGTCGACTCGAACGGGTACGTCCTCGCCACGCTCATAGGGCCGCCGCTCGCGGGCGGCCTCGTGCAGCTCGCCGGCGGCGCGGAGGCGCTCTTCGCCGTCGCCGCGCTGCTCGTCGCGGCCGCAGTCGTCCTGGTCGGGATCCCCGATCCGCCCACCGACTCGGCATCGACGGGCAACCTGCTCGTGGACGCATGGCGCGGGCTCGTCTACACGATGCGGAACCCGACGCTCCGCGGGCTCGGGCTGTCGATCTCGACGCTCAACCTCGGCGGCGGGATGCTCGCGATCGTCGTGCCGATCGTCGTCATCGATCGGCTGGGCTACGGCGCCGCCGTGGCGGGCCTCGCGTGGGCCGCGTCAGGGCTCGCCGGGATGGTCGCGGCGTTCTTCTTCGGCCGCTGGGACAGCCGGGGGCGTGAGCGCCAGCTGCTCGTCTGGCCGATGGTGGGCTACGGCCTCGCGCTCCTGCTGCTGATGCCGATCGACGGCATCGTCCTCGTCTTCGTCGGCCTCGCGGTCACGGGTTTCCTCAACGGCCCGATGGACATCGGCCTGTTCACGGTTCGGCAGCGGCGAACCGATCCGGCCTGGATGGGACGCGCGTTCGCGGTCTCGATGGCCTTCAACTTCATGGGCTTCCCGATCGGCTCGGCGCTCGCCGGGGCGCTCGTGTCGGTGTCGCTCGTGGCTGCCGTCGCTTTCGGCGTCGTGGCCGCGCTGCTCGGCGCCGCCATCGCCTGGCTGACGATCCCCGCCGTCGACGAACGTGCCGGCCGGACTTCCGACGAGACCGGCGCGCCGATCCCGGGATAGCGGGCTACGCTCGGCTTCGTGGAGGAGCGAGGAGCGCCCGAGGACCGTCCGGGCGTCCCGGACGACCTGGCGGTCATTCAGGCCGCGGTCCTCGCCTGGTACGACCGAGAGCGG
Source organism: Candidatus Limnocylindrales bacterium (assembly GCA_035693145.1). Taxonomy (GTDB): domain Bacteria; phylum Chloroflexota; class Limnocylindria; order Limnocylindrales; family CSP1-4; genus DASSHA01. The sequence goes on from DASSHA010000107.1 coordinate 10,582, forward strand.
CGCGACCTGCCGTTCCGCCGAACTCACGATCCGTACCTGATCCTCGTCAGCGAGGCGATGGCCCAGCAGACGCAGATCGACCGGGCGGCAACTGCCTGGACGTCGTTCGTCGAACGATTCCCGACGGTCGAGACCCTGGCCGTTGCGCCGCTCGGCGACGTCCTCCGGGCGTGGGCGGGGCTTGGCTACAACCGCCGGGCGGTCCATCTGCAGCGCGCCGCGCGGGCGATCGTCGCCGATCACGGCGGCGTCGTGCCGGACGAGCCCGCAGTGCTCGAGACGTTGCCGGGGGTCGGGCCGTACACCGCCCGTGCCGTGGCGGCCATCGCGTTCGGGCGTCCCGTCGGAGCGGTCGACACGAACGTCCGCCGTGTCCTGCCGCGCCTCGTCGGCCGCGAGCTCACCGCGTCCGCGACGCAGCGTCTCGCAGACGCGTTCGTGCCCCCGAATCGCGCGGCCGACTGGACGGCCGCGCTCATGGACATCGGCTCGCGGCATTGCCGTCCGAGGCCGAAGTGCGATGGCTGCCCCGTCCGTGCGCACTGCCCGAGCGCGTCGACTTCCGGCGGCGAAGCCAGGATGCGCGAGCGGCGCCGTCCGGCGCGGCAGCCCGTCGTTCGACCGTTCGAATCTACGTCGCGATGGTTGCGCGGACGCATCGTCGCGACGCTGCGGGCGGCGCTGGCCGACGGCTGGCATCGCTTCGACGGACCGATCGGCGGCCACGACGCAGCGGCCGTGAACCGGGCCCTCTGCGCACTCGTCAAGGACGGGCTGGTGGAGCTGCATGAGGCCGATCCGACGACCGCCCGGCTCGCACCCGGCTGAGCGACTACGCTGGCGGCGATGGACGCCCCCACGCGGAACGCGCTCCCGGCAGATGATCCGGCGCTCTTCGAGCTCGACCTGCGCGGGCTGCGCCGGCACTGGGCAGAAGCGGCCGATCGACCGCCGATGACCGCCGAGGCGATGACCGGCGCCGACCGCCGGGCGCAGGCTTTGGGCGTGCCGGGCGAGCGGCTGATGGAGCACGCCGGGACTGCGGTCGCGGCGGCGGTGCACGCGCTCGCGCTCGACCAGGAACGGATTGCCGTCGGGCCGATCCTCGTCCTGTGTGGCCCGGGCAACAACGGTGGCGACGGCCTGGTCGTGGCACGTCGCCTCGGCGAGCGTGGCATTCGTGTCATCTGCGTCCTCGTCGCGAACGAGTCCCGCCCGGGCACGCCCGACGCGGTTCGCAACTGGCAGCGCCTGGAAGGCATCGAGGCCGTGCGGCGGCTGCATGCCGCGAACCCCCGCGACCTGAGCGTGCTCGGTGGGTCGATCGAGCGGGTGGCAGTCGTCGTCGACGCACTCCTGGGGACCGGCGTCCAGGGCACGCTCCGCGAGCCCATCCGGTCGGCCGTCGAGCTCGCTCGGCGGGCCCGCGAGGCGGCCGTCCCGGTGGTCGCCGTCGACACGCCGACGGCGGTCGACCTGACCTCGGGCGATCCTTCGGACCCCGTCGTGCGCGCGGACCTGACGGTGACCTTCCACCGACCGAAGGCCGGGCTGCTCACCCGTCGCGGCGCGGCCCTGGCCGGTCGCGTCCTCGTTGCGCCGATCGGGATCCCGCCCGAAGCCGATCGTGTCTGACCCGCGTCGTGTCTGACCGTGGCTGATCGGCGGGCGCAGCCGGGCTGGCGCGAGGCGATCCTCGTGACCGCCGCGGTCGTCCTCGTCGTGGCGGCGGCCGCCGCTCTGACCGGGCTCGTGCCGCCGCTCCGGGACCTCGTCGGCGGCACGCCGGTCGCGATCGTCGTGCTGGTCGTCGGGACCGTCGTCGTGCTCTGGCAGCTGGCCGCGCGACCGCCCACCGGATGACCCCGGACGGCCGCTTCCGGGCCCCGGATTGCGGCACGAATTCACCCGTTTACATGGTCGGAAGCGGCCCGTAGACTCCGCGCAGCACCGGGGCGGAAGGCCGCTTCGGAGATCAGATCGGCTAGAACGACCTTCTCGGACTCCTCTCACGGCTTCGCGAGAACACGAGGGATCGCCAGGCCGGAGAGGAGTTTTGGTGTACAGCGACAAGACGCTGACCTGCGCGGACTGCAGCCAGGAGTTCACGTTCACGGCGTCCGAGCAGGATTTCTACGCGCAGCGCGGTTTCAGCGAGCCGCGGCGCTGCCCGAGCTGCCGAGCGAGCCGCAAGGCCGCCCGCAACTCGAACGGCGGCGGCAGCTACTCGTCGAGTGGCGGCGGGTACGGCGGGTATTCCGCCGGCGGCGCGTATTCGGCCGGCGGATACAGCGGCGGCGGTGGTGGCGGCGGGTACGGCGGCAGCAGCAGCGGGGGCGGCTACAACGGTGGCGGCGGTGGTGGCTACGGCGGCGGTCGTGACCGCGGCCCGCGCGAGATGTTCGATGCGACGTGCTCGAACTGTGGCCAGCCGGCTCGCGTTCCCTTCCGCCCCACGAGCGGCAAGCCTGTCTACTGCAGCGACTGCTTCCGCTCGATGCGCGGCTGAACTCCGCTCCGCAACGGCAACGACCCGGCCTGCCGGCCGGGTCGTTCGATTCCCGCCCCGGCACGAGCCGCTCGACGGGGGCGACCGCTCCCGATCGTTAGCAGCGAGCCCCCGGAACGCGATCACTCCCCGAGGAGATCGCCGATCGTGACGAGCTCGAAGCCGCGGGAGCGGTAGCCGGCGATGATCGACGGCAGCGCCGCGATCGTCGAGGCCGGGCCGACGTGGAGCAGCACGATCGACCCGTCGCTGCCCGCAAGCGACCGCGACACCACGACCGCGGGATCCGGGTCGGCCCAATCCGACGAGGCGACGTCCCACAGGACGAGCGTCGGGAATCCGAGGTCGTCGGCGACGCGTCGGACCCGATCGTCGAGGAGGCCGTACGGCGGACGCAGGAGCGGTGCCATCGGGTGCCCGATCGCTCCTTCGATCGTCCGGCGCGCGCTGGCGATCTCGTTGACGAGCAGCCCGGTCCCGAGCGTCGTGAGGTCGGGATGGCTGACGCTGTGGTTGCCGATCGGGTAGCCGGCGTTCGCGATCGTCCGCCAGAGCGCACGGTCGCGCGCAACGCCGTCGGCGACCGGGAAGAACGTCGCGGGGGCATTCGCGGTCCGCAGGATGTCGAAGATCGTGCGGGTTGCCGGCGGGTCCCACGCATCGTCGAACGTGAGCGCGACCGCATGCCGCGTCGAGGGGCCGTGGCTGACGACTCGTGACGGCGCCGACGCGAGCGACGGAACGACCGAGCCGGCCGCCAGGAGCAGGCCGAGGGCGATCCCGCTCAGGCTGACGACGATCGCGCGGCCTGGAGCCTTCACCCGCACATCGTCGCCCCCCTCGACGGCCGCCCGCGTCCCCCGGGTGAGGTGGGCCGCTCGGGGTCTCGAGCCCCAGGCACAGCTTCACGCATACACTCGGCGCCCCGTGCTCGAGCATGCCAGGCGCCAATTCGCTGAGGAGAGCCAGATGGATCTCGAGGCCGTCGTCAACGATGCGATGCCCCGGACGGTGGGACCGTACTCGCAGGTCGTTCGAGCGGGCGACCTCCTGTTCGTCGCCGGTCAACCGGGCATCGATCCGCGCTCGGGCGAGGTGCCCGACGGCGGGTTCGAGGCGGAGGCCCGGATGGCGTTCGCGAACCTGGCCCGAGCGCTCGAGGCCGCCGGGAGCGGCCTCGAGCGAGTCGCGAAGACGACCGTCTTCCTTGTCTCGGCCGAGGATTTCGCGGCGATGAACCGGGTGTACGCCGAGTCCTTCCCATCGTCTCCTCCGGTACGCTCGACGCCGATCGTCGGGTTGCCGCGGGGACTCCGCATCTCCGTCGAGGCGATCGCGGTCCGCTGACGTGGGAGTACCCGTTCGGTTGCGGCCGTTCTGATGTCGGCCGTACCATCGCGGCGATGATCCCTTCCCCGGTTCGGTGCCCGTGTGCAAGCCCGGCTGCCGCCACGATTCCCGTTCGCAGGCCTGGCTGACCCGATGGCCGTCGGCTCTTCGAACTCCTTCGATCTCGTCGTCCTCGGCGCCGGCACGGGCGGCTACACCGCGGCCTTTCGGGCGGCGCAGCTCGGCCTGAAGGTCGCGCTCGTCGACGAGGACAGGATCGGCGGCACGTGCCTCCATCGCGGCTGCATCCCGACGAAGGCGCTCCTCGAATCGGCCGCGTTCGCCGAGCGGATCCGGCACGCGAAGGACTTCGGGATCGGCGTCGGGGCCGACAGCCCGGTCGTCGACTACGAGCGGATGGCTCGCCGGCGCGACGAGGTCGTGACCCGGATGTGGAAAGGCCTCCAGACGCTCGTCGGCAAGAACAAGGTGACGTGGATCGCCGGGCGCGGCCGGCTCGACGGGCCGACGAAGGTCCGCGTCCGCGCGCTGCCGGGGTCCGACGGTTCGGACGGGTCCGACCCGGGCGGGGAGCGCGTGCTCGAGGCGACGGACGTCATCCTCGCCACCGGGTCGAGGGTGAAGTCGCTGCCGGGGCTGACACCGGACGGTAGCCGGATCGTGACCTCCGACGACGTGCTGCGAATGGATCGCCTGCCGAAGGACATCATCGTCGTCGGCGCCGGTGCCGTCGGCGTCGAGTTCGCCTCGATGTACCACGACCTCGGCGTCAAGGTCACCCTCCTCGAGTACCTCCCCTCGCTCGTGCCGCTCGAGGACCGCGAGGTCAGCCAGGCGTTGCAGCGCAGCTTCGAGCGCCGCGGCATCCGGGTGATGACGAATGCACGCTTCGACGCCAAGGCTGTCGAGGTGACGAAGGACGGCGTGTGCCTCGATGCGGGACCGGACGGCGGCAAGAGCGAGGAGCTTCGCGCGGAGATGCTCCTCGTTGCGACCGGTCGAGCCCCGAACGTCGAGGACGTCGGCCTCGAGACGACGCGCGCAGAGCTCGAGCGCGGCTTCGTCAAGGTCGACGGCCGAATGCGAACCAGAGACCCGCACCTCTACGCGATCGGCGACGTCGTCGGCGGGCTCCTCCTCGCGCACACCGCGGGCCACGAAGGGATCGTGGCGGCGCACTCGATCGCGGGCGATCCCGACGTCCACGGGGTCGACTACGTCGACCAGCCGCGGGCCACCTACTGTCGCCCGGAGATCGCCTCGATCGGCCTGACCGAGCAGCAGTGCCAGGAGCGCGGTCTGCCGTACAGGATCGGCAAGGTGCCGTTCATGGCCATCGCCAAGGCCGTCATCGCGGGCGAGCCCGAAGGCTTCGCCAAGGTCATCGCCAACACCGAAACGGGCGACACGCTCGGCGTCCACATCATCGGGCCGCACGCGACGGACCTCATCGCCGAGGCTTCGGTCGCCCTCGAGCTCGACGCGACCCCGTGGGAGATCGGCGCCTCCACCCACCCGCACCCGACCCTGTCCGAGGTGCTCGGCGAGGCCGCGCTCGCCGTCGACGGCCGCTCGATCAACTTCTAGGGAGGACGCGCCCATGGCGGTCAGCGATCGCGCGACCGGCGGGGTGAGCCACATCGGTCAGGATCTCGGCCTGACCGACGACGACCTTCGCGAGATGTACCGCCTGGTGGCACTCGCGCGCGGCGTCGACGAGCGGATGTGGGTCCTGAACCGTGCCGGTCGGATCCCGTTCGTCATCAGCGGCCAGGGCCACGAAGGCGCCCAGGTGGGGGTCACCTGGGCGCTCGAGCGCGGCAAGGACTGGATCGCGCCCTTCTACCGCTCGATCGCGACGTGCCTGACGTTCGGGATGAGCGCGCGCGACATGATGACGGCGCAGTACGCGACGGCGGGCGACCCGTCTTCCGGCGGCCGCCAGATGCCGGGCCACTACGGTCATCCGGACCACAACCTGCTGTCGGTCAGCTCGCCGGTCGCGACCCAGATCCTCCACGCCGTCGGGATCGCGCTCGCGGCCAAGATTCGCCGGACCGGGCAGGTCGCGGCGACGTTCATGGGCGAGGGCTCTTCGAACCAGGGCGACGTGCACGAGGGCCTGAACTTCGCGGCCGTCCACAAGCTCCCGTTCATCCTCGTCGTCGAGAACAACGGCTACGCGATCAGCGTTCCGACGAGCGCGCAGCTGGCCACGGAGAACGTCGCCGACCGGGCGCCGGCGTACGGGATCCCGGGGATCGTCGTCGACGGCGCAGACGTCCTGGCCTGCTACGCCGCTGCCAGGGAGGCGGTGGAGCGGGCGCGTCGGGGCGAGGGGCCGACGCTCATCGAAGCGAAGGTGGGCCGGCTCACGGCCCACTCGTCGGACGATCAGCAGACGAAGTACCGCTCCGAGGAGGAGCTTGCGGCACTCCGCGCCGCCGATCCGCTGCCGCGCTTCCGGGAGCAGCTGCGTGCGGCCGGCGTCCTCGACGACGCGGCGGAGGCCGACATCTCGGCCCGGATCAAGGCCGAGGTCGACGACGCGACGACGTACGCCGAGGGCGAACGCGAGCCGGACCCCCGGACCGCCACTCGCTGGGTGTTCGCCGAGGACTGGCCGGGCGAGCGCCCGCCGCGCGACTGGGCCGAGGAGACGGGACAGTACGACCGCCTCGCGGGTGATGGGTCCGAGGCCGCCGACTGATGCCGACGAAGACGTTCATCGAGGCGATCCGCGAGGCGATGCGCGAGGAGATGGCCCGCGACGAGACGGTCATCGTGCTGGGCGAGGACGTCGGCAGGAAGGGCGGCGTGTTCCTCGCGACGGACGGGCTGTGGGACGAGTTCGGGCCTGACCGGGTGATCGACACCCCGCTGACCGAATCGATGATCGTCGGGGCCTCGATCGGGGCGGCCGTCAACGGCCTCCGGCCGATCCCGGAGATCCAGTTCGCCGACTTCATCTTCCCGGCCTTCAACCAGCTTCTGTCAGAGGCCGCCAGGCTGCGCTACCGATCGAACAACGCGTTCGGCTGTCCGATGACGGTGCGAGCGCCGTTCGGTGGCGGCGTCCACGGCGCGCTCTATCACAGCCAGTCGGTCGAGGCCTTCTTCGCCCACATCCCGGGCCTCAAGATCGTCGTCCCGTCGACGCCACATGACGCGAAGGGCCTGCTCCGGACAGCGGTCCGCGACGACGACCCCGTCCTCTTCTTCGAGCACAAGAAGCTGTACCGCTCGGTCCGCGGCGACGTCCCCGACGGGGAGTACACCGTCCCGTTCGGGAAGGCGCAGGTGACGAGGCCGGGGTCGCAGCTGACCGTCCTCGCCTATGGCCTGATGGCGCACTACGCACTGGAGGCGGCCGACCGTGTCGCCGCCGACGACATCAGCGTCGAGGTCGTCGACGTGCGCTCGCTCCGACCGCTCGACAAGGAGACGATCCTCGGCTCCGTCCGCAAGACCGGCAAGGCGCTCGTCGTCTACGAGGACAACCGCTTCGGCGGCTACGGCGCGGAGCTTTGCGCCACGATCGCCGAGGAGGCCTTCGACTATCTCGATGGCCCGGTCATGCGGGTCGCCGGCCCCGACGTGCCCGGCGTTCCCTACAACCACGTCCTCGAGGACTGGTTCATGGTCAACCCGGACAAGATCGAAGCCGCGATCCGGTCGCTCGCGGCCTACTGACCGTCGACGGTCGCGGGGGACGCGGTCAGTGCCCGGATCTCGTGGGCCAGCTCGTTCAGCCCGCGATCCCTCGAGCGTGTCGACGCATCCAGGAGCGCCTCGAACGTCAGCTGCGCTCCGAGCTGCTCCTGCGCCGCGCAGGCGTCGCCGACCGCCTGGCGAGCCACGACCAGCGGTCGACGGAAGATGGGGATCGGCGGCGTCGAGGCCCCGGTGGCATGCCGGAATGCGTTACCGGCCGCGTCGACGCGAACGGCGAGCTCGTGCTCGCCTGCCAGTGCGAGCAGCGCCGCGATCGCATCGAACACGACGAGCTGCCCGGAGCCGTCGCCGTCGCGCGCGAAGAGAGAGCCGGCCGCCTGAATCGAGGGCAGCGCCTCGTCGAGGTTGCCGACAGACGCCTCGACCATTCCCGTGCTCAGCAGTGCCCACGTCTCACCGAATGCGTCGTCCGCCTCTCGGAAGCGCTCGGCCGCCTCGCGCAGGAGCGCGAGCTTCGTCTCAGGAGGATCATCGGGCACCAGCGGCGAACCGAGGCCCCAGAGCGCGTACGCGACCCCCCGTGTGTCGCCGAGCTCGCGGAACCGCCGCAGCGCATCCTGTCGAAGTTGGACTGCCGCGGCTCGGTCGAACGTCGTCTCGAGACCGGACGCCGGGACGAAGTCGTAGGCGAAGGAAAGGTTGTAGATCGCCTGGGCCTCGCGAGCCGGGTCGTGGGCGGCACGCGCCAGCGCGAGGCTCCGCCGATAGTGATCCTCGACGTCGGTGGCGCCGCCGGCGCGTTCGCTCCGCGACGCCGTCCGCAGCCAGTAGGCGATCCCACCCGCCGCCTCCTCGGCACGGCTCATCAGGGCCGGCGACAGCGGGGACGACGCCACGTCGGCCAGCCGGAGGAGCCGTTCCACCCTGGGCCCGGCCTCGGCCAGGTTCCCGCTCTGTTGCCAGAAGCGCCAGATCGCAGCGACGGTCCGGAGTGCCACGTCGAGCTCGCCCACCTGCTCCATTCGGTCCAGGGCCGCGCGGATGTTGTCATGGTCGGCGGCGAGGCGGTCGAACCAGATCCGTCGATCGGAGCGGTAGAGCTTCGACTCAGCTCGCTCGGCGAGCTCCATGAACGTCGTCGCATGCCGGCGGATCGCGTCGTCGCGCTCGCCGGCCTCGCGAAGTCGGTCGGCCGCGAAGGTCCGGATCGTCTCGAGCATCCCGAACCGGTCGCCGCCGACGGGGCGGACCAGGCTTCGATCGATGAGCGTCGAGAGCGCGTCGTACGGGTCGGGGATCTCGGGTACGGCCGCGGTCGCGCGCTCGATCGCGTCGAAATCGATAGGGCCCGAGAACACCGACAGCCGACGCAGGAGCGCTCGCGCATCGCCACGGAGCAGCTCGTAGCTCCAGCTGACGGCGGCGTGGAGCGTCCGTTGCCGCTCCGGGAGGTCCATCTGTCCGAGGCCCAGCGTCTCGATCCGGCTCGACAGGCGATCGAGGATTGCGCTCGGCGACAGGAGGCGGATCTGGGCGGCGGCCAGCTCGATCGCGAGCGGCAGCCCCTGAAGGCGCTCGCAGATCGCGATCACCATCTCGGTGGTCGACTCGTCGAGCGCGAACTCGGGCCGAACCGCCCGCGCGCGGTCGACGAACAGCCGAACCGACGGGCTGTCGAGGGCCGATCCGGCGGCGGCAGAGGGCGGCGGGACCGGCAGCGGCGCGAGCGGGAATTCCTGCTCGCCCGACAGGTGCAGGGGTGCCTGGCTCGCAACGAGGAAGCGGGTGCCCGCGGCGTCGGCCATCAGCCGGCGAACGGTCGCCGCCGCCCGCGGCAGATGCTCGAAGTTGTCGAGCACGAGCAGCGCGACACGGTCGCGGAGGTAGTCGGTCAGGCGATCGATCGCGGGTCGGGCGTCCTGGAGGTCGAGTCGTAACGCCCGGATGATGGCGGCCGGCACGAGTTCCGGATCGGCGACCGATTCGAGCGGCACGAACCACGCACCGTCCGGATACGTCGCCGCGACGTCGCGGGCGACGGCCAGGGCGACGCTCGTCTTGCCCGTCCCGCCCGGGCCGGTCACGGTGACCAGACGAGTCTCTGCGAGCAGCCGGGCCAGGAGGCGTCGTTCGTCGTCGCGGCCGAGAAAGCTCGTCAGGCGAGGTGGGAGGTTTCCCACGCCGCTCGCGGCGACGACCCGCGGCGGCGGGAAGTTCGAGCGGAGCCCGTCGGCCACGAGTTGGAACAATCGCTCAGGCCGATCCAGATCCTTGAGCCGATGCCAACCGAGGTCGCGTACGCCGATCCCGCTCGGGAGCGACGGCTCGGTCAGGGCGCGGGTGGCGTCCGAGACGAGGACCTGACCGCCGTGTGCGGCGGCGGCGATCCGCGCTGCGCGGTTGACGTCGACGCCGACGTAGTCGTCCCCACCCGACATGCCGATGCCCGTGTGGAGGCCCATCCGGACGCGGAGCTCGACGCCCTCGGGCCAGGTCGCCCCGGCGAGCGAGCGCTGGCCGTCGACTGCCGCCTCGACCGCCTCGTGCGCGTCCCGGAAGACGACGAAGAACGAGTCGCCCTCGGTTCCACGATCGATGCCGCCGTGGCTCCCGAACACATCGCGGAGCAGCGCCTGGTGCTGCTCGAGAATGCGCCCGTACGGACCGGGCCCGACAGCCTGCACGAGCCGCGTCGAGCCCTCGATGTCCGAGAACAGGAACGTGACGGTGCCGGTCGGCAGCTTGACGTCGGGCGGCGCCATGGCGCGGAACGCTACTGCGACGATCGCGCGGCGTCGAGCGATCGCAACACGTCCCGCGCGGATGACGGAAACTGTCGGGACGATGCAGGACATCCGCCAGCCGTTCGTCGAGGACGTGCGGCTCCCCGGGAGGATCTGACGCGTGGCGAAGGTGACGATGCCCCAGCTCGGCGAGAGCGTCGCCGAGGGGACGATCGGCAAATGGCTCAAGAAGCCGGGCGACCACGTCGACAAGTACGAGCCGCTGCTCGAGGTCATCACGGACAAGGTCAACGCCGAGGTGCCGTCCCCGTTCGAGGGGACGCTCCGCGAGATCCTCGTCGAGGAAGGCGCGACGGTCCCGAACAACGCCGAGATCGCGGTCATCGAGACCGCCGAAGCGCCGACCGACGCAGCGGAGTCGACCGACGCAGCCGAGCCGACCGCCACGACCGGGGCGACGGCGACGGCGGCGACGGCCCCGACCGCGAACGGCGAAGCGCCCGTCAACCCGCCGATGTCGCAGGAAAAGCCGGCCGCGGCGTCAGAGCCCGACACCGGCGGCGCACACGTCGAGCTCCGGGAGCCGGCCACCGGGCCGGCCGGTTCGGACGAGCGCCCGACGCGGGTGGCGGAGCGGGGACCGTCGGTGCCGGTCGAGCAGACGCTCGCGCCGCCGCAGGGCGTGGCGCCGAACGGCGGCAGCGAACGAGCGGCGGCCGCGGCGACCGCGCCCCCTCCGAGCGCGAGCGCCAGCACCAGCACGCCGGCGACCACGCCGGCCGCCGACCAGGCGGGCAACGCCGACGCGCGAATGACCCCGGCCGTGCGGCGGCTGCTTCGCGAGCACGGCCTCGAGGCCTCGCAGATCGTCGGCACGGGCGGCGGCGGCCGGATCAGCCGTGAGGACGTCGTCAACTACGTCGAGGCACAGCGCACCGGCCAGCCGGTCGGCGGGCAGGCAGTCGCCGGCGACACGCCTGCGACGACCCCGCCCGCCGTTGCCGCGACGGCTCAGCCAACACCGGCGCGAGCGGCCGAACCGGCGCGTGCTGCACCGTCCGTCGGCGCGGCCGTGAGCGCCCGCCAGGTCGATTTTCCGGATGGCGCGGACGAGGTTCTCGTCCCGATGACCCAGATGCGCAAGGGCATCGCCGCGCAGATGACGCGCGCCCTCCAGGCGCCGCACGCGTACGTCCAGATGGAGGTCGACGCGACCCGTCTGGTCGCGTTTCGCGAGCGGGTAAAGGAGGAGTACAGGGCGAAGGAGGGCATCTCGCTCAGCTTCGTGCCGTTCGTCGTCAAGGCGTCGGCCGAGGCACTCAAGCGCAACCCGACATTCAACGCGATCTGGACGGACGACGGCGTCCTCGCGAAGCGCCGCATCAACATCGGCGTCGCGGTCGCCGTCGAGGACGGGCTCATCGTGCCGGTCATCCGCGACGCCGACACGCTCTCGGTCCATGGCCTGAACAAGGCAATCAGCGACGTCGCCGGGCGGGCGCGGGCGAACAAGCTCCGTGTCGACGACTTCGGCGGCGGGACCTTCACCGTCGACAACACCGGCTACCTCGGCACGAACCTCGTCATGCCGATCCTCAACGTCCCCGAGGTCGGGATCGTCACGATGGAAGCGATCACCAAGCGTCCGATCGCCGTTTCGACCCCCGACGGCGACGTCATCGCCATCCGGCCGATCATGAACATGGTCCTCGGCATCGATCACCGAGCGAACGACGGTGCCGGCGGCGCGGCGCTCCTGCGCGACATCAAGTCCTGGCTCGAATCGGTCGGCCCGGACACCCCGATCTACTAGGAACCGAACGCATGGCCCGCGAGCTTCCGATGTTCACGCCGCCGCCGGGGCCCGGCGCGGCCGCCCACGCCCACGGCTTCGAGGCCCCGACGATCGCGATGGGGGGCGGCTCGTTCGGCCCGGCCGCCGACGGGACCCTCCCCCTGCGCCGGCATCCCGACTGGATCCGCTCCCGGCTTCCGTCGGGCGACAACTACCACGAGCTCAAACGGCTGCTCGGCGGCCTGAACCTCAACACCGTCTGCGAGGAGGCGCACTGCCCGAACATCGGCGAGTGCTGGGACCAGCGGACGGCGACCGTCATGATCCTCGGGGACACCTGCACCCGGGCCTGTGGCTTCTGCGCCGTCAAGACCGGTCGACCGACCTGGTTCGATGCCGACGAGCCGCGGCGCGTCGCGCTCGCGATCAGCGCGCTCGGCCTGGACCACGTCGTCGTCACCTCGGTCGCCCGCGACGACCTGCCCGACGGCGGCGCGAGCGCCTTCGCGGAGACCATCCGCCAGCTGCGCGAGCGCTGTCCCGGGATGGGCGTCGAGGTCCTGATCCCGGACTTCAACGGCGCCGACGAGCCGTTGCGAACCGTCATGGATGCCGGGCCGGACATCCTCAACCACAACCTCGAGACCGTCGAACGGCTCCAGAAGCCGGTCCGAAAGCGCGCCCGCTACACACGCTCGCTCCACGTCCTTGAGCAGGCGAAGGCGTTCGCGGCCGAAACCGGCCACGAGGTCCACACGAAGAGCTCGCTGATGGTGGGTCTCGGCGAGGAGCGCGAGGAGCTGTCGCAGGCGTTCCGCGACCTGCGCGACGTCGACTGCGACATCCTCACGATCGGCCAGTACCTCCGCCCGTCGCAGCAGCACCTGCCGCTCGTTCGCTATTACCATCCCGACGAATTTGCCGAGATGAAGGCCGAGGCGCTCGAGCTCGGCTTCCGGCATGTCGAGTCGGGCCCGCTGGTGCGGTCCTCGTACCACGCCCGCGATCAAGTGCCGGGCGCGGAACTCAAGGCGCTCCGCCGGCAGCGGACGCGGGCGACGGTCGGTCCGGACGGACGGATCCTGCCGGAGGCTCTCGCCGGCTGACCCCGGCCTTCGGCCATGTCTCCCGGGGGACTCGACGTCGCTCCCGTCCGACTCGGGTCGAACCGTCGAGGCCGAGGTGGCCCGCTCGCGGTCGCCGCGCTCCTCGCGGTCTTCGTCGTCGTCGCCGTCGCGAAGCCCTGGGTTCCGCCGTCGCCCGGACGGGTGGCGACGCCGTCTCAGGCCCCCGTCGTGGTCCGGTCGCCTGCCGCCTCGACGGAACCTCGAGCCTCCGAGCCGGCCGGTCCGGCGGACCCGATCGCGGCGCGGGGCGACTGGAGCCCGGTCTCGTCGATCGTCCACGAGGTCGCCTTCCACGGCGGGACGTGGGGCGCGGCAGCGGCGTCGTGGAAGGGCGTCGAGTCGCAGTGGGTCGACTGGCTGGAGCTCCGCGCGCGGCCAGGTGAGGCACCCGGCGACGCCGCCGGGACCGCGCTGCGGGAGGCCGCGTGTCGCGAGGGACGGCTGCGCTCGTCGCCCAGGATCGTGGCGGTCACGGGGCCGGCGGCGCTTCTCGAGGGTATCGGGGTGAGCGTCTGGCAGCTGAGGCGGACGCCGTTCCCGATCCAGACCGACCTGCGGATCGACTTCACCCGCGACGCACCGGGCGTCGTCTTCCTCGTCCTCGGTTCCGGTCGTGCCTGGCCGGACGGCGCCTACCGACTCATCGTTCGTTCGGGCGTGCGCCCGCCGATCGGCCTCGACGTGTGCGTCGGATCGCTGCCAAGCTTCGGCCGACCGATGCCCATCGCCCGTCGCGGCTGACTCGCGCGTCTCGACGGCCGGCTATTCGTGGGGTGAATGAGCGCGACGTCTCGAGGCGGGATTCATTCACCCCGGTAGTGCGACGTGCCAAATGGCGGGGGCAACGGGCGTGTCCGGCTCGGCCCATTCACCGGATGGATAGATCCTGCGGTGCCGGCGGCTGACGGTCGCGCTCATTCGTGGGATGAATGGCGCAGGGTGTTGTGCCGCCACGGGGCTGATCCTCCGCCCGCGACGGGTCACAGGATCTTCGAGAGGAAGGCCTTCGTGCGTTCCTGCGACGGTGCCATGAAGAAGTGCTCGGGCGTGCCCTCCTCGATGATCCGGCCGTCGTCCATCATCAGGACGCGATCCGCGACCTCGCGGGCGAAGCCCATCTCGTGGGTGACGACGATCATCGTCATCCCCTCGCGTGCGAGCTCCTTCATGACCTCGAGGACCTCGCCGATCATCTCCGGGTCGAGCGCCGAGGTCGGCTCGTCGAACAGCATCAGCGCCGGCTTCATCGCGAGCGCTCGGGCGATCGCCACACGTTGCTGCTGCCCGCCGGACAGCTGCGCCGGATAGGCATCCTGCTTGTGCGCCAGCCCGACCCGCGCGAGCAACGTGGCGCCGGTCTCGATGGCCTCCTTCTCGGGCGTGCCACGGACGCGGATGGGCGCCTCGACGACGTTGCCGAGCGCCGTCATGTGCGGGAACAGGTTGAAGCGCTGGAAGACCATCCCGATCTCCTGGCGCTGCCGCGCGATGTTGCGCTCCCGGTCCTCGACCAGGGTTCCGCCATCGTCGCGATAGCCGATGAGATGGCCGTTGACGAAGATCCGTCCGCCCTGGAGCTTCTCGAGGTGGTTGATGCAGCGAATGAAGGTCGTCTTGCCGGAGCCCGACGCGCCGATCATGACGACGACCTCGGCCCGATTGACGGTCATCGAGACGCCCTTGAGGACGTGCAGCCGGCCGAATGACTTCTGGACGTCCGTCGCCTGGACGACGACGTCGGATGCCGGGGCGGGCACGCCGCCGATTGCCCCGAGCAGGTCGCGACCGATGACCGCCATCAGCGCCCCAGCCCTGCGGAGTTCGGACGGGCGAGCCCGAGCAGACGCGCGACGAGGCCGACGCGCGTGTCTGCGCTGGCCGCGGTTCCCTCGCCCAGCCGCCGTTCCACCGCACCCTGGAGGATGCTCCAGATCGTCGTCAGGGCCAGGTAGTAGAGCGCGATGCCCAGGAATGCCTCGAAGCTCTTGAACGTCGCGCTGTTGGCCGCCTGTGCGACCCGGAACAGCTCCTCGACGGCGATGACGCTCATCAGGGACGTCGTCTTGAGCATGTTGTTGAACTCGTTGCCGAGCGGCGGAACGATGACCCGGAGCGCCTGCGGCAGGACGATCCGGCGCATGGTCAGGCCGTACGTCATCCCGAGCGACTTCGCGGCCTCGGCCTGACCCGTATCGACCGACAGGATGCCGGCCCGAACGATCTCGCTCATATAGGCGCCCTCGTTGATCGCCAGCGCCACGATGCCGGCGACGACGGCGCCGCGGAGGCTGACCGGATCGAAGTTCAGCTCGCGCGGGAAGAGGTCGACGCCGAGGAGGTAGGGCGTCCCGAAGTAGACGAGGAACATCTGGACGAGGAGCGGCGTGCCGCGGAAGAACCAGACGTAGATCCCGCTGATCGCGCGCAGGACCGGGTTGCGTGCCATCCCCGCCAGCGCCGAGAGCGTGCCGAGGATCACGCCGACGGTCTGGGCGATGACCGACGCGTAGATCGTGATCGCGAGGCCGCCGATCAGCGCCGACGACGGATGGAAGACGAAGTCGAGGAAGAAATCGAGGTCGAAATGGAGCGTCGGCCCGGCCGCGGCGAGGAAGACGGACGGATGCACGATCCGACCGGCTAGCTGGTCCGCCCGCGCGAGGCGCTCACTTCAGGAGGACAACCGCGTCCGTCATGCCCCACTTGGCCACGATCGACTTCATCGTCCCGTCGGCGTACATCCCGTCGATCGCCGCCTGGACGGCGGTCTTGAGGTCGCTGTCCTCCTTGCGGACGGCGATGCCGATCGGGGCCGGTTCGATGGGATTGCCGCCCACCTCGAACTTGCCGGCATTGTCCGGCTTGGCGGCGTAGTAGGCGCAGACCGGAGAGTCGCCCGAATACGCGTCGACGCGACCGAGCGCGAGCTGCTGGAACGCGTCCGTGTCCTGCTCGAACGTCTGGATGTCGATCTTCGGCTTGCCGGCCGCGGCGAGGTCCTTGTTTGCGGCGTCGAGCGCGTCCTTGTTGGTGGTTCCGAGCTGGACCGCGACGGCCTTGCCGGACAGGTCGGCGAGCGTCTTGATGCCCTTCGGGTTGCCCGCCGGGACGAGGAGGCCCTGGCCGACCTTCAGGTAGTCGACGAAGTCGACCTGCTCCGCCCGCTTCGGGGTGTCGTTCATGCCGCTGATGATCAGGTCGCACTTCTTCGCCAGGAGCGCCGGGATGATCCCGTCGAAGCCCGTGTTGTCGATCTCCGATGTGACCCCGAACCGCTTGCCGACCTCGTTCGCGATGTCGATGTCGGAGCCCTCGGCGGTCGTGCCGTCGGCCTGGTACGACTCCTCGGGCGGATAGCTGACGTCGACGCACCAGACGAGCTTGCCGGCGCTCGTGATGGCGGCCGGAACCGCGATCGAGGGCGCCGCGGACGCGCTGGGTGCCTCCGACGCGGGTGCCGAGGCGGCGGCGCTCTGGGATGCCGGCGCCGCCGAGGTCGGCGCGCTGCTGGGTGACGGGCTCGCCGCGGTGCCGCTGCAGGCCGCAGCGAGCAGGCCCGCCGCAGCGACGACGCCGAGGATCCGGGATGTCGGACGCATCTGCTCCTCCACTGGAATCTGCCGCCCGCCGCGCACGGCGGCGGCGGCGCGATAGTACCGACTCGTCGCGTCGGCGGCGCGATCCGCTGCCTCCGGCGCGCGAACCGGGCCGGCGCGAGCGCTCGTGCAACGCCGAGGCGACCCGGCGCTATGCTCGGGGCGATGGCACGCCAGCTCTCGCGCCGGATCCCGCTCGCGGAGCTGCACTGTCACCTCGGCGCGGCGGTGACGCCCGCGATCATGTGGTCGGTCGCCCATGCCCAGGGAATCAAGCTGCCGACGCGCGGCTACTGGGAGTTCCGCGAGCTCATCACCGTCAACCCACGCCGTGCCAAGAGCTTCGACGGCTACCTCCAGCTCTTCCACTGGACCGAGCTGATCCAGAGCAGCCCGATCGCGATCGAGCGCGCCGTCTACGAGGTCATCGGCGGCGCGTACCGGAAGAACAACGTGACGACGATGGAGCTGCGCTTCAACCCCATGAAGCGCAACCGCGGCGGCGAGCAGGACCTCGACCACATCATCGCCGCCGCCGTTCGCGGCATGGATCGCGCCACGCTGGAGTACCCGATCAAGCCGGGCCTGATCTTCTGCCTCGACCGGGCGTTCCCGTACGAGCTCAACGAGATCATCGCCGAGAAGGCGATCGCCTGGCGGGACCGAGGGGTCGTCGGCCTGGACATCGCCGGCCCCGAATCGGCGACCTTCCGGGTGGCCGACTACCGCCGGCTCTTCCGGCGGGCGCGCCAGTATCAGCTCGGGATCACGATCCATACCGGCGAGGCGGGGCCGATCGACGAGGTCGCCCGGGTCGTCGAGCTGCTCGAGCCGGATCGCATCGGCCACGGCGTGAAGGCCGCCTACGATCCCCGGGCGATGGCGATGATCCGCGAGCGAGGGATCGTGCTCGAGATCTGCCCGACCTCGAACCTGAACACCGGCGTCGTCTCGGGCTGGGACGAGTTCCGCTGGATCTTCGACACGCTGCGCCGAAACGGCGTCCGCTTCACGATCAGCACCGACGGGCCCGAGATGCTCAAGACCTACATCCGCGACGAGCTCGCGACGCTCGGACGGCTCGGCATCCTGTCGATCGAGGAGCAGGAGCAGGCGGCTGCGACGTCGATGGCCGCCTCGTTCGTCCCGAACGTTTCGGACGTCCCGTCGCCGCTGGTCGTCCCGGCTCGCCGTGAGGTCGTCGAGCGCGAGGAGGCATAGCCAGGTCGGTCAGCCCGCCGGCCGCGTCGTCGCCCCGCGGGCACCCACGGACCGCAGGCGGCGCCGGGCGGCGCCGAGTGCCGACCGGCGGGCGCGCCGCACCAGGTGGTAGCGCAGCCGGTTCAGGCGGACGCCGATCGTGTCGTCGAGCGCGCCGCGGCAGTCCACCGGCGGGGGATAGGCGGTCTCCGCCACCCGTGCATCGAACGCCGCGCCGCCGTCCGGATGCGCGAACGCGTGGTCCAGTCCGTGCCGCTCGAGGTACGCGGCGAACCTGGCGAATCGTTCGGCGTGCCCGCGGTTGAGCGGGCCGTAGTCGGCCTCCGCGAAGAGGTCGCCGGCGTCGACGTCCCCCGGGACGTCGACGAGGAGCCGATGCGGGATCGCGTGGTAGCGCGCGAGCTCGAGCGTTCGTGCGTCATGGGCGAGCAGGAACGCGGGCGTCCCCCCGAGGAGCGCCGCGATGTTGCCGTGGATCCGCGTCCCGAAGGCGAACTCGGCCGCTCGCAGATCCCGGATCCACGGCCACGGGTCGACGTAGAACTTCGTCCGGTTCCGCGCCACGAGCGGATGGCTGCGGTGGATCGGCAGCTTGCTCGTCGCCGTGGCGTCGGACTTCGCCTCGCCCCACAGGAGGAGCGCGAGCGTGTCGATGTCCTGGGCGACATAGGTGAGGTTCGGATAGCGCGCGTACGTCGACATGACGACCTCGCCCATCGCCCGGACGTAGGGCGAGACGTTGATCGACACGGCCGACTCCCGGTCCAGCGCCGCGACCCGCTTCTCGACGGCGATGCGGTCGCCGTCGAGGAACATCGACGGGCAGCCGATGACTTCGACATCGCGGAATCCCAGGCCGCGAAGGTAGGTCTCGGTGAGCTCGCCGCGGACGCCGATGGAACCCGACCGCGCGAGCACGGCGCGGACGAACGCCCGAACCGACGGCTCGATCGGCCGCAAGGGCTCGAGGTCGTAGCGGACGTTCGCGTCGGCCCCCACGCCGAGGACGACGACCGGAATCCGGAGCCGCTCGATCAGTCGGGTCAGGCGGACGAGGTTCGCCTCGAACCGGGGCCGGAAAGCGTTGGCGAGCGGGATGACATACGCGTCGTAGCGCTCGTTGATCTCGTCCGCCCGCCGGGGGTCCACGCGCAGCCGATCGGCGACGACCTCGACCTCGGGGGTCGCGAGCAACTTGTACGAGGCCGCCATGAACAGCAGGTTTCCGGCGTTCTCGGCGATGAGGTTGCGACGGAGCGTCGTCTCCGCTGACACGACGTCGAACGGATCCTTCGTCGAGCGCAGCAGAATCCGCTTCATCGTCCGGTCGACGCGAGGGTCGGCAACACGATCCGGTCCACGAACCGGGCCGTCGCACGGCCGTCGGCGACGTCGAACCAGGTCCGTGCGAAGCGGTCGACCCGCTCGAGGTCGAACGTCCCCGCGCGGAGGTAGTCGGCAAGCGGCGCCGTCGTTTCGAAGACCGGCCCCGGCATGGACGACCGATAGTCGACGTAGAACCCGCGCTCACGCTCGTAGGCAGCGTGGTCGGGCGCGAACAGCACGATCGGTCGGCGAAGGAGCGCGAACTCGAACACTGCGCTCGAATAGTCGGTCACGAGGACATCGCTGACGAGCATGAGGTCGTTGATCTCGGGGTGGTCCGACGCGTCGACGACGAAGGCTCGAAGCGCGGGCGGGACGGCCAGTCGCGCCCGGACGAACGGGTGGAGTCGGAGCAGGACGACATGGTCCTCGCCGAGCACGGCGGCGAGACGCGCGAGGTCGAGGTCGGCGCCGGCGCGCGCATCGGCGATTCGGTCGCCACGGAAGGTGGGAGCGTAGAGGATGACGCGCTTCGCCTCCGGCAGCGCGTAGCGTCGCCGGACGGCTCCCGCGACGGACTCGGCTCGAGCGGGATCGACGAGCACGTCCGTCCGTGGAATCCCGACGTCGGCGACGAACACGTCGCTCGGCTGCCGGAACGCCTCCGCGTAGAACGGGATGCACGCGCTCGACGAGACGAGGCAGACGTCGTAGTTCGAGTGGATCGCAACACGGCGCACGAGGGCCTCGTCGGCACCGAACGTCTTGTCCAGCACGCTGTCGCCGAACTTCTTGAGCGCCCCGCAGGCGTGCCACGT
>DASSHA010000108.1:0-4694 GCA_035693145.1 Candidatus Limnocylindrales bacterium
CGCGAGCGCCTCGACCCAGCCGGCCTCCGGCCCGCTCGGTGTCGTCGACGCGACGCCCTCGGGCGGCTTCGTCGAGTCGATCGTCGGAGACGTTGCAGGAAGCCTGTTCGGGTTCTGAGATCGGACCGGCGTACCCCTCCCGACGGGACCTTCGGGCGGCAGACCGCACCGGACCGCATCCCTAGGGTCGGCAAGGCATCAGACCGCTCCTCGAGGCCCCGATGATCACGCTCAGCCCCGAACCGGCGGCGCCCGGACGCCCGACCCTCCCCGAATCGCCAGCGCCGATCCTTGAGGCGCGGGATCTGACGAAGCGCTACGAGCTCGGTCGGACGACCGTCGACGCGCTGCGCGGCGTTTCGCTCTCGCTGCGACGGGGCGAGCTCCTCGCGATCATGGGCCCGTCCGGTTCGGGCAAGAGCACGCTGCTCCAGCTTCTTGGTGGTCTCGACCGGCCGACGTCGGGCGAAGTCATCCTCGAGGGCGAGGCGATCAGCCGCCTGTCCGACGAGGACGCCACACGCCTCCGGCGCGACCGCACGGGGTTCGTCTTCCAGTTCTTCAACCTCATCCCGCTGCTCGACGTCGCCGAGAACGTCGGCCTGCCGTTCACGATCGCGGGGCGTGATCCGCGCAAGGGTGAGCTGCGCGATCGCGTCAGGGACGCGATCGCGCTCGTCGACCTCACGGGCAAGGAGCGGCACCGCCCGGACCAGCTCTCGGCGGGCGAGCAGCAGCGGGTGGCGATCGCTCGCGCGCTCGTCACGCGGCCGGCGATCCTGCTCGCCGACGAGCCGACCGGGAACCTGGACTACGCGACCGGGACGGAGATCCTCGAGGCGCTCTGGCGCTCCTGCGTCGAGCGCGGCCAGACGGTCGTCCTCGTCACCCACGACGCGAAGGCGGCGGCATACGCCGATCGTGTGTGCGTCGTCCGCGACGGCCGAATCCTCGACGAGATCCCGCTCGGCCGACGGCTCGACCACGCGGCCGGACCGCTCATCGCGCGCCTCGCCCAGCTCGGCCTGTAGCGCATGCCCGGGCTCGCGTCGCTCGCCTGGCGAACCGTCCGCGCCCGGCCCGTTCGCGCAGCGCTGACCGCGATCGGGATCGCACTCGGAGTCGCCGTCCTGTTCGCGGGCCTGCTGACGAACGCCGGGATCGAACGCTCGATCGACCGAACCGTCGACGCCCTCGTCGGGCGGGCAGACGTTCGCGTCTCCGCCTTCCGCGACCAGGGCCTGTCGCCGACGGCCGTGGCCTCGGTTCGGGCGATCCCGGGCGTCGTCGTGGCCGCGCCGGTCATCGAGCGGCGAACCTTCCTCGCGCCCGCCGTCCCGGGTTCCCGGGAGCCGGGCCTTCCGGCGGCCGTGACCGTCGTCGGGATCGACCCGACGATCGATCCGCAGATCCGGGACCTCGCGCTGCGGGCGGGCTCGGCCCTCGCCGGTTCGGGCGCCCGGTTTGCGCTGATCAGTGATTCCCTCGCCCGCGACGACGGCCTCGGCGTCGGCGACGAGCTCGAGCTCGACGGGTCGGCCGACGCCCGGGCGGGCGACCTTCGGTTCGTCGTCGGCGGCATCCTCGCCGGTGACGGGCCGTCCACCGATCCCGATGGTCGTACCGTCGTCATCCCGATCGAGCGGGCCGTCGCCGCCTTCGGTCCGATCGGCGTCTCGCACCTGGATCTCCGCCTCGGCGACGGTCTGACCGCGGATGCCGCGTCCGTCGAGATCGGACGGCAACTGACCAACGAGCCGTACGTCATCGCCACCCCGGGAAGCCTCGCGGCGTCGCTGCGGGCGTCGACGACGGAGTTCCAGGCGACGACCGCGCTCGTCGCCTCCGTCGCGCTGTTCGCGGGAGCGTTCCTCATCTTCAACACGCTCGCGATGACGGTCTCGGAGCGGATCCGGGAGGTCGGCCTGCTTCGCGCGGCCGGCGCGACGCGGCGGCAGGTCGTCGCCGTCGTGCTCGCGGCAGCGGCGTTCCTGGGTCTCGCGGGGTCCCTGGCGGGTCTCGGTGTGGGAACGCTGCTCGCGACGGCCATGGCCACGCGGATCGCTGATCTCGGCGGCCTTCGTCCCGCGGACGTCCCGTCGAGCCCGGACGCGGCCGTGCTCGCCGTCGTCGCCGGGCTCGCCGTCACGCTCGCCGCAGCGGCCGAGCCTGCGCTTCGCGCGAGTGCCATCTCGCCGGTCGACGCGCTCCGGCCGCAGGTCGCCTCCCGCGCGTCGACGGCGTCGCGGCTGCGCTGGCTCGTCGCGGTGTTCGTGGTCGTCGGCGTGGCGGGGCTGCTGCTCCGCCCCACGAGCGGCGGCGGCGACGTCCTGCTCCGCGGTGCCGGCGGGTACCTCGCCCTGCTCGTGCTCGCGCTCGCGGTCCCGTGGCTGCTCGTCCCGCTCGGCATCCTCGTCGGCGTCCCGTTCCGGTTCGTGCTTCGCGCCGAGGAGC
Organism: Candidatus Limnocylindrales bacterium; assembly: GCA_035693145.1. Lineage (GTDB taxonomy): Bacteria > Chloroflexota > Limnocylindria > Limnocylindrales > CSP1-4 > DASSHA01. Next base: position 2,455 of record DASSHA010000108.1, read on the forward strand.
GTCTCGCTCGCGGCGCCCTGTCGCGGGATCGGGGCCGCGCTGCGTTGACGGTCGGCGCGCTCGCGGTCGGGCTGGCGACGCTCGTCGCGCTCGGCGGGCTGGCGGGAGACGCGCGCGGCTCCGCGAGCGACTGGATCACGAGCGTCGTTCCGGGCGACATGCTCGCCACGAGCGTCACCCCGCGCCCGCTCGACGACGGGACCGTGGCCGACCTCGCGGCGGCGCCGGGCGTCGCGCGCGTGACGCCGATCGCCGGCTTCGACGTCGCGTTTGACGGGATCCGGGCCGATGCCGCAGCCGTCGTCGGTGCCGACCTCCGTGCCGATGGCCGGTTGACGTTCCTGGCTGGCGACCGCACCGCCGCGCTGACCGCGCTCGATGCCGGCGGCGCGGTCCTCGTGCCCCGATCTCTGGCGGAGCGGCTCGGACTGCGCGTCGGAGATCCGATGCACTTTCCCGTGGGCGGGGAGCAGGCGGTCGATCTCCGGGTTTCGGGCATCGTCGCGCGCTCGCTGCCTGGGACCGCGGGCGAGGCCATCCTCGTCGGCTGGAAGGACGCGACGACGGGCTTCGGGGTCACCGGGGCTGATGCCTTCGCGGTGCGGTTTCGTTCGACCGCGACCGACGCCGACCGCTCGGCGTTCGACGATCGCGTCCGATCGATCGGCCTCCAGCCGGCAACGCTCGCGTCCGTCGAGGCGGCCGTCGGCGACGCGCTCGGCCGGGTCTTCGGGCTGTTCGACGGCCTCGCCGCGCTCGCCGTCATCATCGGCGGGCTCGGGATCGCGAACACGCTCTCGATGGACGTCCTCGAACGGGTGCGTGAGCTGGGCGTCCTCCGCGCCGCCGGCATGACGCGACGGCAGGTCTGGAGAATGGTCGTCGTCGAGGCCGGCCTGCTGGGCCTCGTCGGGGCGATCCTGGGCATCGGGGGCGGGCTCGCCGCGGGGACGGTGATGCGGGCGATCGGATCGACGGGCGGCGGGTCCGCGGTCATCCCGTGGCCGTCGATCGGGCTCGCGGTCGTGCTCGGGCTTGGCGTCTCCGTGCTCGCCGCGGCGTATCCGGCCTGGCTCGCCGGCCGCCAGTCGATCGTTCGGGCGGTGCGCGCCGACTGAAGTCCGGGCGTTGCCCCCTGCTAGACTCGGGCCGGTTCCGGCGCCCAGGCGCGCCGGGCGGCAGGAGGCCCGATGACGCTCGCGATGCCGCGGATGGACCGCCTTCCGGCGACCGAACGCGGACTGACGATCGCCGACTTCCTCGTCCCGATCCGGGTCGGCGAACGTCTCAGCTCGACCCGCCGACACATCGCGCTCGTCATCGCCGGCGCCATCGTCGTCGCGCTCGCGGCGCAGGTCTCGATCCCGTTGCCGGGTACGCCCGTGCCGATCACCGGCCAGACCTTCGGTGTCCTGCTCGTCGGCGGCGCCCTCGGGTTCCGGCGCGGCGCGCTGGCGCTCCTGCTCTACCTCGTCGCCGGGTTCGCGCTACCCGTCTACGCCGGCCACGAATCGGGGATCGGCACGCTCGCCACCTCGGCCGGCGGGCACATCGTGCTCGGGTCGAAGGGCGGGTACCTCCTCGGGTTCGTCCTCGCGGCCGCGCTCGTCGGCCGGCTCGCCGAGCTCGGTTGGGACCGGCGCGTCCCCGGTGCCCTCGCCGCGCTGTTCATCGGCAATGTCCTCGTCTACGCGATCGGCGTGCCGTGGCTCGCGGTCTCGACGGGCAACGACGTCGGCTGGGCGGTCGCGCACGGGGTCATGCCGTTCGTCCTGACGGACGCGCTCAAGCTGCTGCTCGCGGCGGGCCTGTTTCCGGTCGCGTGGTGGGTCGTCGGACGGTCGCCGGGGGAGCGCTAGGTTCGGTTCAAGCGCTGGGCGTGGCTGCTGCAGCCGTCCGGCCGCGGTCGCGTATTCGCCCCATGAATGAGTGCGACCAGCGGCCATGCGGACACGGCGGCTTCATGCATCGCGCGCATGAAATCGGCTGAAATCGGGGCGATCGTGCTCGGTGCATTCACCGGACGAATGAACGTGGCGGTCCAGGCCCCCGGTCCGGTCGCACTCATCCGCCCGATGAATACGCGTCCGGCCCAGCCTCGTCCCGCGCCGGCCCGACCTCGACGGCAAGCCGCAACGACCGGTACGAGGCGCGCAGCAGCCTGCCGACTTCGGGCCAGTAGGCCCGACCCGCACCCCGCGGCCCGTCCGGGTCGGCGACGGCGCCGCGATCGCGCACCT
>DASSHA010000109.1:0-8996 GCA_035693145.1 Candidatus Limnocylindrales bacterium
ACGCGCTCGATCTCGCCTTCTTCCTGCCCGCCTGCGTCGTCGCCGCGGTCGGCCTGTTCCGGGGCATGGCCGTGCGAGTGCTGGCGCCGCCGCTCCTCGTGTTCGCTGCGCTCATCGGGGCGGAGAGCCTCGGCGGCTTCCTGTTCACCGCCGCGGCCGGTGAGGAAGTACCGGTTCCGGTCGCGGTCGTGCTCGGCGTGGTCGCGCTCGTGGCGGCGGCGCTCGCGTGGGTCGCGCTCCGGCCGACCGGGACGCCGAACGCCGGAGTGGAACCTCGCTCGGCGACCGTCGACTCCGTGGACGCCGACCACGCCTGGGCAGGACTCGGGCTGGCGCTCGGGGCCGGGATCGGTGCCGGCCTCGGGATCGTCGCCGCGGTCGTGCTCAGCCTCGACGTCGCTTCGGGGATCGTCGCCGGCGCAGCGGTCGGCGTGATCGTCGGCCTGCTGGGCGGCGCGTCCGTGGAGCGCGGCCGCTCCTAGAACCTGCCGAGCGTCACCCGGAACCGCGACGAGCGGCCCTGCCGCCCCGGGGCGGCCGCCGCCTAGCGTTGAGCTGACGCAGCGACAGCAGCTGGGAGGCAGCGCCATGAAGAGTCTCGTGATCTATGCGACGCGCAGCGGCAACACCAGACGGGTCGCCGAGGCGGTTGCGGCCGAGCTCAGCCGCCGCGGTGAGGCAGCGGTCGTGCCCGTCCAGGAGGCGTCGACCAGCCTCGCGACCGCGCTGGATCTCATCGTGGTCGGCGGTCCGACCGAGGGCCACGCCGCGACTCCGGACATCGCCGCCTTCTTCGATCGCCTCGCGGCGGGCGTGCTGTCGGGATGCCGGGCGGCGGCGTTCGACACACGTGTCAACTGGCCGCGGTGGCTCTCGGGCTCGGCCGCCTCAGGGATCGGAGATCGGCTGCGGCGAGCGGGTGCCCGGCTCGTCGTGCCGCCCGAGAGCTTCATCGTGAGCCGGGCGCCGGCCCTCGAGCCCGGCGAGCTCGAGAGGGCGGCGGGCTGGGCCCGCGCGCTTGCCGAGGCCGTGGAGCCCGAGCTGAGGATCGTTCGGCCGGAGTCCACGGCCGAGGTCGCGGAGGTCAGGTGATGACTCGCATCCTGGGCGTCCTCGGGGCGCTCCTGCTCGTGTTCGGGCTCGCCGTTTCGGCGGTGAGCGCGGCCGATCCGGCCTCCGCCGCGCGCGGCCGGGTGCTCGTCTCGACCGGTGGCCTGATCGACGTTCCGGTTGGCGAGCACGTGGATGCGCTGCTCGTCGTGAACGGCAGCGCCACGATCGAGGGGGAGGTGGATGCGATCGTCGCGGTCGAATCGACGCTCACCCTCACGGGCGCAAAGGCAGGCTCGATCGTGGCCGTCCGCGCTCCGGTCACCCTCGCCGGCGGGACAGAGATCAGCGGTGACATCGCGCGGTTCGACTCGACGGTGCACCAGGTGGGCGACGTCAGGATCGGGGGCGCGGTCCGGGACCTCGCCGTCGACTTCGCAGGGCTCGGGTTCATCCTGGGGCCCATCGCCCTCCTGCTCTACCTCGGGTTCGCGCTCGCCTCGATCACGGGTGGCCTCGTCCTCGCCGCGCTCGCGGCCCGTCAGGTCCGTGCCGCCGAGGCGCTCATCAGCCGCGAGCCAGCTCGGACGTTCGTCGCCGGGGTCGTCGGCGTCTTCGCGCCGATCCTCCTGATCGTCGCGTTGTTCGTCAGCGTCATCGGCGCGCCGCTCGCCGCGGCACTGCTGTTCGGTGCCTGGCCGCTCGCCGCGATCGTCGGGTATCTCGTCGCCGGCATCTGGATCGGTGACTGGCTGCTCCGGCGGACGTCGGCCCCGGTCGAGCGCGAGCGACCCTACCTCGCCGCGGTCGTCGGGATCTTCGTCCTCGAGATCGCGGGGATCTGGCCGTTCCTGCCGATGGTCGCAAGCATGTTCGGCTACGGCGCGATCGTCCTCCTCACGTGGCGGACGTTCCGTGGTTCGCCCGAGCATGGACCCGTGGCGATGGTGCACGCCCCGTCGGGCGCCTGAAGCCGATCGTTCTCGCTGGCCGCCCGGGAGCGCCTCGTCGCCCCTGGGCGGCTCGCCATGTGCAGCACGAACCTGCCGACCGACACGTCGGATCACGACGTCCGACCCTCGGCGCCGTCTTCATGCCGTGCCACGCTCAGCCCGGAGGTGTCCGAGATGACCGAACTCGGGTGGCCGCGCCGGCAGCGGTTCGTGGTGGCGAAGGCGTTCGCGGCCGCGCTGACCGGGCTCGCCCTCGTTGCGAGCTGCTCGTTCGGTGCGGCGCCTCCCACACGACCGACAGCCGATCCCGCCACCGCGCCCGCGCCGAGCACTGCCACCGCCGCCACCACCGCCACCGCCACCGCGCCCGCGCCGAGCCCGACTGCCCGCCCGAGTGCCAGCGCCACGGCTCGCCCCACGTCGACGACTCGGCCCACGTCGACGACTCGCCCGACCGCGACCGCCCGCCCGACGGCGACCGCGACCGCCGGCCCGACCTCGACGCCACGGCCGACCCCGCCACCGACCGTCACGCCACGTCCCTCCGTCGCTCCGGTCAGCGCGCTCGTCACCCACGGTCCGCGGACGTCGGCGCGTGTCGCGCTCACGTTCGACATGGGCGGCCGCCTGGTGCCCGCGCTCCAGATCGTCGACTGGCTCATCGGCCACGGCATTCCGGCGACGATCTTTCCGACCGGCGACGCCGCGTCGACGACGACGGGGCGTGCCGTCCTCGCGCGCGTCGCGGCGCACCCGGAGCTGTTCGCGATCGGGAACCATTCATGGTCCCACCCGGACTTCCGGACGTTGAGCGCGCCGGCGATCGCCGACCAGCTGGATCGAACCGAGGCGTACGTCCGCGGCCAGACGGGCCGGACGACGCGGCCCTTCTTCCGTCCGCCGTACGGCGGCCAGAACCTCGCGGTTCGGACCGCAACCGGCGCAGCCGGCTGGGCATACACGGTGATGTGGGAGGTCGACACGATCGACTCGAAGCCGATCAAGGATGGCGGCCCGACGGCCGCCCAGATGATCGCGAAGATCGATGCGAACGCGACGGCCGGTTCGATCGTGCTCATGCACCTCGGCGGCTACGAGACGTATGACGCGTTGCCGGCGATCGTCGAGGGGCTCGCAGCGAACGGCCTGACGCCGGTGACGCTCAGCACGCTGCTCGACACGAGCCGGGGCTGAACGGCTCGTGCGGCGAGAATCCGGTCGAGCCAGCACGCACGGCGAGACGCGTGGGCGGGCGACGAGGCGTTCGCCAGCGTCAGGCGACCCAGTCGCCTCCCCGGAGCGCTCTCCCCACCTGTGCCACGATCGCCGGCGCCAGCGCGATCGTCGCGACGAGCGCCCAGTCGGTCGCGTCCAGCGGCGTCGCCCGGAACGCCTCGGCGAGCGGCGGCACGAAGGGGATCGTCGCCTGGACGACGACGACCGCGAGCACCGCGAGGAGCAGGAACCCGTTCGGCCTCAGTGCGAGGACCGGCACGTGGAGCGAGCGGTTCGCATAGGCCCTCACGACCTGACCGCAGACGAGGGCGCTGTAGGCGAGCCAGCGGACGTGGTCGCCACTGCCCTCATGTGTCTCCATCAACCACAACGCCGCGACCGCGCTGAACCCGCCGGCGACGGCGATCCGCCCGAGCAGCCCGGCCGGCAGGAGCGGCCGGGTGGCCGGTCGTGGCGGACGGCGCATGACATCGGGTTCCGCCGGTTCGCGCTCGAACGCAATCGACGCGCTCAGATCGATGAACAGCTCGAGCCACAGGATCTGGATCGGGAGGAGTGGCTGGCTGAAGCCGGCAATCGTCGCGATGAGGAGGAAGCCGAGCAGCGCGACGTGGGTCGAGACGATGAAGACGAGGCCCTTCTGGACGTTGTCGACAATCCGGCGGCCCTCGGCGATCCCGTAGACGAGCGTCGCGAACGAGTCGTCGCCGAGGACGAGGTCGGCGGCCTCCTTCGCGACGGACGTGCCGCTGCCCATCGCGACGCCGACGTCCGCCGCCGTCAGCGCCGGAGCGTCGTTGACGCCATCGCCCGTCACGGCGACGAGCCGGCCCGACGAGCGAGCGGCCCGCACCAGTCGCCGCTTGTCGGCCGGGGTGGAACGGGCGACCACGGCGAACCCCTCGATCCTTGCAGCGAGCCGCTCGTCAGCGATCGCGGCGAGCTCGGGTCCCCGGACGACCGCGCGCGGGTCGAGGCCCGCCTCACGCGCGATCGCGGTCGCCGTCGCGGGATGGTCCCCGGTGACGACCACGACCTGGATGCCGGCTGCGCGCGTCGCCTCGACGGCCTCGGCAATGCCCGGCCGAAGCGGATCGGCGAAGCCGACGAGCCCGGCGACCCACCATGGCCCAACGTCGGTGCGCCTGGCGAGCGCGAGGACGCGCTGGCCCGCGCTCGTCGCTCCCTCGACGGCCGCGCGCCAGCCCGCCCACGCCGGATCCCCAGGCTGCAGGGCGAGGCCGATGACGACCTCCGGGGCTCCGAACGCCGCCGACTCGGTCCCGCCGACAGGCGTTCGGTACGTGGTCGATGAATAGGGATGGGAATCAGCGACCGGCTCCGCCGCCAAGAGGTCGTCGGGGTCCAGGAGCGGCTCTTCGCCGATCGTCGCGAGCGCGCGGGCGAGCGCGTGGGTGAACGATCCGGCGACGGTCCCCGAGGCACGTGCCCAGGCGTCGTCCTCGGCGCGCAGGGCCCGCGCGAGGAGCGCGTGCTGTCGTGGGCCCTCGACCGCGCCGCCGACGTCCTGGACCTCGGCCACGTCGAGCCGGTTCTCGGTCAGCGTGCCGGTCTTGTCGGTGACGATGAGGTCCACCGCGCCCAGGACCTCTTCGGCGTTCAGCCGGCGGACGAGGACGCCGCGCCGGAGGAGACGGTACGCGCCGAGCCCGAGCACGACGGCGAGCAGGACGGGCGGCTCCTCGGGGATCGCGGCGATCGCGGCCGAGATCCCGGCCAGCAGGTTCTCGCCGGGCGGGTTGCCGCGCGCGAACCCAAGTCCGGTCACGATCGCGATGAGCACGACCGCGACGACGAGCATGATCCGCACGAGACGGTCGAGCTCGCGCTGAAGGGGTGATCGACGCCGACCGCGCGAGGCGACCGCGCCCGCGATCCGCCCGATCTCGGTCGCCACACCGATAGCCACCACGATCCCTTCGCCGCGCCCACCGACGACGCTCGTCCCCGAATAGGCGATCGCGCGCCGTTCCGCGAGAGCCGCCTCGCGTGGGTCACGCTCGACCGACCCACGCTCGGGCACCGACTCTCCGGTCAGCACGCTCCGGTCCACGAGGAGCGCATCGCTCCGAGAGATGCGCAGGTCGGCCGGGACGACGTCCCCGGCGCGCAGCAGCACGACATCGCCGACGACGAGCGACGACGCGGGCAGATCCTGAGCCGTCCCGTCACGTCGTACCCGCGCGCGCGGCGCGGACGCAGCGCGAAGCGCCTGGAGCGCGCGCTCGGCGCGAAACTCGGTCGCGGCGTCCGCCACGACGATCGGGATCAGGCCGCCGAGGATCAGGAGCCCGTCGCGGACCTCGCCGAGCAGGACCGCCGCGATCCCGGAGGCGATCAGCAGGATGAGGAACGGTTCGGTCGCTGCCTCGACGACCGCCCGCAGGAGCCCGGGCGGCCGAGTCGCGTCGACCTCGTTGCGCCCCGACTCCGCCTGGCGCACCGCGACCACGTCCGCGTCGAGGCCGCGCACCGGGTCGACGCCGAGCGCGGCCGCCACGGCCGGCACGGGCTCGGCGTGCGCCGCTGATGCGTCCATTCCGCTCAGGCTAACGAGGGGCGCGCCTCGCGTCCGCACCGAAGGCCCTGTCGCACACGGCCGAACGGCCCTGTTCAGGGCGCTCCGCGGTGGGACACTCCATCCCTCACGAGCGCAATGGCGCCGACATATGGCCGGGCGTCGCCGACGCCCGGGCGCGACCGGCGGCAAGGGAGGCTGGAGTCATGAGCACGAACGCGGCCATCCGACCGGGGGAGCTCGCGGAGCCGCCGTTCGCGCGGTTCCTGTTCGCCGATACCCGGATCATGCCCTGGGTCTGGCTCGTCGTTCGGGTCTACCTCGGGTACGAGTGGCTGAGCGCCGGTTGGACGAAGCTGACCGGACCCGGATCGGGCGCATGGGTCGGCGACAAGGCCGGCGCGGCCATCGTCGGCTTCGCGAATGGCGCGCTCCAGAAGGCCGGCGGAGATCATCCCGACGTCACCGGCTGGTACGCGTCGTTCCTGCGCGACATCGTGATCCCGAACGCCGGCCTGTTCGGACGGCTCGTCACCGCGGGCGAGATCCTCGTCGGCGTGGCGCTCATCCTCGGTGCGCTGACCGGCATCGCCGCGTTCTTCGGGATCCTGATGAACGCGAACTATCTGCTTGCCGGCACGGTGAGCACGAACCCGGTCCTGATCATCCTCGGGACGCTCCTCATGCTCGCCTGGCGGAACGCCGGCTGGATCGGCCTCGACCGATTCCTGCTGCCGGCGCTCGGCACCCCGTGGCAACCGGGTCGCGTCTTCCGACACGACCGCGGACCGGGCACCGCGACCGACCCGACGTGACGGCGCGCTGAGCCGCCCGCCCTGAGGCGGACGGATTCGTTCCGGAGCGGAACGATCGTCCCAGTCGCCGCTTCGCGCGCTCGACATACACTCGGTGACGGCCAAACCTCACTCGAGGGCGGGGGACCCACCATCCCCGGGGCGAACCGCGGACCGTCCGCAGAGGCCGAACGCCAGCCGGCCCAGCCCGTCAGCTCACCTCGCAGGCCTTTCAGCAGGCTGTCGTGAGGTGCTGCTTGAACGACCTGCGTCGTAACGTCGCGATCGACCTGGTCGTGGCGGTCGGCATCGCCGTCACCTCGGCGATCGTCAACGCGCTCCTGCCCACGATCGCGCGGCAGACGGGCATGGCGCCGATCGGGATCGCCGTCCTCGCCGCAGCGCCGTACGTCGGCAACCTCCTTGGTGCGTTCGCGGGCCGCATCGGTCCGCAGACGAGGCCCCATCTCGCGCTGACGCGAGCGCTTGGCGCAGGCTTCCTGCTCTCGCTCGCGTTCGCCCCGGATCCGCTCCTCATCGTCATCGTCGTCCTCTTCTTCTGGCTGTCGCTGTCGCTCAGCAACCCGTTCCATTTCGGGCTCTGGAGCTCGATGTACGAGGCGCGCCAGCGGGCCCGGGTGATCGGCGTGATCGGGACGTGCCGGGCCGCTGCCGCTGGTGGCGCCGCCGTCGGACTGGGTCTCCTCGCGGATCGGTTCGGACCTCCGGTCGCGATGGGCGTCGCCGGCGCGATCGGCGTTGTCTGCACCTCGGCGGCCCTCTGGTTCCGGGGCGGACAGGCGGCCCAACACGCCCGATACTCCGCACGCGAGGCGATCCGCTCGCTCACCGGCCGACCGTCGCTGCGCACGCTCGTCTTGGCCCAGGGCTTCTACGGCGGCGGGATGATCGCAGCCGCGCCGCTCTACGCGCTCGTCTACGTCGATCGACTGGGCCTCTCGCTCGCCGACGTCGGCAGCATCGCCATCGTGAGCGCGGCCGCCACGACGGCCACCTACTACGCCTGGGGTGCGCTCGTCGATCGGCGCGGCGGTCGCGCCGCCCTCAAGGCCGGCGCGTCACTCGGGCTCTGCTCGGTGCTGATCGTTGCGGTCTCGCCGTCTCTGCCGGTGCTCTGGCTCGCGGCGGCGGCCGGTGGCCTCGCCTCGGCCGCGATCGACCTCGGGATCCAGGGCGCGATCGCCGACGAGACGCCGCCGACGGAACGCGCGGCGGCCATGGCGGGCTGGAACGCGATCACGGGCGCCCGCGGATCGCTCGTCCCGTTCGCCTCGACTGCCCTCGTCCAGGCCGGGCTGCTGAGCGTCACCGCCGCCCTCCTCGTCTGCGCCGTCCCCGTCGCCATCGGGACGGCCATCTACATCGGACGGCAACCTCGCGCTCGGGGCGCTCGCGGCGTTGTCGCCGTCACGGAACTCGGCGCTCGCCACGTCGGCGTCCGCTACCGCAGCCTCGTCCGGCGTGGACAGGGCGTGGGTGGCTCCGTATGATCGGGCGGATGGTTGTCCGGCTTCACGCGATGTGCATGCGCCGCTGTTCCTGTCCCGGGCGAGGCCCGTCGGGACGGATGCGGTGCGCCGCGAGGTGAGCGACAACCGCTGACAATCCCTGACCGAAGGGTCTCGCGATACCGATCCGCGAGCCCGCCGGTCTGTTCTCGGCCCGGACGCGGCTCCCTCCAGCCCCAGCCGAGGATGTCCGTGTCCCTGTTGCCCGAGCAATCCTTCACCAGCGTCCGATGGGACGGCGACGCCGTCGTCGTCATCGATCAGCGCCGCCTTCCGGCCGCCCTCGTCGAGTGGCGATTGGCAACGGTTGCCGACGTGAGCGAGGCGATCCGAACGCTCGCCGTTCGTGGGGCACCGGCGATCGGGATCACCGGCGCCTACGGGCTCGTCATCGGGCTCGACGAGGCGAGGCCGACGAGTCCGAAGGACGCGTACCGTGTGCTCGCCCGGCTCGAAGGCGAGGTCGGCGCGCTCCGACCGACGGCGGTCAACCTGTCGGCTGCCCTCGCCAGGGTTCGGGCCGCCGCCGAGCGGTCGATCGCGAACGGTCCCGCAGACGTTCGGGCGGCGGCACTGGCCGAGGCGATCGCCATTCACGACGAGGATCGAGCGGCGTGCGCCGCGATCGGCGAGCAGGGCCGCCGGCTGCTCGGCTCGAAGCGCCGCCTCCTCACGCACTGCAACACGGGCCGCCTCGCGACCGGCGGCGACGGCACAGCGCTCGCGATCGTCTATGCGCTCCAGGCCGCCGGGGCCGCGCCGGCGGTCGTCGCGACCGAATCACGACCGCTCCTCCAGGGCTCGCGCCTCACGGCGTGGGAGCTCGAGGCCGCCGGTGTCGACGTTCGACTCATCGCCGACTCGGCTGCCGGGGCGGCGATGGCGCAGGGGCTCG
>DASSHA010000110.1:0-14048 GCA_035693145.1 Candidatus Limnocylindrales bacterium
GTTCGTCTACCTCGACCCGATCCGGACGTCGACGGTCGTCGTCGACCTGCGATAGGCGCGACGTCAGCGCAGGAACGTCTTCCCGCACACGCCGTCGCAGACCACGTAGACCGCGTGGAGGTCGAGCGCGTAGCCGGCGACGTGGAGGAGGCCGCGGCAGTCGGGCGTCGGGCACTTCCAGACCCACCAGCGCTCGTTCTCATCGACCGGGGTGGTTTCCGCCTCGAGCTTCTTCGCGAGGCCGTCCTTCGCGCGCACGAGCGCGTCGATCGCGGATGCGCGTTGCGCTTCCGTCTCGCTCGTGTACGGATAGTTCTGGCCGACGTTCGAGCTCACTCGATCCTCCGGGCCCGATCGCCGTTCCCCGAGCGGCCGGGCAGCGAATGCCGGTGACAGCGAACGTGTGAGCGCAGCCTGCCACCGGCGGCCCCGAGTATACGGCCCGAGCCTGATCGGACCGGCATCCAGGTTGCCCTTCTGGCCGCGTCCTCAGCCGGCAGTCCCTTCATCAGGCGAACGAATCGGCGGAAACGGCTCCTTGCTCGGCGTGTCGTTGCGGCGATTCACTCACGCAGTGAGCAGAAACTCGAAAAGGCGCGCTTCGAACGCCGTCCCTTCACGAGCTTCGTTCACCCGGTGAACGAACGCCCGAACGCCCGAACGCGCCGACGATCCCTTCGATCTGCCGAGCGGTCTCCGATTCGGGCACGCCGTACCACGGCGGGGCGAGGATCAATCGTTCGAGCCCCGGGACGGCCGACCAGCCGTCCACCCGCCCGATGGCCTCGTCGGCCGAACCGGCGAGCGCGATCTCGTCGAGCAGCTCGTCGTCGATGAGCTCCGCCATCCGCTCGCGTTCCTGGCGGACGAACGCCCGCCGCAGCTGTCCGATGAGCTCGCCGCGGCCATGGAGTTCGAGGATGCCGCGATACGTGCGGGTGGTCGCGTAGAACGCGACCTGGAGTCGCGCTCGTCGGCGAGCCTCCTCGCGGTCGGCTCCGATCGACGTGATCGCCATCGCGGTGATCGGGCACGCCCCCGGGTCGCGGTCGGCGCCGCGCACGCCGGCGGAGATCGCAGGCGCGACGACGTCGGCGAGGTAGCGCGCCGAGGCGAGCGGGTGGCCCAGCAGCCCGTCGGCGACCGAACCCGCGGTTCGGGCCAGGACGGGCCCGACGGCCGCGAAGAGGATCGGGACGTCGCGTCGAGCGGGTCGAGGCTCGCCATGGAACGTCGGCATCGTGATTCGATAGAAGCGCCCCTCGTGTGTCGTCGGCCGACCGTCCGCGGCGACCTCGCCCCGGTTCGCTGTCCAGACCGCCCGCACCGCGGACGCGTATTCCGCGAGCCGATCGGCGGGTGCCTCGAACGCGACCGAGAAGCGACCCTCGAGGACCCGTTTCACCTGGGTCCCGAGCCCGAGCACGAACCGGCCGCCCGACAGCTCGTCGAGGTCCCACGCCTCCATTGCCGTGATCGTCGGGGAGCGAGGGAACGCCAGTGCCGCCGCGGTCCCCACCGTGATCGACGACGTCGCGGCGATCGCGGCGGCGGCCTGGACGAACGCCGACCGCTCCAGCTCGGCGACCCAGACCGATTCGAACCCGGCTTCCTCGGCCACGCGCGCGCCACGCGCGACGTCGGCGAGCGACCCGCCGAGGGCGAGTCCGATGTTCACCGGACCGCCGGCAGCCCGGCGCTTCGCGGGTCCGTCGCCGCCACGAGCGAACCGTCGACGCTCGCCGGTCCGCCCTCGAGGAGCTCGATCGCGTGCGCGTGCCCGAGGCGCGAGTCGAACGGCGCCGTTTCCGTGACCGGGTGCCCGAGCGCCCGGAGGGCGTCCAGGACACCCGGCGCGAAGCGCGGCTCCGCGCGCACGTCGATCGGCGGCGCAAAATGCCGAGCCGGCTCGACGAACCAGCGCGGCGCCGCGACCGCCGTCGCCACGTCGACGCCACCGTCCACGAGCGCCGAGACGACCTGCGCGTGGACCTGCGGCTGGGCGTCGCCGCCCATGGAGCCGGTCACGATCCACGGCCGACCGCCGCGCATGAGCAACGCCGGCATGAGCGTGTGGAGCGGCCTCTTGCGCGGCGCGAGCTCGTTCGCCGCACCGGGCGCCAGAGAGAAGAACGAGCCGCGATTCTGATAGTGGATGCCGGTCGTCGGGTCGGCGACGAGCGACCCGAACCCTGAATAGTTCGATTCGATGAGGCTGACGGCGTTCCCCTCCGCGTCGACGACCCCGAGATAGATCGTCCCGCCTCCGCGAGGGACGGTGGCGGGCGGGGCCGGTGCCGCCCGCCGCCGATCGATCCGCGCCGCCAGCTCCCTGCCGTACGCCTCGTCGAGCAGCCGCTCGACCGGGACCGCGGTGTGCTCCGGGTCGCACAGGAAGCGGTCCCGATCGGCCATCGCCAGCTTCGCGGCCTCGATCCCGACGTGGATCCACCCGGCGTCCTCGACGCCATGTGGCCCGAACCGCTCGGCCGGTGGAGGATCGAGCTCGCGCAGGATCGAGAGGAGCTGGAGCGCGACGATCCCGGAGCTGTTCGGCCCGTGGGTCAGGACGCGCGTCCCGCGGTAGTCGGTCGAGATCGGCTCGCCCCACGTGCTCGTGTGCGCGCGCAGGTCGTCGAGCCGGATCGCCGAACCCGCGGCCTCGAGCGCACCCGCCTGTCGCTCGGCCAGCTCGCCGTCGTAGAGGTCTCCGAGCCCGACGGTCGACAGCCGGCGCAGCGTTCCGGCGAGGGCCGGCAGCCGGACCCGTTCGCCGGGGCGCCACCGGCGGCCGTTCGGTCGATAGATCTGCTCGAAGCCGTCGTCGCAGCCGGCGGGCCCGGCCAGCGGCGTCGAGCGTTCGACCGCCTCGATGAACCCGTCCCAGGCGGGGAATCCACCGGCCGCCAGCTCGATCGCCGGTGTGAGCACGACGTCGAGCGACAGTCGGCCGAAGCGCTCGTGCGCGTCGGCCCACGACCGGACGGCACCCGGGACGGTGATCGAGAGCGGGCCGCGCAGCGGGAGGCGCTCGAGGCCCTGGGCGCGGAGCACGTCCGCCGACGCAGTCGCGGCCGACCTGCCCGAGCCGTTGAGCGCGTCGACCCGTCCGTCCGGCTCCGACCAGATGAGCCAGAACGCATCGCCGCCGATCCCGCAGGCATTCGGCATGACGACCGCCAGGACCGCGTTCGTCGCGATCGCGGCGTCGACGGCGTGGCCGCCGGCCTCCAGGATGGCGAGTCCCGCCTGCGTCGCGAGGTGATGCGGCGCGACGACCGCGCCCCGGGCCCCGCGGACGAGGGCCGCGGGAACGAGGGGGCGATCGGCCATCGAGCCGATTGTAGGCGGCGGTGCGGCACCGCCCCCGCCGCCCCCGCTACGCTTCCGCGCGATGTCGCGCTCCCTCATGGCCGTCCTTGCGGGCACCTTCACGTTGCGCTTCAGCACGGGCCTGACGGGCGGCCTCCTGACGTACTACCTCGCCCAGCTGCCGGCGCACGGTGGCGAGAACGTCACCGCGGTCGCGTTCGGAGCGCTGCTTGCGACGTTCTACGCGGCCGAGCTCATCCTCGCGACGCCGTTCGGGCTGCTGTCCGATCGGCTCGGCCACCACCGGGTCATGCAGTTCGGGCCGTTCTTCGGAGCGGCGGCGGTGCTCATCACGTGGGCCACGACGAACCTCCTCGTGATCGGCGGCACCCGCGTCCTCGAGGGCTCGTCGACTGCGGCGAGCGTCCCCTCGATCCTCGGCTTCATCGCGATGGCGACCGCCGGCGACGAGCTCCTCCGCGGACGCATGTCGGCCCGCTTCGAGGGCGCGACGATCGCCGGGCTGGGTGCGGGTTTCGTCGTCGCCGGGCCGCTCTACGACCTCATCGGGCGCGACGGCTTCGTCCTGAACGCCGGCATCTACGCGATCTCGCTCGCGATCTACCGCTTCGGCGTCGAGGAGCCGCCACATGCAACGGCGGCGCGCGCGGCGCACCCCGGGTTCAGCCGCTACCTCGCGATCGTCCGCTCGTCGCACATCTGGTTGCTCGCTCCGACCTGGATCGCGATCAACGCGACGCTCGCGCTCTACACGAGCCAGACGGTCTTCCAGCTGGTCAAGGAGCCGAACCCGAAGTTCTCGGACCAGCTGCTGATGGGCGGGTTCGACCCGAGCCAGGTCAGCCTCGGGCTCGGGCTCGGGCTGATCGTCTTCTTCGCCGGGCTGCTCTTCTGGGGCGACCGGTTCAAGCGGTTCCGGCGAACGACGATCATCCTGTTCGGCGTCGGCGGCGGCGCCCTCCTCGTCGCGATGGCGTTCCTGCTCAACCACAGCGAGGGCGTGCCGACGCCCGTTCGCGTCATCGAGGTCCTCGGGCTCGGCGTCGGGCTGTTCGTGCTGTCCGGGGCGACACCGGCCGCGCTCGGTCTGCTGGCCGACGTGAGCGAGGCATTCCCCGACGACCGTGGCGCGATCATGGGCCTCTACTCGGTCTTCCTCGCGGTCGGCCAGATCGCGGGCAGCCTGATCGGCGGCGCCGCCGCGGATGCCAAGGGCCTCGACGGGATCTTCATCACGACCGTCGTGCTGCTCGTCGTCGCGCTCGTGCCCCTCATGCACCTGCGATCGTTCGAGCATCTCGTCGGAGCCACGGCCGAGACCGAGCCAGGCTGACAGGAGGAGGCAGCGTCGTGCCGGACACGTCCCGCGTCGCGATCGTCACCGACTCGGCGTCCGACCTGCCCCCGGAGCAGGCCACCCAAGCCGGGATCCGGGTCGTCCCCCTCGAGGTCACCTTCGGCACGGACCGCTTCAGGGCCGGCGTCGATCTCTCGACCGAGGCGTTCTGGACGCGGATGCTCGCGCCGGATGCCCCGTTTCCCACGACCGCGGCCGCGAGCCCGGGCGACTTCGAGGCGGCGTTCGAAGGCGCGTTCGCCGCTGGCGTCGAGTCGGTCGTCTGCATCACCGTCGGCGGCAAGCTGTCGGCAACGCTCCAGAGCGCGCGGATCGCGCGCGACCTCCACCCCGAGCGCGACGTTCACGTCATCGACTCGAACGCCGCATCGATGGCCCAGGGCCTCCTGGCGCTCCATGCCGCCGAGGTCGCGGCCGCCGGCGCGTCCGGTGCGCAGGTCGCCGCGGCGGTCGACGCGCGTCTGCCCGACGTCGACCTCTTCGTCGCGCTCGACACGCTCGAATACCTGCGCAAGGGTGGTCGGATCAGCACCGCCCAGGCCGCGATCGGCGCCCTCCTCTCGATCAAGCCGATCATCACGCTCGAGGACGGGATCGTCGACACCGTCGACCGCGTGCGGACCCGCTCGAAGGCACGCGAGCGCGTCGTCGAGGTCCTGAGCGCCCGGCCGCTCGACGCGCTCGCGATCCTCTACACGCCGCCGGCCGACGGCGAGGCGTTCCGCGACGAGGTCGTCGCACGGCTCGTCGGCGGCATCGATCCGGCGCACGTCTCGGTCCAGCCCGTCGGCGCGTCGGTGGGGCCGCACCTCGGCCCGGGATGTCTCGGCGGCTGCGTGCTGTTCGCGCGGCAGGCGGGGATGGGCTGAGGGTTCGACCGGGCGTTACGAGCGATCCAGGACGAATGGTGCCTTCCGGAACCGGTCGGGCCGCGATCTATACTCCGGCCACGTCAGTCCGACGCGACGCCGGCGCAGCATCGTCCGTGGCCGGCCCGGCGCGTCCCGTGGGGCCGTCCGGGAGACGACTCAGCAAGTGGGGCCCGCCGCCACGCCACGGTGAGCCCGCGGACGGAGGTTCGCCTCTCCAATGACGACCGAACGCGTCGCGGCGATCAACGCCTGGCAGGTCGCGCAGCAGCAGTTCGACCTCGCCGCCGACCGACTGAATCTCGATCCCGGCCTGCGACAGGTCCTCCGTGAGCCCCGCCGTGAGCTGACCGTCCATTTCCCGGTGAAGATGGACGACGGGTCGGTGCAGGTCTTCACCGGCTTCCGGATCCAGCACAACCTGGGCCGGGGACCGGCGAAGGGCGGTCTGCGATACCACCAGGACGTCAGCCTCGACGAGGTCAAGGCCCTCGCGATGTGGATGACGTGGAAGTGCGCCGTGGTCGGGATCCCGTACGGCGGTGGCAAGGGCGGCGTCATCGTCGACCCGAAGAAGCTGTCGACCAAGGAGCTCGAGGGGCTGACCCGCCGCTTCGCGACCGAGATCGAGGTCCTCATCGGCCCCGAGCGCGACATCCCGGCCCCGGACGTGAACACGAACGCCCAGGTCATGGCCTGGATCATGGACACCTACTCGATGCACCAGGGCTACACGGTCCCGGGCGTCGTCACCGGCAAGCCGATCAGCCTCGGCGGCTCCGAGGGTCGGACGGAGGCAACCGCCCGCGGCGCCGTCTTCTGCATCGCCGAGGCCGCAAACCACATGGGCCTCGACCTCCACGAGGCGACGGTCGCCGTCCAGGGCTTCGGCAACGCCGGCTCGATCGCGGCGCGGCTCATGGCGGCCGAAGGGGCGACGGTCCTCGCCGTCTCGGACTCGACCAGCGGGATCCACAACCCGAACGGGCTCGACATCGACCGCGTGATCGCCTGGAAGCAGGAGCACGGCTCGGTACGCGGGTTCCCGGGCGCGCGCGAGGTGTCGAACGGGGACCTGCTCGAGCTCGAGTGCGACATCCTCATCCCCGCCGCGCTCGAGGGCCAGATCACGGCCCACAACGCCGGCTCGGTCAAGGCGAAGCTGGTCGCCGAGGCCGCGAACGGCCCGACGACGCCCGAGGCCGACGAGATCCTCTTCCGGAACGGCGTGTTCCTCATCCCGGACATCCTGTGCAACGCCGGCGGCGTCACGGTCAGCTACTTCGAATGGGTCCAGGACCTGAACCGCGACCACTGGAGCGAGGACATCGTCAACGCCAAGCTCAGGGAGATCATGGTCAAGGCGTTCGGCGAGGTCTACGACGTTGCCCGGCGCGAGCACTGCGACAACCGGACGGCCGCCTACCTCGTGGCGGTCAAACGGGTCGCCGACGCGACGGCACTGCGCGGCCTCTACCCGTAGAGCCTCGGTCAGCGGCCCACGCGCCGAGTGACCGACGCGCACAACCGACGAACGAACGCGTACGAGTCGCGCCCCGAGTCGGACGGATCGCGCGCGACCGACGCTCATTCATCACGAATTTGTGTTTCGCATTCCCGGCAGCCGGTCGGATCGGGCGCGGCCAGACGGTCATGACCCCGAACGATGCCGGGGTCATGCTCCTTCGCGGCAGCGAACCTAGTGGGTCCCGCCGGCCGGCTCCGACGGGTAGGCGAGCTCGTCGTCGAGGTCCGCGGTCGACCGGTTCTCGTCGTCCGCCTCGACGTCGCGGTCCTGCGCCTCGCCGCTCAACGTTCCCGTCCCGCGCGCGATCGCGGTGCCACCCTCGCTGAGCATTCCTCCGCCGGTGGTCCGGTCGTCGTCGTGCTCCTCGGGTGGGAGCTTCGAGAGGCGGTCGTCGTGCGCCGCCTGGTCGACACCGGCGCCCGCGTCGGTGTCCACGTCGTCGTCGAGCGCGCCGGCGGCTTCGGCGCCACTGAGCGCCGTGCCCTGCGGCGGGAAGTTCCGGGTACCTGCGTTCGGAACGTCGTTCGTCATCGTTCGGCTCCTCCGTTTCGGTCGAGGCTGACAGTGCGGAGGGCGCGGCGGGATCGCGCCAGGCGGCCCGTGCGTTTCGGGGAGCGGTCGAACGTTCCGCGTTTCGACGGTGCCTCTTGTCCCGCTGCACGGGCGATACGACGAACGACGCCCGGAGCCCCTGCCGTTTGTGTCGCGCAGCGGGCCCCCTGACGAGCGGCGGATCCCTCCTGATCGAAACGTGCCGCCGAGCGGCACAACCGGCTGCCGATGCCACGAGGAGCGCCACGGAAGCGGCACCAGGAGCGCCACAACCCCGGTGCTACGATCCGCCCGTGCTCGACCACGAAGAAAAGTTCCTGTTCAAGGAGGAGATCCTCCACCTCGCGAACGCCGTCGCCGAGCCGGGATCGCTCGACAATATCGAGGACCTGCTCACCGACGTCATCACCAGCCCGCGCTTCGATTCCGAGGTGTTCACGCTGGAGCGGTCCCTTCAGGTGATGCTCGGCCCGCGCGCCGGCACCACCCTCGTCGGACTCCTCACCGTCGCGCCCGAGGTGTTCGACGAGGTGGCCGAGGTCCGCATCCCGTCCGAGGTCCACGAGCGACTCGTCGCGTGGCGCGCCCGGTTCGGGCTCGCGATCGACAACGCCCTGATCTTCCTGAACAACCCCGACGGGATCCAGGGCCACAACTTCGCCACCCAGATCGCCCACGTCGAGGACCGTCGCGTCCTCCAGGGTCGTCTGACGATGGTTCGCTACAACAACGAGCCGCAGTTCTTCGTCGCCGACGCGAGCGTCTTCCTCGGCCTCGTCGCCGACGTCATGGAGCGGCTCGGACCGTACCTCGAGCCCGAAGCGATCGACGGCGAGACGATCACGCGGCTCCGCGACGCCGTCAACCTCGTCGAGCGCAAGACGACCGTCCGCTCGTAGCCGGCGTGCGCCAGCTCTACCTCGCGGCCACCGGGCAGAACCGCGGCAAGACGACCGCCGCGCTGGGGCTGCTGAACCTCTTCGTGCGCGAGGGTCTGCGGACCGGCTTCATGAAGCCCGTCGGACAGCGGACGATCATCGAGCAGGGCGTGCCGGCCGACGAGGACGCCGTCCTCATGCGTGCCGTCTTCGGTCTGCCCGAGCGGCTCGACGTCATGAGCCCCGTCCACATCCCGCGCGGCTTCACGAAGGCGTACATCGCGGGTGACGTCGTCGAGGACCTGCCGGCGACGATCCGACGGTCGTACGAGACGTTCCTGCCCGACCACGACGTCCTCCTCGTCGAGGGAACCGGCCACGCCGGCGTCGGCGCCGTCATCGGCCTCTCGAACGCCGCCGTCGCACGGCTCCTGGGGACGCCCGCGATCATCGTCTCGGAGGGTGGGATCGGCCGCCCGATCGACGAGATCGTCCTCAACGCCTCGCTCTTTGCGGCCAATGGCGTGCCGGTCGCGGGGGCGATCGTCAACAAGGTCGACCTCGACGCCCAGCCGTCGCTGCCCGGCGTCCTCGAGCGCGGGCTCCAACGCCACGGGATCCGGTTGCTGGGTGTCCTGCCCTACCGCCCGATCCTGTCCAACCCGACGCTCGGCATGATCGCCGAGGGGCTGCGTGCGACCGTCGTCCATCCTGGGCCCGACCTCGACCGGGTCATCGGCGACGTCGCGATCGGCGCCATGGAGCCCGGCCACATGCTCGATCGCGTGAGCCCGGGAACGCTCGTCATCGTGCCCGGCGACCGCGAGGACATCCTCCTCGCGCTGACCGCCGCCCACCTCGCGTCGCCCAGCGGGAACGGTCGCGACGCGGCGGCACTCCGCGCGTCGACCGCGGCGGGGATCGTCCTGACGGGTGGCTACCAGGCGCCCGGCACGGTCATCGAGGCGATCAAGGCCGCCGACCTGTTCTGCGCGATCGTCCCCGAGGACACCTACGAGGTCGCCTCGGAGGTCCACGATCTGCTCGTCAAGACGCACCCGGCCGACACCGAGAAGATCGCGCTCATCAAGGCGCTCGTCGCCGACTTCCTCGACGTCGACCGGATCCTCGAGGTCGCCACGCCGGTCCCGGCCTGAACAGCGCGTTCTCGCGCCGGCTCACTCGATCGGCTCGTTGTCGATGAGGCGAGTCGTCCCGAAGCGTACGGCGAGCGAGAGGAGCGCGGGCGGCTCGACCAGCTCGAGCTCGCGGAGGGTTCGGGCGTCGGCGACCGAGACGTAGTCGACCGCGGCGAGCGGTTCGGCCGAGAGCGTCGCTCGCATGACGGCCCGAAGGGCCTCACCCGAACGCTCGCCGTTCTCGAACGCCTCGCGCGCGGCCACGAGCGCGCGATGGAGCACGGGCGCCGCCGCGCGTTCCTCGGGCGACAGGTGGACGTTCCGCGAGGAGAGCGCGAGCCCGTCCGGCTCGCGGACCGTGGGGCAGGCGATGACCTCGGTGCCGAGCGCGAGGTCGGTCGCCATCCGGTCGATGACCATGACCTGCTGCGCGTCCTTCTGGCCGAAGTACGCTCGCTCGGCGCCGACGACCGAGAACAGGATCGCGACGACGGTCGCGACGCCATCGAAATGGCCCGGCCGCGCGGCGCCCTCGAGCGGCGCCGCGACACTCGCGACGCGCACCGTCGTGTCGAACCCCGGCGGGTAGATCTCCTCGAGCGGCGGCGCCCAGACGAGGTCGACGCCTTCCTCCTCGCACATCGCGAGGTCGCGCGCCTCGTTGCGCGGGTACTGCTCGAAGTCCGACGCCTCGTTGAACTGGCGCGGGTTGACGAAGATCGTGACGGCGACCGTCTCGTTCGCCGCGCGAGCGCGGCCCATGAGCGAGCGGTGACCCTCGTGAAGCCAGCCCATCGTCGGCACGAGCCCCACCGGGCGCGGCGCTGCGGCGAGCGCCTCTCGCAGCTCCTCGCGCGTCCGGACCAGGCGCGTGCGAGTCCTCAGAGGTCGCGGTCGAGCGGGATCGCGATCGGGCGTGCGCCTTCGGCCGAGCGGTCGTCCGCCGTTCGGCCCAGCACCTCGTCGAGCACCGACTGGTCCATCCGGACGGTCTGCTCGGGACCCGGGAACGTGCCCGCCGCGACGTCCGAGGCATAGGCGCGCGCAGCGCCGAGGATCGTCCCCCGCAGGTCTGCATACGCCTTGGCGTGCTTCGGCCGCCAATCCGTGTAGCCGAGGAGGTCCGGCAGGACCTGGACCTGGCCGCTGCAGCCCGCGCCCGCGCCGATGCCGATGGTGGGAATGCGCAGCCGGGCGGTGATCTCGGCCGCGAGCTGTTCGGGGACGAGCTCGAGGACGATCGCGAAGGCCCCAGCCTCCTGGATCGCGAGCGCGTCGGCGAGGAGCGACCGCGCGGTCTCGCGGGTCTTGCCCTGGACCCGGAAGCCGCCGATCGCGTTGATCGCCTGCGGGGTCAGCCCGATGTGGCCCATGACCGGGATCCCGGCCCGAACGATCGCCTCCGTCGTCCGAGCGCTCCGGACGCCGCCTTCGAGCTTGACCGCCTGCGCGCCGGCCTCCTGGAGGAAGCGGCCCGCGTTCTCGATCGCCTCGTCGGGGGTGGGGTAGGTCAGGAACGGCATGTCGCCGACGACGAGCGCGCGTTCGGTCCCGCGGACGACCGCCGCCGTGTGGTGGAGCATGTCGGCCAGCGTCACCCGGATCTCGGAGTCGTAGCCAAGGACGTTGCGGACCGAATCGCCGACGAGGAGCATCGGGATCCCGGCCTCGTCGAGCAGCCGCGCCGTCGGGTAGTCGTACGCCGTGAGCATCGCGATGCGCTCACCGTCGTGGTACATCCGCGCGATGTCCGTGACGCTCATGCGCTTCACGTTCTGGCTAACCGTGCTCATCGGGTCACCTCCGGGCTGACGGGCCCAGTCTGCCGCTCGGCGTCGCGGGCGTCCAACAGTGCGGCGACTCGATCCAGCAGCAGATCGGCGACCTCGCGTTTCGTGATCAACGGGAGCTCGTCGCGCGCCCCGTCGGCGGCGAGGATCGTCACCCGGTTCGTGTCCGTGCCGAACCCCGAGCCTGGCTCGGCGACGTCGTTCGCGACGAGCAGGTCGACGCCCTTGCGGCGGAGCTTGTCCGGCGCCCGCTCGAGCGATCCCGTCTCGGCCGCGAACCCGACGAGCACTGGCCGTGGATCGAGGGGCCGCCGCGTCGGCGCGCCGGCCGCATCCTCGCCCCGGACGATCCGCGAGATCTCGGCGAGGAGGTCCGGGGTCGGCTCGAGCGCGAGCGTCAGCGACTCGCCCCGGGCGATCTTCGTCGCGTGCAGCGTCGCTGGCCGGAAGTCGGACACGGCGGCCGCCATGACGAGCACGTCGAAGCCAGCCTGGCCGTCGTGGCCCGCGAGGGCCCGAAGGAGCGCCGCCCGCATCTCCCCGGCGGTCCCGGCACGGACGACGTCGGCGCCGGCGGGGAGCGGCACGGACACGTTCCCAGCAATGAGCGTCACCCGCGCGCCCCGGGCGAGCGCCGCTTCCGCGACGGCCACGCCCATGCGACCGGTCGAGCGATTCGTGATCACGCGAACGGGGTCGATCGGCTCCGCCGTGCCGCCCGCCGTAACGACGATCGGTCGGCCCTCGAGGTCGGCCTCGTGCGCGGGTTCGACGGCAGGCGGCCGGAGCGAGGCGTCGGGCTGTCGTACCGCCGAACCCTCGACCGCCCGAACGACGGCCTCCACGAGCCGCTCCGACGCGGCCAGCCGCCCGATCCCCGTCTGGCCCGACGCGAGCGGACCGGCATCGGGCTCGACGATCGCGTAGCCGAACGCGTCCCGCAGCCGGGCGACGTTCGACTGCGTTGCGGGATGCGCGTACATCTCGCCGTCCATGGCCGGCGCGACGACGACGGGCGCGGTCGTGGCGAGGCAGGTCGCGGTGACGGCATCGGCAGCGAG
Source organism: Candidatus Limnocylindrales bacterium (assembly GCA_035693145.1). Classification (GTDB taxonomy): domain Bacteria; phylum Chloroflexota; class Limnocylindria; order Limnocylindrales; family CSP1-4; genus DASSHA01. The sequence continues at coordinate 12,508 of DASSHA010000110.1, forward strand.
TCCGTTCGCCATCGCTCCGAGCCAGTGCGCGGTCGCCGGCGCGACGAGGACCGCATCGGCCGTGTCCGCGACGACGATGTGACCGATCCGCCGGTCCGCGAGAAGGCCGGTCACGTCAGCGTCGACCGCATGGCGGGTGAGCGCCTCGAGCGCGAGCGGCGCGACGAACCGGGCGGCCGAGGGCGTGAGCAGCGCGACGACGTCCGCGCCCTCGTCCTGGAGTCGGCGGACGATCTCGGGCGCCTTGTACGCGGCGATCGAGCCGGTCACGCCGAGCGCAATGAGGCGGCCCGCGAGGCGGCGAGCGCTCATCCGCCCGAACGTGCGGGTTCTGCCCGTCGAATGCCCCGCGAACCCAGCGCCTGCTCGACGACGAGCGCCAGGCCGCGCAGCGTGAGGTCCGGGTCGCGGACGTCGAAGCCCTGGAGCGTCTCGCCCCATGCCGTGGCGGCGAGTCCGCCGGTGAGGATCGTCCGGACGTCGCCAGCTGCCACGCTCGACGTGTCGGCGAGCTCCGCCCGAATGCGCCGCGTGAGCCCTTCCACGAGCTCGCGGTGCCCGAGGACGGTCCCCGAGCGGATCGCCTCGATCGTGTCGGTGCCGATCGCCCGCCCCGCTGGCGTCGCAGCGACCCGCGGCAGGAGCGACGTGCGCTCGGCGAGCGCGGCGAGGCTCATCAGCAAGCCGGGCGCGATCGCGCCGCCGACGAAGGCGCCGTCCGCGTCGACGCATTCCCAGGTTGTCGCGGTCCCGACGTCGACGACGATCGCCGGCGTGCCGTGGAGGCGTGCCGCCGCCAGGGCGTTGACGAGTCGATCGGGACCGACCTGCTCCGGATGCGCGACGCGGACAGGCAGCGGAACGGTATCCGGCTCCGCGACGACGAGGCGCGCACCCATGCGTGCGGCGAGCGCCGCGACCGCGACCGACGCCGTCGGCACGACCGACGCAAGCCCGATCGCGTCGAGCGCCGACCACGCGATTCCGTCGCGGCCGAAGACCTCGTCGAGGGCTGCCTGGAGCGTCGCATCAGCAGCACTGCGGGCGATCGGAAGCCTCGCGGTGCGCACGAGCGCGGTCCCGTTGGCGAGCGCCGCCGAAACGGTCGAGTTGCCGGCATCGAGCAGGAGCCGCATCGGCGCGGATCATACGCGCGGCCGGGACCCCCTCGGCGCCGGGACGCTGCCCACCGCCACCGCCGGGCACCAGGAACGGCGGGCGATTCGGGCTGTTGCCGGGTCGATCGGTGCGGTACGATCCGCCGGTCCGCGCTGGTTCCGGGAGATCCGCCGGGCACGTCCGCGCACACCGTGACTCGTGGGCGAAGCCCATCACTCGCAGCGCCGAGGAGCCGATCGCGTGTCGTCTGCGCCGCCCGCGAAGTTCTTCGTCAACCGCGGCATCGTCAGCAGCCGAACGGACATGCAGCACCTGCTCCGGCCGCTGCTCAAGCAGACGGTCTCGTACCGCTACTTCCGCGGGCGCGAGCTGACGGATCACGGCACCGGCTGGGTCGAGCGGGTCGTCGCCGACGAGCCGGA
>DASSHA010000111.1:0-4061 GCA_035693145.1 Candidatus Limnocylindrales bacterium
CTCGCCGCCCGACAGCTCGGTCGAGCGACGGCCCTCGAACCCCGCGAGGCCGACCTCGGCCAGCGCTTCGGGCACCCGTGCTCGCATCGCCGCGAGCGGCCAGGCCCGGTTCTCCAGCCCGAAGGCCACGTCGTCGCCGGCTCGCTCCATGACGAGCTGGCTGCCCGGATCCTGGAAGACCAGGCCGACGGCTGCGGAGACGGTCGCCCGGGCCGCCCGCTCGACCTCGAGGTCGCCGACCCGCAGCGAACCGGTCCAGTCCCCGGGAACCTCGCTCGGGATGAGCCCGGCGATCGCGCGGGCGAGCGTGCTCTTGCCCGAGCCGGAGGGCCCGACCGCGAGCAGCGCGTGGCCGGCCGGCAGCTCGAAGGCCACGCCCTGCAGCGCCGGGCGGGCGGCACCGAGGTACCGGAAGCCGACCCGCTCGGCGCGGATCGGGAGCGCCGTGGCCGGAGGCGCGGCGCCCGGAGGCGTGGCGCCGGGAGGCGCGGAGTGCGTCAGGCCGGGAAGCCCTCGAGGACGCCGGCCCGCCGCAGCGCTCGCTCCAGCAGGATGGATCCGCCGGCGACGAAGACCAGCGCCGAGATCGCCATGAGCACGCCCCGCGCGAGCTGGAGATCGAGGCTCACGTCGCTGTAGTAGAGGACCCAGTCGTGGGCCCACGCCGCGGCGGCGCTGGCGATCGCCGCGATCCCGAGCACCGGCATCGACCAGGTGCGGTACAGGGTGAAGGCGAACACGAGCTCGGCCGCCGCGCCCTGGACGAAGCCCGACAGGAGCGTGTCGACGCCCCACTGGCTCCCGAGCAGCGCCGAGACGATGGCCGCGACCATCTCGGCGAAGAGCGCGGCTCCGGGCTTCCGGATGATGAGCGGCGCCAGGACGGCGGGGATGAGCCAGACCGCGTAGAGCAGGTCGCGCAGCACCGGGAACACGTTGTTCAGGGGCTGGAACGCGCTCCACGCAAGGCCCCAGACCCAGAAGACGACCCCGAACACGACCCCGATGACGGCCGCGACGACGATGTCGCGAGTTCGCCACGCGGTGTCCGGGAGGGCTCCCGCGGCAGGGGCGCCGGTCACACGACCGGCGTCGTTGGTTCCAAACATGTCGACCTCGACCTCCTCGAGACAGAACGACCGCCGGACTCCCGAGGAGACGGCGGTCGAGACGATGGGCCTGCTTCCTTCGCCGGTACGAGCCGGATCAGGTTCGGCGGGTCTGCGGCCGGATGGCCGCACTCTCAGCGCGTTCGCGCTCCCCGGAGGCGGTGTTCAGTTGCGGCCATCGTACGCCGATGCCGCCACGTGCCGTCGAATCCAGACGATGACGCCGCCAGGCACGATGTCCCGCTCCGGCTCGCCGTGGGTCAGCGCCGCGTCGCTGGACGCCTCGTCGCGCCCGACGGCCGCGACGCTACGATCCGGCGCGATGACCTACGAAGCCCTGTACCGGGTCACGGATCGAGCCGGCCCCTGGATCGAGCTCGGCGATCGCGTCTTCACCCGCCGCTATCGGTTCTTCCAGCAGCAGATCGGCGTCGTCCTCGGCGACGGCGAGGCGCTGGTCATCGACACCCGCTCCACCGGTCCCCAGGCCGAGGAGATCCTCGCCGACGTTCGCGAGCTCACGTCGGATCCCGTTACGACCGTCGTGAACAGCCACTGGCACTACGACCACAGCTTCGGCAACCACACGTTCCGGCCCACGACGATCTGGGGCCACGAGCGCTGCCGGTCGCGGCTGGAAGCCTCGGGCGAGGCTGCCCGCGCCGACGTCGCGGCAAGGATCGATGAGATCGCGGACGACATCGCGACCGTGGTCATCGACCCGCCGGATCACGCGTTCGCGGAGACGGCTCGCATCCACGTGGGTGGACGGCCGCTGTGGCTCCGCTACCTCGGCCGCGGCCACACGGACACGGACATCGTCGTCGAGGTTCCCGATGCGGGCGTCCTGTTCGCCGGCGATCTCGTGGAGCACGGCGCGCCACCCAGCTTCTCGGACAGCTACCCGCTCGACTGGCCGGAGACCGTCGCGCGGCTGCTCGACCTGGTTCACGGCCCGGTGGTACCGGGCCACGGCCCCGTCGGCGACCGTGGCTTCGTCGAATCGCAGCTCGCGGCGTTCCTCGAGCTCACCCGCCTGGGCCGCGACGTCAACGCCGGCCGCATGACGCTCGAGGCCGGCGTCGCGGCCAACGCGGCGTCGGCGTTCGGCGAGGCGGGCGCCGAGCCGCTCGAGCGGACGCTGGCGCAGCTCCGAGGCGAGCTCGACTGAGCGAGGCTAGGCCCCGGTCGCGGCTCCGGCCGCAGCCCCGGCGGCAGGTGCGCTCCAGGCGAGCGCCTCGCCGCTCGCCCGATCGAAGAGGTGGAGCTTCTCGAGCGGCAGCTTGAGCTCCAGGACGTCGCCGGGCTTGACGCGATGCTCCGAGCTGACGATCGCGACGACGTCGCCCTCGTGGTCCTCGACCGTGACGTGCAGCAACTCCTGGTCGCCGAGATATTCGACGACGTCCGCCTTGGCCCGGATCCCGGCGGCATCGGACAGGTCGCCCAGCTCCAGGTGCTCGGGCCGGAACCCGGCCACGAGCTCGCGGCCACCGTCGATCTGGCCGTACCGGGACGGAATCGGGAACGACATCCCGGCGCCCGTGACGCGCCCGCCGTCGACTCGGACGTCCACGACGTTCATCGACGGGCTGCCGATGAACGTCCCGACGAACACGTTCTTCGGGTGGTCGTAGAGCTCCTGCGGCGGCCCCACCTGCTGCAGCTCGCCGAGGTTCATGACGGCGATGCGGGTGCCCATCGTCATCGCCTCGACCTGGTCGTGGGTGACGTAGACCGTCGTGGTCCCGAGGCGCTGGTGCAGGCGGGCGATGTTCGCCCGCGTCTCGACGCGCAGCTTCGCGTCGAGATTGGACAGCGGCTCGTCCATGAGGAACACGGCTGGCTCGCGGACGATCGCGCGACCGAGCGCGACGCGCTGGCGCTGCCCACCGGACAGCTCGCGCGGCTTGCGCTGGAGCATGGTCTGGAGGCCCAGGATCGCGGCGGTCTCGGCGACGCGCCGGTCGATCTCGGCCTTGGGCGTCTTCTTGAGCTTGAGCCCGAAGGACATGTTGTCGCGGACGCTCATGTGGGGATAGAGGGCGTAGCTCTGGAAGACCATCGCGATGTCGCGATCCTTCGGGGCGACGTCGTTCACGACCCGATCGCCGATGCGGAGCGTGCCCTCGCTGATCTCCTCGAGGCCGGCGATCATCCGGAGGCTGGTGGTCTTGCCGCAGCCGGATGGCCCCACGAGGACCATGAATTCGCCGTCCTGGATGGCGAGGTCCAGGTCCTTCACGGCGGTGAAGTCGCCGAAGCGCTTCCAGACGTTCTCGAACGTCACGGTGGCCATGGCGTGTTCTCCCGCACCACGTCGCGGATCGCCATCGCGGGTCCCTGCATCTCGCCGCAGCTCGAGTGACTCGAAGTCGCGGCGTCGACGGACCCCGTACGTGGCGCCGGTTCGGGCGCTGGCCGGATGCTACGCCTCCAGGCGCGGGGCGGCCTCAGGCGGGTCGGGCGAGCCTCACAGCGATGTGACGGCTCGCAACACCGCCTCGACCGACCGGTCGATGTCGACGTCCGTCGTGCGCCAGTTGGACACGGACAGGCGCATGGCCGCGAGCCCGTGCCAGGTCGTGCCACCCGCCCACATCGTCCCGTCGCGCTGGATCGCGGCGATGACGGCCTTCGTGCGGGCATCGCCGGTCGCCACGTCGTCCGGGGCCGCCGGATCGTCGAACCGGACGAGCGCCTGGTTCAGGACCACGTCGTTGAGGATCCGGATCCCATCGCGGCCCCGGAGGCCGTCGGCGAAGCGGCGCGCGAGCCGGCAATCCCGCTCCACGAGCTCGGCGATCCCCCGCCGGCCGAGCGAGCGGATCGCGGCATAGACCGTCGCGCCGCGACCGCGGCGCGAGGCATCGGGCACCCAGTCGTAGTTGTCGCGGTCCTTCTCCGACGCGAGGAGATAGGCCGCGGCCATCGACATCGCGCGCTGCTGCC
>DASSHA010000112.1:0-5242 GCA_035693145.1 Candidatus Limnocylindrales bacterium
AGCGACCAGCGGTCGATGTAGGCCAGGTCGAGCGCCACCCAGCGGTCGAAGTCCGCCTCGCGTCGGGCCGACACCTGCCATAGCCCGGTGATGCCGGGCTTCATCGACAGGCGGCGGCGGTGCCAGATGTCGTAGCGCGCGACCTCGCCGGGGAGGGGCGGTCGCGGACCCACGAGGCTCATCTCGCCCCGCAGGACGTTCCACAGCTGCGGCAGCTCGTCGAGCGACGTCCGCCGCAGGAACCGGCCCGTCCGCGTGATCCGCGGATCGTTCGTCAGCTTGAACGCGGCGCCGCGCAGCTCGTTCGCGGCGGCGAGCTCGGCCAGCCTCGCCTCCGCGCCGACGACCATCGTCCGGAACTTCACGACGGAGAAGGGTCGGCCGTTGAGGCCGATGCGCACCTGCCGGAAGAGCACCGGTCCGCCGTCCACGAGACGGATCCACAGGCCGATCGCGACGAGGACGGGGCTGAGGACGACGAGCGCGGCGGCGGCCGCGACGACGTCGACCAGCTGCTTGGCCACGAGCGACACAATCCGATCCGGACCGTGGACGAGCGACAGGACGGGGATGCCGTCGAACTCGTCGACGCGACCACCGGCGAGGTTGGGAGCGGGCCCGTCGAGCGGGATCCGGACGATCCGGCCCTCGTCCTCGCAGAGCCGTGCGACGGGCTCGACGAGCGCGGCCGCCTCCGGCGACAGGCAGATCGCGACCTCGTCGACGACATACGTGTGGAACACCCGCTCGATCTCGGCAACGATGCCGAGGATGGGCCGGAGCGTCGCACGATCCGCCTCCTGCTGGGCGACGACGTGGCCGATCACGCGCAGCCCCAGGCCCGCATGTCGCTCGACGCGGTCGGCGAACGCCTCGGCCGCGGGCCCCGTGCCGACGACGAGGACGTACCGCGTGCTCATCCCGTGCGACCGAATGAACGCGAATGCGACCCGCAGCGCGGCTCGCGCGACGATCGTCACGACGATCTGGCACGCGAACAGCCACAGCAAAAGCAGCCGGCTGACATCCGGCACGCGGACGAGGAACAGGAGGCTGAACACGGCGACGGCGACGAGCACGGCCGCCCGCAGGACGTCCCCGAGCTCGGCGCGGAACGACCAGCGCGCACGCAGCCGATAGAGATTGTGGAGCCAGAGGGCCGTCACCCACAGGACCCCGAACACGCTCGCCGCGAGGATCGGCTCGAGGCCGGCCGTCAGCCAGCGCTCGCGCCACTGCGGTCCGAAACGGACCATCGAAACGAGGACGAACAGGGCGACCGCGGACAGCGCGTCGGCGCTCATGAGCGCGAGCCGGAACGCCGCCGCGTGACGCCGGAGCATTCGGCCTACTGGCTCGCCGAGGAGGCGTAGCGGCTGTCCGAACCGAACAGCTCGATGGACAGCGCAGCGACCTTGTCGATCTCGAGCCGGAGCGTGTAGATGCCACCGGTCGTGTTCGTCGGCGGGTGGATCGCATACGGCGGGCCCAGGACGATCTTCCGGATGTCGTTGTCCTCGACGCCCTTCGCGAGCGAGAGCATGTCGTCGACACGGCTGGTCGGGAAGTTCGTCCGGATCGTCGAGGCGGCGGCGTCCAGCAGCTCCGGCAGCTTCACGAGCACGCCTGGGTTCGTGAGCTTCTTCCGAAGCGCCGCGAGGACCTGCTGTTGACGTGCGGCTCGCGTGAAGTCGCTGTCACCGGCACCGTATCGCGAGCGCACGTAGGCGAGCCCGATGCGACCGTTGAGGTGGACCGGGCCGGCGGCGAGCTGGAAGCCACGTGTTCCGTCGAACCAGTCGTACATCGGATCGTCGATCGGCTTGGGATTCACGACGTCCACGCCACCGACCAGGTTGATCATCCGCTCGAATCCGTCGAGATTGATCGACGCGAAGTACTGGACCTGGACCCCCGCGAGGTAGCCGATCTCCTTGGCCAGCGTCGGCAGCCCGCCGCCATCGGGGAACTCGCCGGGGTTGAGACGCGAGTACGTCATCAGCGAGTTGATCTTCCCGGTGAACGTTCTGCCGTCCCATAGCGGGAACGACGAAATGTCGCGCGGGAAGCTGAGCAGCGCGACCTTGTCGGTCGTCGGATCGATGCTGGCGAGCATGAGCGTGTCGGTCAGGGAGTGATTGCGATCGTGCCCCGAATCGATCCCGGTGATCAGCACATTGATGCGCGACGAGGCGGTCGGCGGCGTGGCGAACGGCGTGGCCTGGAAGTCGACGTTTGGGTCCGACGGGTTGGGCGTCGCCCCTCCCCCACCTGCCGGGGTGGCGTCGGGGTTCGCGTCGCCGACGAAGATTCGCGATCCGGCGTCGTAGAACGCCCACGTGACCGAGCCAATCCAGACGTGCACGCCGACGACGACGACGGCCAGTGCGAGAAAGACGGCGACGGGACCCGCGCGACGCCACGATCGAAAGCCAGCGGAGCCCACGCCGAGCGCATCGGCCATCGACATCAGGCGCCACACGCCGAGCAGCGCGAGGAGGATGAAGACCGTCAGCGCAAGGGACGGCGTGATGAGATCGGTGACGAACGATTCCGGACCGCTGGCCACGACCTGAACGACGACGACGCCGAGGGCGAGCGCAACGGGTAGTGCGTACAGGATGCCGGCCCGGGTGCGCCCGCGGTACCACTGACCAAGACCGGGCCAGAGGAACGAAAGCACAACAGCCAGGGCCGGCGAACGACCGACGCCCCTCTCCACGGTGTCGTCCAAAGTGATCGGACTGTAACACGACCGAAATCAACCAATCTCTACCCGAAGGTACTGAGAAAGGCGTCAGCGGTAGGACGGCCGACCGCGCGTTCGTTCGATGGGAAAGCCCGCTCGCCGCCAGCTGGGGACGCCTTCCGCCACCCACGCGACGTCGTCGAAGCCAGCCTGTCGCAGCAGCGAGGCGGCGACGCTCGCCCGGTAGCCCGAGGCGCACATCGTCACGAGGGGCCGGTCGCGGGGGATCTCGGCAAGCCGCGCGGCGAGCTCACCGGCCCCGAGGTGGAGCGCGCCCGGCACGTGGGCTCGATCGTATTCGGCCTCCTGTCGGACGTCGATGACGACGGGCGCGTCAGCTCCGGCAAGGCGCCCCGCGAGCTCGTCGACCGAAAGGCGACCATTCGACTCGGTCCTCAGACCCGCTGCGCGCCACGCCTCGAATCCGCCCCGGACGCGCCCGACGATCGAATCCTCGAACCCCACGCGCCCGGCCTGCCGGACGACATCCTGCCAGGCCGCCCTCTCCTCGCCGATGAGGACGAGCGGCCGATCCGGCTCCACGACCCAGCCGAGCCACGTCCCGAACGAGGAGCCTGCCGGTATCGAGATCGAGCCCGGGACGTGGGCGAGCGCGTGCTCGACCGGATCGCGAAGGTCGACGACGAGCGCACCGTCCGCCGCGAGGTCGCGGACGGCGGCCGGCTCGAGCGGTCGCGGAAGCATGGGTGCGAGCCCGATCGGCCGCGGTCCGGCCTGGTTCGTCGGCCGCATCCGGGCGAAGTAGGCCGGCACGGTCGGCTGGCCCACGAGCAGCGCGTGGACGAAGGCCTCGGCGTCGGCGTCGTCGAGCGCCAGCCGCGCGACTCCGTTGTGTCGCCGTTCGTAGCCGATCGTCGACGACGGCGTGGAGGCGATCCCGGTCGAGCAGAGCGAGCCCGCGCCGTGAGTCGGCAGGACGGTCACGTAGTCGGGCTGACCGAAGACGGCCGTTCGCAGCGTTTCCCGCATCGCGTGGGCGAACGGGACGGCATGCTCGACCCCCAGCAGGTCCGTCCGGCCGACGGCGCCGACGAGCAGCGACCCGCCGGTCAGCAGGAGCGCCGGCTCGCCGGCGCGCTTCGCATCGGCCACCGCGTAGACGACGTGCTCCGGCGTATGCCCCGGCGCCTCGAGCACGGTCACCTCGAGGCTGCCGCTACGAAACGCGTCGCCGTCCCGTGCGGGCCGGTGCTCATACCGGAGATCCGCGCCGGCACCGATGACGTGCTGGGCGCCGCTGAGGGCGGCGAGCTCCCGGGCTCCGGAGACGTAATCGTTGTGGAGATGGGTCTCGAGGACGTGGGTGATCCGAAGGTCCCGATCCGCCGCCTCGTCGACGTAGACGTCCACGTCCCGCCGCGGATCGACGATGACAGCCGTCCCGGCGTCGTCGTCGCCGAGCATGGTCGAGAGGTGTCCGAGCCCCTCGATGAGCCACTGCCGGACGAGCATCGCTTCTCCCCTCCCCCGTGCGTCCGCGGGCCCTACATCATCACCAGGCCGCCGTCGACGGCGAGCACCTGACCGGTGATGAACGCGGCGTCGTCGGACGCGAGGAACGCAACGGCGGACGCGACCTCCTCGGGGGTGCCGAATCGGCCGAGGGGCGTCCGGCTGGTCAGCTCCTGCTTCAGCGCGTCGGGCAGATCCCGGGTCAGCTCGGTCAGGACGAAGCCGGGGGCGACGGCGTTGCAGGTGATCCCCCGGCTGGCGAGCTCGCGGGCGGTCGCCTTCGTGAGCCCGATGAGGCCGGCCTTGGCGGAGCTGTAGTTGGCTTGGCCCATCTGGCCCGCCTGGCCGGAGACGCTGGTGATGTTGACGATCCGGCCGGCCCGCTGCCTGAGCATCGGCCGGGTGACGGCCTTGATGGTGTAGAACGCGCCGAAGAGGTTGGTCTCGAGGACGCTCCGCCACGCGTCGAGGCTCATCCTCATGATCAGGTCGTCGCGCGTGATCCCGGCGTTGTTCACGAGGATGTCGAGCCGGCCGAACGACTCGAGCGCGGCCGCGACGACGGCCTCCGCCGCGGCGGGATCCGCGACGTCGCCCTGGACCGCGAGTCCCCGTCGGCCGAGCGATTCGCAGGCCGCCTGCGCCTCGTTCGCGGCCGCCTCGTTGCCGCGGTAGCTGAACGCCACGTCGGCGCCCTGCGTCGCGAGCCGCTCGACGATCGCCCGGCCGATCCCGCGCGACCCCCCGGTCACGAGCGCCGTCTTGCCGGTCAGATCGATCACGACTCCACCCTCCGCCGACGGCGGTCTTCGCCGGTACGAGCGTCGCTGGTGTTACGGACTTCGAGCGACGTTCCGGTGGCGCTTCCGGTCACAGACCACCTCCCCGGCTGGTGATATCGGTCGCCACCGCAGGCTCGAGCCGCGCAATACGAGCCCCATTGCTCTGCGAGACGTCCGAGGCCGGACACCATCACCGAGCGGAACTGTGGACGTGCTCCGGCTCGCCCGGGACGACGTC
>DASSHA010000113.1:0-34932 GCA_035693145.1 Candidatus Limnocylindrales bacterium
GCCCGGCGACAACGTCGAGATGACCGTCGAGCTCATCACCCCGATCGCGCTCGAGGTCGGCCAGCGGTTCGCGATCCGCGAGGGCGGCCGGACCGTCGGCGCCGGCGCGATCACGACCATCACCGCCTGACCATGGCAAAGCAGCGGATCAGGATCCGCCTCAAGGCCTACGACCACCGGCTGCTGGACCAGTCGGCGGCGCAGATCGTCGAGACCGCCCAGCGGACCGGCGCGGACGTCGTCGGTCCCGTTCCGCTGCCGACCCGGATCGAGAAGTTCACGGTCATCCGCTCGCCGTTCATCGACAAGGACAGCCGCGAGCAGTTCGAGATCCGGACCCACAAGCGCCTCGTCGACATCCTCGAGCCGAGCTCGAAGACGATCGACGCCCTGATGCGACTCAGCCTGGCGGCTGGCGTCGACATCGAGATCAAGATGTGATGACGCGCACGCTGATCCGGACCAGGGCCGCGTTGGCCCTTCCGCTCCTCGCTCACGCACCCGCGAAGTGCGCTCGCTCCGGCGCTCGGGGCTGCCCGGCCCCCGCCACGGCTGAGCGCGCGCTTGGGATTCGTCCATGAGCATCGGATTGATCGGTCGAAAGGTCGGGATGACCTCCGTCTTCCAGGAGGACGGGACGATGATTCCGGTCAGCGTCGTCTCGGTCGAGCCGAACACGGTGACCAGGCTGCGGACGGCCGAGCGCGACGGCTACACGGCCGTCCAGCTCGGGATCGAGCCGAGTCGGCGGCTGTCGAAGCCGCGCGCCGGTCAGCTCGGCCCGGACATGCCGAAGGTCGCGACGATCCGCGAGTTCCGCGTCGAGAGCGTCGACGATTTCGAGACGGGCGCGACCGTGTCGGTCGCCGACCTGTTCGCCCCGGGCGAGCTCGTCGACGTCACCGGCATCTCGAAGGGCAAGGGCTTCGCCGGCACGGTCAAGCGTCACCACTTCTCGCGGGGCCCCAAGACCCATGGCTCCGACAACTACCGGAAGCCGGGCTCGATCGGTCCGGGCACGACGCCCGGGCGCGTCTACAAGGGACTCCGGATGGCCGGACACATGGGCGCGGATCGGACGACGATCAAGAAGCTGCGCGTCGTTCGGACGGACCCGGACCGCAACCTGCTGCTCGTCAAGGGCGCCCTGCCGGGCGGCCGCGGCGCGCTCCTGCTCATCAGGAAGGCCTGATATGCCGTCGACCACCCTTTACGACCGAACCGGAGCATCGGTCGGCAGCGTCGAGCTGCCGGACGGGCTGTTCGCGGCGCCGGTGAACGTCGCCGTCCTCCACCAGGTCGTCACCGCCCAGCTCGCGGCGCGGCGGACCGGCACCCACGACACGAAGACGCGCGGCGAGGTCCGCGGCGGCGGCGCCAAGCCGTACCGCCAGAAGGGGACGGGCCGGGCGCGCCAGGGATCGCGGCGGGCGCCGCACTACGCCGGTGGCGGCGCCGTCTTCGGGCCGCATCCGCGGTCGTACGAGCAGCGGGTCCCACGCAAGATGCGGCGGCTCGCGCTGCGCGGCGCGCTCAGCGCGAAGTTCGGCGACGACGCCGTCCGGGTGATCGATACGTTCGCCTTCGAGGCGCCTCGGACCCGCGACTTCGTGGCCGTGCTCGCCGCGCTCGGCGTGGGCGACGGCAAGGAACGGCGCGTCCTCGTGGTCGCGCCTGCCCGCGACGAGGGTCTCGAGCGATCGGCCCGAAACCTGCCGTCGGTCACGGTCATCCTCGCCGACTCGCTCAACGTCGTCGACGTCCTCAACGCCGACGCCGTGCTGATCGAACAGCCCGCGATCGCCCGGATGGAGGAGGTGTACGCATGACCGCACTCAGCGCCGCCGACGTCGTCCGCCGGCCCGTCATCAGCGAGAAGTCGATCGACCACTCGGGTCGCGGCAAGTACACCTTCGAGGTCCACGGGGACGCGAACAAGATCCAGATCAAGGCTGCGATCGAGGAGCTCTACCGGAAGGAGAACGTCACCGTCGTCGGGGTCAACGTCCTGACGACGAAGGCGAAGGAGAAGCGACGGGGCACCAAGCGCGGCCGGATCGTCGGCCGGACGACCCCGTGGCGCAAGGCGATCGTGACGCTGGCCGCGGGCCAGAAGATCGAGTTCTTCGAGGGGGTCTAGACGATGCCGTTGCGCGACTACAAGCCCACCTCGCCCGGCCGGCGGTTCATGACCCGGCCGACCTTCGAGGAGATCACGACCACCGAGCCGCACAAGCCGCTGCTCGAGAGCCAGAAGCGCGGATCGGGCCGGAACGCCGCCGGCCGCCTGACCGTTCGCCATCGCGGTGGCGGCGAGAAGCAGCATTACCGCCGGATCGACTTCCGGCGCGACAAGCACGGCGTCCCGGCGCGCCTCGCGACCATCGAGTACGACCCGAACCGATCGGCCCGCATCGGCCTGCTGCATTACCGCGACGGCGAGAAGCGCTACATGCTCCTGCCGCACGGGCTCAAGGTGGGAGACACCGTCGTCTCGGGCCCCGACGCCGAAGCGCGCCTCGGGAACGCGATGGCGCTCTCCAGCATCCCGCTCGGCACCACGATCCACAACATCGAGCTCGTCCCCGGCCGTGGCGGCCAGATCGTCCGCTCGGCCGGCGCGTCGGCCCAGCTGCTGGCCAAGGAGGGCGACTACGCGACCGTCCGGCTGCCATCGGGCGAGATGCGGCGCGTCCTCGTCAGGTGCATGGCGACGATCGGGCAGGTCAGCAACCTCGACCACGAGAACCAGAGCCTCGGCAAGGCCGGCCGCGCCCGGCACATGGGCCGCCGTCCCGAGACGCGTGGCGTGGCGATGACGCCGCGCGACCACCCGCACGGCGGTGGCGAGGGCAAGAGCCCGACGGGCATGCCGCCGAAGACGCCATGGGGCAAGCCCGCGATGGGGTACCGGACCCGTCGGCCGAAGCCGTCGTCGCGGCTCATCGTCCGCCGCCGGAACCGGAAGTAAGGGAGGAGCAGGGCAATGTCGCGTTCGGTCAAGAAGGGGCCGTTCGTCGAGACGCGGCTCCTCGGCCGCGTCCAGGAGATGAACAGGCGCAACGAGAAGCGGGTCGTCAAGACCTGGTCGCGAGCGTCGGTCATCTTCCCCGATTTCATCGGCCACACGATCGCGGTCTACAACGGCCGCAAGCACGTCCCGGTCTACGTGTCCGAGAACATGGTCGGCCACCGTCTCGGCGAGTTCGCTCCGACCCGCACCTTCCGCGGGCACGAGAAGCGAACTGACCGGGCGACAGGCCCGAAGTAGGAGTCGCGAACCCGTGCGCGTGTCCGCCACCGCCAAGTACCTGCGCGGCTCGACCCGGAAGGCTCGCCTCGTCACCGAGGCGATCCGGGGCAAGCCGGTCGAGGAGGCCGCCGCCCTGCTTCGGTTCATGCCGCAGCACGCGGCGCGTGACGTCGCGCTCGTCCTGCACAGCGCGACGGCCAATGCCGAGAACAACCACAACCTGTCCGCGGAGGACCTGGTCGTCGCCGAGGCCCTCGCCAACGAGGGCCCGACGATCAAGCGGGGCCGTCCGCGGGCGCAGGGTCGGTATTTCCCGATCCACAAGCCGATGACCCACATCACCATCACCGTCGCGGACCGGGAGGCCTGAGCCATGGGACACAAGGTCCATCCGTACGGCTTCCGGCTGGGCGTTTCCCGCACCTGGACCGCGAAGTGGTACGCGGACAAGGAGTACACCGACCTCCTCAAGGAGGATCTCGCGATCCGGCAGCTGATCGACCGGCGGCTGGCGAACGCGAGCGTGAGCAACACCGAGATCGAGCGCGGCATCAACCACGTGACCGTCACCGTCCACACGGCCAAGCCGGGCATCGTCATCGGCAAGGGCGGCGCGAACGTCGAGCTGCTGCGCAAGGAGATCGGGGCGCTCACGAAGCGCAAGGTCAAGCTCGAGATCAAGGAGATCCGTCAGCCCGAGCTCGACGGCGTCCTCGTCGCCGCGAACATCGCGGGCCAGCTGACCCGTCGGATCGCCTTCAAGAAGGCGATGAAGCAGGCGATCCAGCGATCGATGAAGGCCGGCGCCAAGGGCGTCCGCATCAGCGTCGCCGGCCGCCTCGGCGGCTCGGAGATGGGACGGCGCGAGTGGGATCGGGAAGGCCGCATCCCGCTCGGCACGCTCCGCGCCGACATCAGCTACGGCCAGGTCCACGCCCACACGACGTACGGCCGGATCGGCGTCAAGGTCTGGATCTACCGCGGCGACATCGCGCCCGAGCGGACGGCGCCGCGCGAGCCGGCGGCGGCGGCCGCCGGCGGAGGGGCGTAGCCATGCTCATGCCCCGACGGGTCAAGCACCGCAAGGTCATGCGCGGCCGAATGTCCGGCCAGGCCAAGGGCGGCCACTTCGTCGCCTTCGGCGACTTCGGGCTGGCGACGCTCGAGCCGGCGTGGATCACGAGCCGACAGATCGAGGCCGCCCGGCGTGCCATGACCCGATCCGTGAAGCGCGGCGGCAAGATCTGGATCCGGATCTTCCCGGACAAGCCGGCCACGAAGAAGCCGGCGGAGACGCGGATGGGTTCCGGCAAGGGCGCGCCCGACCACTGGGTCGCGGTCGTCAAGCCCGGTCGGATCCTGTTCGAGATGGCCGGCGTCGACGAGGGCTCGGCGCGCGAGGCGATGCGTCTCGCCGCCCACAAGCTGCCGGTCCAGACCCGCGTCGTCGTGCGCGACGGCATGACGGAGGCGACGGATGGACATCGATAAGATCCGCGGGCTCTCCGACGCGGAGCTCGAGGACGCGCTTCGCGAGGCGAAGCAGGACCTCTGGGGCGCGCGCTTCGCGCTCTCGACCCGACAGCTCAAGGACTACAGCAGCATCCCGCAGACGCGGCGAGCGATCGCGCGGATCCTGACCGTCCAGCGCGAGCGGCGAACGGGGGCCGGACGGCCCGCCGCCGGGCGGACGGCGTGACGGGAGATCACGCGATGAACGGAGAGGCACGAGTGAACGGCAAGCGGAAGACGAAGGTCGGCCGCGTCGTCAGCGACAAGATGGACAAGACGATCGTCGTGTCCGTCGAGCGGCTGGCCCGTCATCCGCTGTACAAGCGGGTGATCCGGCTGACGACGAAGTTCAAGGCCCATGACGAGGCGAACGACGCGAAGGTCGGGGACACCGTCCTGATCGAGGAGTCGCGGCCGATGTCGGCGACGAAGCGTTGGCGGCTGTCGGCCGTCGTCCAGCGCGCGGGCGACCACGGAATGCCCGGCGACGTCCTGCCCGAGGAGGCGGCCACCGAGGAGGCGATCCACGCCGCCGCTCATCCGGGCCGCGGCCAGTCGTCGGCGAGCGACGTCGATGCGTCGGCTCCCGAGGCGTCGCGCGTCGAGGAGCCCGTCGAGTGATCCAGACCCAGACCCGGCTTCGGGTCGCCGACAACACCGGCGCCCGGACGATCGAGTGCATCCGGATCATGGGCCGCAGTCGCAAGACGACGGCCGAGGTGGGCGACGTCATCGTCGCCGCGGTCAAGGCCGCCATCCCGAACGCACCGGTCAAGAAGGGCGACGTGGTTCGGGCGGTCGTCGTCCGTACCGCCAAGGAGTACGGGCGCTCAGACGGCAGCTACATCCGGTTTGACGAGAACGCCGCCGTCCTCATCAACAACCAGGGCAACCCGCGTGGCACCCGGATCTTCGGGCCGGTTGCTCGCGAGCTGCGGGACAAGAACTACATGAAGATCGTCTCCCTCGCGCCGGAGGTGCTGTGATGGCAGCTGCGCTCCGCTTCACCGGGATCACGAAGGTCCCCGAGATCCGCAAGGACGACACCGTCGTCGTCCTGTCGGGCAAGGACGCCGGCAAGCGCGGCAAGGTGGAGCGGGTCATCCGTCGGAGCCCGTCGCCGTCGCCGCAGCGGAGCGTCTACCGGCGGTCGAGCACACGCGGCGGGATCTTCGTCGTGGTCGAGGGCCTGAACATCGCCAAGCGCCACACGAAGCCGCGCCAGACGCAGAGCCAGACGAGCACGATGCCGCAGGTCCAGCCGGGCGGGATCCTCGACGTCGCCCAGCCGCTGCCGGCCAGCCGCGTCATGGTCGTCTGCCCGCACTGCGGGGAGCCGACGCGGGTCGGTCACGAGATCCTCGAGAACGGCCGCCGCGTCCGTGTCTGCCGCCATTGCGGCGAGCAGCTCGAGGTGAAGCCGTCATGAGCGGTCGACTTCGCGAGCGCTACGCGGCCGAG
Source organism: Candidatus Limnocylindrales bacterium (assembly GCA_035693145.1). Classification (GTDB taxonomy): domain Bacteria; phylum Chloroflexota; class Limnocylindria; order Limnocylindrales; family CSP1-4; genus DASSHA01. Next base: position 6,227 of record DASSHA010000113.1, read on the forward strand.
GTCGTCCCGGCGCTCCAGAAGCAGTTTGCCTACGGCAACCCGATGGAGGTGCCGCGGCTCTCGAAGATCGTCGTCAACATCGGCCTCGGCGAAGCGCTCCAGAACGCCAAGGCGCTCGACGCGGCGACGGGCGACCTCGCCCTGATCACCGGCCAGCGGCCGATCGTGACCAAGGCGAAGAGGTCGATCGCCCAGTTCCGCCTGCGAACCGGCAACTCGATCGGCGCGAAGGTCACGCTCCGCGGCGAGCGGATGTGGGACTTCCTCGAGCGCCTCACGACGCTCGCCCTGCCCCGCATCCGCGACTTCCGGGGCGTGCCCGGGCGTTCGTTCGACGGTCGGGGCAACTTCTCGCTCGGGCTTCGCGAACAGCTCGCGTTTCCCGAGATCGATTACGACAAGGTGGACCGTCTTCGCGGGCTGGAGATCAGCATCGTGACGACGGCCAGGACCGACGAGGAATCGAAGCGACTGCTCGAGCTTCTCGGCATGCCGTTCGGCTCGTAGGAGGGGAGACGATGGCCAAGAAGTCACTGATCGCCAAGGCGAAGCGGACGCCGCGGTTCGAGGCCCGGGCCTACCACCGGTGCACGACCTGCGGCCGGCCGCGCGCGTACATGCGTCGCTTCGCGCTCTGTCGCATCTGCTTCCGGGAGCGGGCCCTCCAGGGCCACCTGCCGGGCGTCACGAAGTCGAGCTGGTAGACCGATGCAGATTTCCGATCCGATCGCCGACATGCTCACGCGCGTCCGCAATGCGAGCCGCGCGCGCCACACCGAGGTGCTCCTGCCGTCCTCGAGGACGAAGCGGGAGATCGCCCGAATCCTCAAGGAGGAGGGCTTCATCGCGGACGTGGCCGAGGAGCGTGACGGGATCCGACCCGTCCTCCGCCTGACCCTCAAGTACGTCGACGGCAAGGCGCCGGTCGTGTCGGGGCTCAAGCGGATCAGCAAGCCCGGGCTTCGCGTGTATGCCCGGAAGACCGACATCCCCCGCGTCCTCGGCGGGCTCGGGATCGTCATCGTCAGCACGAGCCACGGGATCATGACCGGCGCGCAGGCCCGCAAGGCCCAGCTCGGCGGTGAAGTCCTGGCCTACGTCTGGTAGCCGCGATGTCACGAATCGGTCGTCTTCCGATCCCGGTCCCGAGCGGCGTCGACGTCTCCATCGAGGGACACCGCGTCACCGTCAAGGGTCCCAGGGGTGAGCTCAGCCGGGAGCTCCATCCCGAGATCGCCGTCCGCCAGGAGGACTCGACGATCCTCGTCGAGCGGCCCACCGAGCAGAAGATGCACAAGCAGCTCCATGGCCTCACCCGGACGCTCGTCGCGAACATGGTCGAAGGCGTGACGGCGGGGTACCGGAAGGGCCTCGAGATCACGGGCGTCGGCTATCGGGCACAGAAGGTCGGCGATCGGCTGCAGCTCAATCTCGGCTACAGCCATCCGGTCGAGATCGTGCCGCCGAAGGGCATCAGCTTCGAGGTCGAGAACCCCACGAGGCTCGCCGTCGTCGGCATCGACAAGGAGCTCGTGGGCCAGGTCGCTGCACGGGTCCGGTCCACACGCAAACCCGAGCCGTACAAGGGCAAGGGTGTCCGCTACGCCGGCGAGCAGGTCCGTCGAAAGGCGGGCAAGGCCGGCAAGATCGGCGGCAAGAAGTAGCCACGTGAACGACAGGGAAGCCAGACGATGACGCAGGTTGCCAGTCGCGGCGCCGCGCGCCGCAAGCGCCACGAGCGGATCCGCCTCCGGCTGACGGGGACGGCCGAACGACCGCGCCTCGCGGTCTTCCGCAGCCTCAACCACATCTACGCGCAGCTCATCGACGATGCGTCGGGCCGCACGCTCGCCGCCGCGTCGAGCCTGGAGCCCGGCCTCCGTGCCGCGGAGGGGACGAAGACGGACGGCGCGCAGGCCGTCGGTCGGCTCCTCGCCGAGCGCGCGAAGTCCGCCGGCGTGGCGCACGTCGTGTTCGACCGGGCCGGGTTCCGGTACCACGGTCGGGTCCGCTCGCTCGCGGACGCCGCGCGCGAAGCCGGCCTCGACTTCTGATCGCGAGAGGACTCATGCCCAGGATCGACCCGAACAAGCTCACGCTCGAGGAGCGTGTCGTCCAGATCAATCGCGTCGCGAAGGTCGTCAAGGGCGGCCGACGCTTCAGCTTCAGCGCGGTCGTCGTCGTCGGCGACGGCCAGGGCCACGTCGGCGCCGGGCTCGGCAAGGCCGGCGAGGTTCCCGAGGCGATCCGCAAGGGCGTCGAGGACGCCAAGAAGCATGTCGTTCGGATCCCCATGGTCGGGACCACGATCCCGCACGAGATCCATACGCAGTACGCCGCCGCTCGCGTCATGCTCAAGCCCGCGTCACAGGGAACGGGCGTCATCGCCGGCGGATCGGTTCGCGCCGTCGTCGAGGCAGCCGGCATCCGCGACGTGCTGACGAAGGTCCACGGCTCGACGAACCCGGTCAACGTCGTCCGGGCCACCCTCGATGCGCTTCGCGGGCTGCGGTCCGCGGACGAGATCGCCGCTCGCCGTGGCGTCCCCGTCCGCGCGTTCGTCCCGGGGCAGCCCGTCCCCGACGGAGCGACCAATGGCCGGTAGCCTCCGGGTGACCCAGGTCAGGAGCACGATCAGCCACATCGCGCGCAACCGGGCGACGATCCGGGCCCTCGGCCTCCACCGGATCGGCGACAGCGTCGTCGTCCCGGACAACGATGCGACGCGAGGGATGGTCCGCCAGGTCCGCTTTCTCGTCGAGGTCGAAGAGCTGCCGGCCGTCGAAGCCGGGCCCGCGCAGGCGAAGCGCGCGCGAGGCGCGAAGGAGACGCCATGAAGCTGCACGACCTTCGCCCTGCGGAGGGGAGTCGCACCGAGCGCACCCGCGTCGGCCGTGGGATTGCCGCCGGCAAGGGCAAGACGGCCGGCCGCGGGACGAAGGGCCAGAAGGCCCGAGCCGGGGGATCGATCCCGCCGTGGTTCGAAGGCGGCCAGACCCCGCTCCACCAGCGAATTCCCAAGCTCCGCGGGTTTCGGAACCGCTTCAAGGTCCAGTTCGAGGTCGTGAACCTCGGAAGGATCAGCGAGCTCGTCGACGCGGGACGGATCCAGGCCGACGAGACCGGCGGCCGGGCGAAGAAGCCGGCTCCGCTCACCGTGAACCAGGACATCCTCCGCTCGGCCGGCGCCATCCGGTCGCTGACCCGGCCGATGAAGGTCCTCGGCTCAGGCGACGTCACGCGGCCCCTCTTCGTGGTCGCGGACGCGTTCACCGAGAGTGCCCGCCGAAAGATCGAGGCGGCCGGTGGGACGGCCCAGCTCCTCGAGGCTCCGGCGGCGATCACCGACGCCGTCGGCATCGGCGAGCCGGCGACGCCGCCCGTCAAGGGCACGCCGGCGCGCGCAGGACGCGGCCGGGCTGCCGCGCCGGTCGAGGACGCGCCGGTCGAGGCCGCCCCCGCGTCACGGCCCGATGCGAGCGACGAACCACAGGCGTCCCCCTCCGCCGAGGCGGCGGAGGAGGTGGCAGCTGCCGGCGAGGCGCCGGCGGCGTCTTCGATCGACGGCGACGACGCCGCGGACACGTCGTCCGCGGCGATCGAGGGCGACGGCGAGAGCCGCTGATCCCGGGTGTTCGAGTCGCTCCTCAACGCGCTGCGCGCCCCCGACATCCGGCGGCGGATCCTCTTCGTCGCCGCGATCCTGGTGGTCTTCCGGCTGCTCGCCCACGTCCCGATCCCGGGCGTCGATCGAACGGCGCTTCAGCAGATCGCGAGCAACAACGCGCTGTTCGGCCTGCTGGACCTGTTCTCCGGTGGCGGACTGGCGACGTTCTCGGTCGTCGCACTCGGCCTGAACCCGTACATCAACGCCTCGATCATCATGCAGCTCATGACGGGCGTCATCCCGTCGCTCCAGATGCTCCAGCGAGAGGGCGAGTACGGGCGCCAGAAGATCAACCAGTACACGCGCTACCTGGCCGTGCCGATGGCGCTCCTGCAGGCATACGGCGTCCTCGCACTCCTCAACGCCCAGCAGGGGATCCTGACGACGCCGTTCGACCTCTCGCGGTTCGAGACGCTGACCCAGATCATGACCCTGACGGCGGGCTCCGTCCTGCTCATGTGGCTCGGTGAGCTCATCACCGAGAAGGGCATCGGCAACGGGATCAGCTTCATCATCTTCGCCGGCATCATCGGCCGCACTCCCGCAGCGGTCCAGACGTTCGTCGAGAGCCCGGACGTCGCCTCGCTCGTCGTCTTCGGGATCATCGGCCTGCTCGCGATCGCGGTGATCATCTTCATCCAGGAGGGCCAGCGCCGGATCCCGATCCAGTACGCGAGCCGCGTCCGCGGTCGCCGGATGTACCAGGGCGGCCAGACATTCCTGCCGCTCCGGGTCAACCAGGCTGGCGTCATCCCGATCATCTTCGCCGTCAGCATCCTGCTCTTCCCCCGCCAGATCGCGACGTACTTCGCGACCTCCCAGGTGAAGCTCGTCGCCGACATCTCGCTCGCGATCGAGGGCTTCTTCGCGAACACCTTCATCTACGGACTGCTCTACTTCCTGCTGACCGTCGGGTTCACCTACTTCTACACGGCCTTCACGTTCAAGCCGGACGAGACGGCGCTCCAGCTCCAGAAGAACGGCGGCTACATCCCCGGCATCCGCCCGGGCCGGCCGACCGAGGATTACCTGGGCAAGGTCGTCTTCAGGATCACGATCGCCGGCGCGTTCTTCCTCGGCGCCGTGGCGGTCGCGCCGTACGTCGCGACCGCGCTCATCCCGACGCTGCCGCAGAACCTCGCCCTGGGCGGCACCGGGATCCTCATCGTCGTGTCGGTCGTCGTCGAGACCCTCAAGCAGATCGAAGCCCAATTGCTCATGCGTAACTACGAAGGATTCATTCGGTGACACCGACTCTCCGAGCACCGAGGCCAGGCGGTGCCAGCCCTCGCCACGAGGACGACGAAGGAGTCGTCGGATGAGGTCCGACCGCCGATGAGAGTCCTCGTCCTGCTCGGCCCGCCGGGCGCGGGCAAAGGGACCCAGGCGGAGATCCTGTCTCGGCGACTCGCCATTCCCCATCTCGCCTCGGGCGACCTGCTCCGCGCCGCCGTCGCGGCCGGCACCGCGGTCGGCCGCGAGGCGGAGCGGTACATGAGCATCGGACAGCTCGTCCCCGACGACGTCGTCGTCCGCGTCTTCCTCGAGCGGCTCGGCCGGCCCGACGCGACGAGCGGCGCGATCCTCGACGGCTTCCCGCGGACGGGCCACCAGGCGCGCGTCCTCGACGAGGCTCTCGTCGAACGATCGGCCCATGTCGAGGCCGCGGTGCTCATCGACGTGCCGGCCGACGAGCTCGTCCGCCGTGCCGCCGGTCGTCGAATCTGCGAGGCGAACGGGCACGTCTACAACCTCGTCTCGAACCCGCCGCTCGCCGAGGGTGTCTGTGACCTCGACGGCTCGCCGCTCATCCAGCGGCTCGACGACGACGAGCGGACGGTTCGCGCCCGGCTCGCCCAGCAGCTGCCACCGCTGCAGGAGGTCGTCGACCACTATCGGGCGGCCGGCGTCCTGCGGGTCGTCGACGGCCTCCGCCCGATCTCGGAGGTGACCGACGAGCTCCTCTCAGCCGTCGGCGAGGCGCTTGCCCGTCCGCCCGCCGCCCTCGCCGCGGAGGATCGGTAGGCGCGTGGTCACCCGCAAGTCGCCGTCCGAGATCGCGAAGATGCGTCGCGCCGGCCGGCTCGTCGCCGAGGTGCTCGCGCTCGTGGAGTCCGAGCTGCGGCCGGGCGTCACGACACGCGAGCTCGACGCGCTCGCCGAACGCCACATCCTCGCCAGCGGCGGGATTCCGTCGTTCAAGGGCTACCTCGGTGCCGGTCGATACGGCAAGGGCCCGCGAGCGTTCCCGGGCAGCCTCTGCATCTCGATCGACGAGGAGGTCGTCCACGGGATCCCGGGCGAGCGAGAGATTCGCGCCGGCGAGATCGTCTCGGTCGATGCCGGCGCGATCGTCGAAGGCTGGCACGGCGACGGCGCACGGACGTTCGTCGTGGGCGACGTCACGGATGACGCGCGGCGGCTCGTCGAGGGCACACGGCTGGCGCTCATGGCCGGGATCGCGGCCGCGACGCCCGGAGCATCGATCGGCGACATCTCGGCCGCCGTCCAGGCGATCGCCGAGGAGGGCGGCTTCGGGATCGTCCGGCAATATGTCGGGCACGGCATCGGGACCGAGATGCACCAGGATCCCCAGGTCCCGAACTTCCGTGCCGGCGGACGCGGCCTTCGGATCGAGCCCGGCCTGTGCCTCGCGATCGAGCCGATGCTCACGCTCGGGCAGGAGACGGTGGAGACGAGGGCCGACGGCTGGACGGTCGTCACGCGTGACGGCTCGCTGGCCGCGCATTTCGAGCACACGATCGCCGTGACGCCGAACGGACCGGAGATCCTGACGACCGTATGAGCGGCGACGGACAGACGGTTCGCTGGTCAGCGGCTCCGGAATTTGATATTCTACGCGTTCGTGTGTCGGCCTCCGGGCCGGCACTCGTCATGAACGAAGGGATTGCCAGGGCACGTGGCTAAGCGGGACGCGATCGAGGTCGAAGGCACGGTGATCGAGCCGTTGCCCAACACGATGTTCGCGGTTGAGCTCGAGACCGGGCATCGCGTCCTTGCGCACATCAGCGGCAAGCTCCGGATGAACTTCATCCGCATCCTGCCCGGTGACCGCGTCCGGGTCGAGCTGTCGCCATACGACCTGACCCGGGGTCGGATCACCTATCGCCTCAGATAATCGAACAGCAGCAAGTCAGGTCGAGGATCCGTGAAAGTCAGAGCGTCGGTCAAGGCGCGGTGCGACAACTGCAAGATCATCCGCCGTCACGGCACCGTGATGGTCATCTGCACGAACCCGAAGCACAAGCAGCGGCAGGGGTAAGCGAGTGGCACGCATCGCCGGCATCGACATTCCCCGCGAGAAGCGGGTCGAGGTGGCCCTCACCTACATCTTCGGGCTCGGTCTGCCGACGAGCCAGAAGATCCTCGCCCAGACGAACATCAATCCCGACACTCGCGTCCGCGATCTCACCGAGGAGCAGGTCAACCGCCTGCGGGAGCTGATCGACCGGCGCTACAAGGTCGAGGGAGACCTGCGGCGCGAGGTGGCGCTGAACATCAAGCGGCTCATCGAGATCGGGTCGTATCGCGGCCTCCGCCACCGGCGGAACCTTCCCGCCCGCGGCCAGCGAACGAAGACGAACGCCCGGCAGCGGCGCGGCCCGAAGCGGACCGTCGGCGCTCGGCGCAAGAAGTAAGGGGAAGCAGAGCACGTGGCGGAGCGCAAGCGGGCGACGAAGCAACGGCGTCGGGAGCGGAAGAACGTCCCTTCGGGACACGTCCACATCCTGGCATCGTTCAACAACACGATCATCACGATCACCGATCCCGGCGGCAACGTCATCAGCTGGGGCTCGTCCGGCGTGGTCGGCTTCAAGGGCTCGCGCAAGAGCACGCCGTATGCCGCGGCACTGTCGGCCGATTCCGCCGCCAAGAAGGCGATGGAGCACGGCATGCGCCAGGTCGAGGTCTACGTGAAGGGCCCGGGCGCCGGTCGTGAGCAGGCGATCCGCTCGCTCCAGGCCGCCGGCCTCGAGGTCAGCGCGATCACCGACGTCACGCCGATTCCGCACAACGGCTGCCGGCCGCCGAAGCGGCGACGAGTCTGAGCCGGGAGCCGAGAGAGAACGATGGCACGCTACACCGAATCCGTCTGCCGGCTCTGCCGGCGCGAGGGCGCGAAGCTCTTCCTCAAGGGCACGCGCTGCTACACGAAGAAGTGCTCGTTCGAGCGTCGGCCGACGCCGCCCGGCCAGCACGGCGTCCGGCGCCGGAAGGTCGGGGAGTTCGGCCTCCAGCTGCGCGAGAAGCAGAAGGTCCGCCGCGTCTACTCGATCCTCGAGAAGCAGTTCAAGAACTACTTCGAGGCCGCCGAGAGCCGGCCGGGCGTGACGGGCGAGAACCTCCTGCGGCTGCTCGAGCTCCGACTCGACAACGTCGTCTACCGGATGGGCTTCGCGAGCTCGCGGGCGCAGGCGCGCCAGCTCGTCGCGCACGGCCACTTCGAGGTCAACGGCCGCCGCACGAACGTCCCGTCGTTCCAGCTCAAGCCGGGCGACCTCGTCGGTGTGCGCCAGGCCCGTCACACGCGCGACCCGTTCAAGACGGCGAAGGAGACGCTTCGCTCCCACCAGGCCCCGGAGTGGCTGTCGGTCGACCCGGCGAAGCTCTCGGGCACGATCGGCGACCTGCCGCGCCGCGACCAGATGCCGCTCGACCTCAACGAGCAGCTCGTGGTCGAGTACTACTCGAGGTAAGCCCCCACTCATGATCGAACTCGAGACCCCGCAGATCGAGCCCGTCGAGGAAGTCGGAACCTACGCCAAGTACGAGGCGGGTCCACTCCAGGCCGGCTATGGCGTCACGCTCGGCAATGCGCTCCGGCGCGTGCTCCTCAGCTCGCTCGAGGGCGCGGCCGTGACGTCCATCCAGCTGCGCGACGTGTACCAGGAGTTCAGCACGATCCCCGGCGTCAAGGAGGACGTCACCCAGATCGTGCTGAACGTCAAGAAGCTCCGGCTGAAGAGCTTCGCCGCGCACCCGGTGCAGCTTCGGCTCCTGAAATCCGGGGCCGGCCCCGTCAGCGCCGCCGACATCGCCGAATCGGCGGACGTCGAGATCGTCAACCCGGACCTCGTCCTCATGACCATCGACTCGGACGACGTGACCGTCGAGATGGACCTGACCGTCGAGCGTGGCGTCGGCTACCTCGGGGCCGAGCGGAGCGAAGCCCTGCCGATCGGCGTCATCGCCGTCGACGCGATCTTCAGCCCCGTCCGAAAGCTCAACTACTGGGTCGACAGCATGCGCGTCGGCCAGATGACGAACTTCGACAAGCTGACGCTCGAGATCGAGACCGACGGCACGATCGCGCCCGAGGAGGCCCTCTCGCGCGCCGCCCGGATCCTCGTCGAGCAGTTCCAGCCGTTCGTCACGATCGGGATGGCCGCGGCCCCCATCGACCGGGCGGCAGCCGGCGTCCCGCAGCTCCCGCCGAACATGCTCGACATGCCGATCGAGGAGCTCGACCTGCCGATGCGGGCCTACAACTCGCTCAAGCGCAACAACATCGTCAAGGTCGGCCAGCTCCTCCAGCTGAAGGACGATGACCTCCTGCGGATGCGCAACTTCGGCCGGAAGTCGCTCGACGAGATGAAGGAACGGCTCCGGATGCGTGGCTTCCTCGTTCCGGACACCGAGCCGGACGGCGGCGACGTGGACGGCGAGCTGCCGCTCGACGACGACGACGAGGACGAGGAGGTCTGAGCCGTGCCGCACCAGGTCGACGGGCGCAAGCTCAGTCGCAAGACCGGCCCGCGCCTCGCGCTGTACCGCAATCTCACCGTCTCGGTCTTTCGCTACGAGAAGGTAAAAACGACCGAGGCGAAGGCCAAGGAGGTCCGGGGCCAGGTCGAGCGGATGATCACGCTCGCCAAGCGCAATGATCTGACCGCACGGCGCGCGGTCGTCGCCCAGCTCCCCAACGAGCCGCTCGTCGTCAGGAAGCTGTTCGACGAGATTGCGCCGAAATACGCCGACCGGACCTCGGGCTACACGCGGATCGTTCGGATCGGAAAGCGATCGGGCGACGCCGCCGAGATCGTCCAGCTCGAACTCATATGACGCCGCTGATGCGGCTCGCTGCCGCGTTGTCGCCTGCGGGTGGACGCTCACGCAAACCTCGGGCCGATGGCGTCACGGAGCTCCGCCTCGGACCTCGGTGAGCGTGCAGCAGCACGACATTGAGGTTGCCAACCCATAGCAAAGGCACCCGAGAGGGTGCCCTCGGGCAGGAACGGCGGTTCCGCGCCCGGGTCGAATACGACGGAACGGACTTTTCGGGGTTCCAGCTCCAGCCGGGGCGCCGGACGGTCCAAGGGGTGCTCGAGGACGCCCTGTCCCGGCTGAGCGGCGGCAAACGCTGCCCGGTCGATGGGGCCGGACGGACCGACGCCGGCGTGCATGCCGCGGACCAGGTGATCGCCTTCACCTACCGCGGACGGCTCGGGGCGGCGGAGCTCGAGCGGGCGCTCAACGCGCTGCTGCCGCCGGACGTCGCGGTTCGCGACGTGCGCGCTGCGGCGTCTGGGTTCCAGCCCCGGCACGCGGCGCGGTATCGGGAATACCGCTACACCGTCTGGAACGGACCGCGCAGCCCGCTTCGCGAGCGCCAGGCGCTCGGGGTGCGGGTCCCGCTCGACACCGCCGCGATGGAGCGGGCCGGGTCGGCCCTGGTTGGCCGGCACGACTTCGCCGCCTTCGGGGCGGCGGACCGCAACCCGGTCCGGACCGTTCACGCGGTCCGGATCCGACGAACGGGTTCGCTCGTGACGATCGACGTCCGAGCCGACTCGTTCCTTCGGGGAATGGTCCGCAGGATCGCAGCCGTCCTCATCGAGGTCGGACGCGGAAGACTGGATGCCGACGACGTCGCGGGCCTGCTCGCGGCGCGGATGCCGGCCCTCGACGGTGCGACTGCGCCGCCGCGAGGCCTCAGCCTCCGGCGGGTCGTGCTCGGGCGAAGACCCGGGCCCGGCCGGCCGGCGGACGATGACGGAGCTGACGAGGAACGATGAACGCGAAGACGTACACCCCGGGAGCGGGCGAGATCGAGCGGCGCTGGTTCGTCGTCGACGCGACGGACGAGACGCTCGGCCGGCTCGCGTCGCGGGTCGCGCGCGTCCTCGAAGGCAAGCACAAGCCGAGCTACACGCCGAACCTCGACACAGGCGACCATGTCATCGTGCTCAACGCGTCGAAGGTGGCCGTGAGCCGGGACAAGCACGAGTCGAAGAGCTACGCCCGCCACTCCGGCTACCCCCAGGGGTTCAAGCAGGAGACCCTCGGCGAGCTGCTCGAGCGGCGCCCCGAGCAGGTCATCCGGCGCGCCGTCAAGGGCATGCTCCCGCACAATCGGCTCGGCGCACAGCAGCTCCGGAAGCTGAAGATCTACACCGGATCCGACCATCCCCATCAGGCCCAGCGGCCTGAGCCGCTCGCCTGACGGAGGACGAACACGATGACGATGCTGCCTGCCTTCACGTCCGGGACCGGTCGCCGCAAGACGGCCGTCGCCCGTGTTCGACTGCTGCCCGGTGAGGGCGCGATCGTCGTGAACGGCCGCTCGCTCGAGGAGCATTTCGGGAACGCCGTGAACGAAGCCGAGATCCGGATGCCGTTCCGCGTCACCGGTACCGAGGGCCGCTTCAACGCGATGGTCAAGGTCGAGGGTGGCGGCGTGACCGGCCAGGCCGGCGCGATCCGCCACGGCATCGCCCGTGCGCTGCTCGACGTCGACGCGGAGGCATTCCGCGTCCCGCTCCGGCAGGCAGGTCTCCTGACCCGGGACCCGCGGATGAAGGAGCGCAAGAAGTACGGCCTCAAGCGCGCCCGGAAGGCACCGCAGTACACGAAGCGCTGATCCGTCCTCCCGCCGGGCTTCACTCGGCGGCGACGACGGCATGTAGAGTCGCGCGGTGACCGAGGCGCTGTACGAGCGGTACAAGGATGCCCTTCGCCGAGGGCACATCGCGGCGCTCAAAGGGCGGCATGCGGCTGCCCTCGCGGCCTACGCCGACGCGGCATCGATCGCACCGGATCGGCCGTTGCCGCACGTCAGCATCGGGACGACGTACCTGCGCGTCGAGCGGCCGGACGCCGCGCTCCACGCGTTCGATGCCGCGCTTGCCCGGGCCCCGTCTGACGAACAGGCGCTCGCCGGGCGAGCTGACGCACTCGTCGCGCTCGGTCGGCGCGCCGAGGCGGCCGAGTCGCTCGACAGGATTGCCGACGGGCTCGAGGCGGCAGGACGCGTCGCCGACGCGTGCGACACCGCGCGGCAGGCGCTCGAGCTCGCCGAATCGCGCGCCCGCCGTCGCCACGTGACCGAGCTGGTCGCCCGGCTCCGAGAAGCCGGTCCGGACGAGGCGGCAACCGCGGCCCTCGACCGGGCACTCCACGTCCTCGAGGGCGAGGCGCGACGGCCGCCGCGCCGGAGCGCGACCGCCGCCGGCGGCGAGGGCGGCGCGTCATCGCCCGAGGAAGGACAGCTCGCGTCGGACCGCCAGCCCGAAACGCCCGTCGCGGTGGCGGTCGATCCGCTCGAGCTCGTCGCGGCGGCCGACGTCGCGATCGAAGCGGGTGACCCGGTCACCGGTCGTGCCCGCCTGCTCGAGGCGATCGGGGTCCACCGCCGCCTCAACCAGTCGGGCGCCGCGCTCGACGTCGCGGTCCGTGCTCTCGCGCTCGCACCGCTCGACACCGAGGTCCACCTCGCGCTCGTCGACCTCTACGTCGACCGCGGCTGGCGGATGCTGGCGCGTGACAAGCTCGTCCTGCTCGCAAGGCTTGCGCGCGCGGGGGGCGACGAGGAGTCGGCCGCGGCGGTCGGTGCGGCGGCGGCCGCACGGCTTCCCGACGACGACGCGGTTCGCGCGGCCCTGGGGTAGGCGCGCACCGACGCCGGCTCTCCTGACCGTCCGGCTACACCCCGCCGGGTACACTCAGCGGACGATGTCGCAGCTCCTCGCGTCGTTCCTGGAACAGGTCAAGGCGACGACGCTGCTCGACATCGCGGTGACCGCGCTGTTCATCTACGGCCTGTTCAGCGTCATCCGCGGGACCCGCGCGGTCCGGCTCGTGATCGGCGTCACGGTCGTCTACGTCATCTATGTCGTCGCCCAGGCGCTTGGGCTCCGGCTGTTCACGCAGATCCTCCAGACCGGCGCCGTCGTCGGGCTGTTCGCCATCGTCGTGATCTTCCAGCCAGAGCTCAGGCGTGCGCTCGAGCAGATCGGGCGCGTGGGATCGCTCGCCTGGCTCATCGCGCCGGCGGACGAACGGGCGATCGAGCGGACCGCCACGCAGGTCGCCCGGGCCGCGTCGGCGCTGTCGGCGGAGAGCGTCGGAGCGCTCATCGTGCTCGAGCGCGAGACCGGGCTGGAGGAGATCGCCGAAACGGGTGTCATGGTCCACGCCGACCTGTCGGCTGACCTCCTGCGAACCGTCTTCACGCCGAGGTCGGCACTTCATGACGGCGCGGTCATCGTTCGCGACGGACGGATCATCGCGGCCGGTGCTGTCCTCCCGCTTGCCGAAACGACCGTCCAGGCCGAGCGCTTCGGCACCCGCCATCGGGCCGCGCTCGGAATTGCCGAGCAGACCGATGCGGTCGTCGTCGTCGTGTCCGAGGAGAACGGCCAGGTGAGCCTGGTCGAGCGGGCTCGGATCGTGCGCAACCTCAACGAGGCCCAGCTCGCGCGGGCGCTCCGCTCGCTCCTCGGCGCCCGCGACCCCGGAGCCCCGTGGCGGCGGCTGCGCGTCGGCTCGATCCAGAAGCCGAAGGCTCCGAGGCTCGCGAAGCCTGATCCGACGCCGGCAGCGAAGGGCGACGTCGTCGGCCGATGAGAGTCGTCGCGTTCCTCGTTCGCAACTGGCCGCTCAAGCTCGCGGCGGTGGTCCTCGCGACGCTGCTGTACGCCGGCGTCGTGCTGTCCGAGAACGTCCAGACATTCGGCGGCACCGTCCCGATCGTGCCCGTCCGCCAGCCGGCCAATGCGGTCATCGTCGGGAACTTGCCGTCCGTCACGAACATCCGCTACGTCGCGCCGACCGATGTCGCCGGCCGGCTGACGCGCGAGGGGTTCAAGGCGACGATCGATCTGGGCTCGGCGAACCCGACGCCCGAGAACCCGTACGTCAACGTCCGCGTCGACGTCCAGTACGCCGACCCCCGGGTCCGCGTCCTCGATTACAGCCCCCAGGTCATTCCGGTGCAGCTCGATCCGCTCGTGAGCAAGTCGGTGCCGATCGAGGTCGACGAGGGTCCGGTCCCCTCCGGCATCGAGGTCGGCGCAGCCGTCCTGAGCGCGCAGTCGGCGACCGTCAGCGGGCCGGACTCCGTCGTCCGGCTCGTCGCCGCCGCCCGGGCGCGGGTCCTCATCCAGCCCTCGGCACTCAACGTCGACCAGGACGTGCCGCTCGTGGCGGTCGACCAGCTGGGCAACGAGCTCGGGCCGGCGGACATCGACCCGAGCTCGGTCCATGTCGCCATCCGTGTCGGTGGTGAGCGGAAGACGAAGTCGCTGCCGATCAACCCGGTCGTCACCGGGACACCCGCCGACGGGTATCAGATCGCGTCCGTCGCGGTTGCACCCAACGTCGCAACGATCGCCGGCGACGCCGACGCGCTCGCCTCGCTCGTACGGGTCGACAGTGCGCCCGTGTCGGTGTCGGCGGCGAACCACGACGTGACGGCGACCGTCGGCCTCGCGCTCGGCGACGGGCTGGAGGCCCTGTCCGGCGAATCGGTCACGGTCAGCGTGAAGATCCGGGCCGTGACCGGGACGAGGACGTTCCCGATCGGGATCCGGACCGCGAATGCCCGGGCCGACCGGACGTATGCGCTGTCGGTCGGGCAGCTGAATGCCACCCTCGGCGGGACGCTCGCCGCCCTCGATCGGGTCGACGCCTCGACGATCGTCGGGACCGTCGACGTGGCCGGTCTCGGGGTCGGCACGCACACCGTCCGCGTCACGGTGCGGCTCCCGTCAGCGACGTCGCTCGTCGCCCTCTCGCCGGATTCGATCGTCGTCGCCGTCGCCGCTGCGACCCCCGCCCCGACGCCGACCGCGGCGCCGACCGCGGCCGCATCGCCGTCGGGCCCGTAGCGTGGGACGCCTCTTCGGGACGGACGGGATCCGCGGCATCGCGAACGTCGACCTCAAGCCGACGATCGCCTATGCGCTCGGTCGCGCGACGGCCCATCGGCTGGTGGGCTCCGGCAACGATCTCGTCGTCGGCCAGGACACCCGTCGGAGCGGGGACATGTTCGTCGCGGCGATCACGGCCGGCGCGACGAGCCTCGGCGCGGAGGTCCATGTGGCGGGGGTCGTCCCGACGCCCGCCCTTGCCTTCATCACCGGCGACGGGCCGTTCCGGGCCGGGATCATGGTCTCGGCGTCGCACAACCCTGCCGACGACAACGGCCTCAAGGTCCTCGACGATGGTGGGTTGAAGCTCGACGACGCGGTCGAGGACGAGCTGGAGGCTCTCATCTGGCGCGCCGAGGAGCTCGCCGGGCTGTCGAACGCGGCCCTCGGACGAATGCGCGACGCGCGCGCCCTGCTCGACCGCTACGTCGCCCATCGGACGGCGATGGCCGACCGCGTTCGCGCAGCCGGCGTTCGCGTCGTCATCGACTGCGCGAATGGCTCGGGTGGGGTGGCAGCGCCGGGCATCCTCGCTGCGACCGGCGCCGTCGTCGAGGTCATGAACAACGACCCCGACGGGGTGAACATCAACGTCGCGTGCGGTGCCACCGCGCCCAGTGCGCTCGCAGAGCGGGTCCTCGCCGTCGGCGCCGAGGTCGGCTTCGCCCTCGACGGCGACGCGGATCGACTCATCGCCGTGGACGCGGCCGGCCGGATCGTCGACGGCGATCAGGTCCTCGGCATCCTCGCGCTCGATCGACTCGGTCGCGGCGAGCTCGCCGGGGGTGCGCTGGTCGTCTCGGTCCTCTCGAACGGCGGGCTGCAGGCCGTCGTCGAGGCAGCGGGCGGGCAGGTGATCCGGACTCCCGTCGGCGACAAGTACATCCTCGAGGGGATGCAGGTGTCCGGTGCGGGCCTCGGCGGCGAGAAGAGCGGCCACGTGATCGTCCGCGAGCACACGACGTCGGGCGACGGGATCGTCACGGCGCTCGAGGTGCTGCGCGTCATGAGCGCCACCGGTCGGAGCCTGGCCGAGCTCGCGGCTCGGGTGCCGATGCTCCCGCAGCAGCAGCGTGCAGTTCGCGTCCGGCACAAGGACCAGTGGGAAGGCGATCCGATCCTCCAGCGTGCGATCGCGGACGCCGAGGCGCGGCTCGGCCAGACAGGTCGGGTCCTCGTCCGTCCCTCCGGCACCGAGCCAGCGCTCCGGGTGATGGTCGAAGGGAAGGATGCCGACGTCGTCGCCGAGCTCGCCGACGCGATCGCGGACGTCGCAAGCGAGCGTCTACACTAGGCAGTCCTCGGGCGGATGGCGTCGCGGAGCTCCGCCTCCGATTTCGGAGAGTCCCGCGACCTGCGGAGACGGCTCTGAATGTGCGGCATCGTCGGCTACACGGGTCCGCGCGAAGCGGGGCCGATCCTTCTCGAGGGCCTGCGCCGGCTCGAGTACCGCGGCTACGACTCGGCCGGGATCGCCCTCGTCGGCGACGACGGCGACCTGTTCGTTGAGAAGCGGGCCGGAAAGCTCGCGAACCTGCGGACCGCGATCGCCGATCGAACGCCCCACGCCGCGATCGGGCTCGCCCACACTCGCTGGGCGACGCACGGGCGTCCGAACGACCTCAACGCGCACCCCCACGTCGACTGCACCGGCAGCATCACGGTCATCCACAACGGGATCGTCGAGAACTTCCGCGAGCTCCGCGATGCGCTTGCCACACGCGGCCACACGCTTCGGTCCGACACCGACACGGAGGCGATCGCCCACCTCGTCGAGGAGGCGTACAGCGGTGACCTCGCCGATGCCGTGCGCGCCGCGCTCCGGCAGGTCGAGGGGGCGTACGCGATCGCCGTCATGCACAAGGCCGAGACCGATCGGCTCGTCGGCGCCCGCTGCAACGTCCCGCTCGTCGTGGGGGTCGCCGACGACGAGACCTTCCTCGCCTCGGACGTCGCTGCCATCCTCGCCCACACCAACCAGGTGATCTTCCTCGAGGAGGGAGACGTCGCCGACCTTCATGCCGGCAGCGTCGTCGTGACCGACCTCGAGGCGACCGTCCACGAACGGCCGGTGACGATCGTCGACTGGTCACCCGAGGCTGCCGAGAAGGGCGGCTACGCGCACTTCATGGAGAAGGAGATCCACGAGCAGCCGCAGGCGCTCCGGCAGGCGATCGCCGGGCGCGTCAGTCACGAGAACCGGATCCAGCTGCCCGAGCTCGACGGGATCGTCGACGCCATCCGGAGCGCCGATCGGGTCGAGCTCGTGGCATGCGGCAGCGCGTTCTACGCGGCCCTCATCGGAGCTGCCGCGATCGAGCGCTGGTGCGGCATCCCGGCGAGGGCGACGGTGGGCTCGGAGTTCCGCTATGCGCCGCCACCGCTGGACCGTCGATCGCTCGTCGTCGCCGTCACCCAGTCGGGCGAGACGGCCGACACGATCGCTCCAACCCGGCTCGCGCACGGACGCGGTTGCCCGGTCGTCGCCGTCACGAACACCGTCGGCTCCGCGATCACGCGCGAGGCCGATGCCGTCCTCTTCCTCCAGGCCGGCCCCGAAGTCGCCGTCGCGGCATCGAAGACGTTCGTTACCCAGGTCACGACGCTCGTCATCCTCGCCGCCGCGATCGCCAGGATGCGTGGCGTCCTCACCGATGCCGCGGAGACGGATCTCGGGCGGGCGCTGCGCGGCCTCCCCGACGCGGCGCAGCTCGTCCTCGATCGGGCGGCGCCCGGCGCGCCCGAGCTCGCCCGCCGCTACGTCAACATGCACGGCTTCATGTATGTCGGGCGGAGCTTCGGCCTGCCGCCCGCGCTCGAGGGCGCACTCAAGCTGAAGGAGGTGAGCTACGTCCACGCCGAGGGCTACGCCGCGGGCGAGCTGAAACACGGGCCCATCTCATTGCTCGACGCCGAATACCCGCTCGTCGCGGTCGCGACCCGCTCGGACGTCTACGACAAGCTCATCAGCAACGTCATGGAGGCGCGGGCGCGCGACGCGCGGGTGCTTGCCGTCGCGACCGAGGGCGACGAGCAGATCGAACGGTTCGCCGACGACGTGTGGTGGATCCCCGACATCCCGGAATCGCTGTCTCCGATCCTCGCGGTGATCCCGCTCCAGCTGTTCGCGTATCAGATGGCCGTCGCGCGCGGCACGGACGTGGACCAGCCGCGCAACCTCGCGAAGTCGGTCACGGTCGAGTAATCGCAGGCCCGATGGCGTCGCGCAGCTCCGCCGCGAGTTCCGCACGGCGAGTCGACGATGACGGGTGACGGCGCCGGCATCGAGGAGCTTGGCATCGACATCGTCCGCGTCGAGCGGATCCGCGACACGCTGTCGCGATTCGGTCCCCGGTTTTCCTCGCGTGTGCTGACCGATCGCGAGCGGCGCTACGTGCGGGATCGGCCGGAGACGTTCGCCGGGCGCTGGGCCGCGAAGGAAGCCGTCAGCAAGGTCCTGGGACTCGGTGTCCGGGGCATCGGTTGGCGCGACATCGAGATCGAGCGACTGCCGACCGGCCAGCCGTCCGTCCGGCTCCATGGCCGCGCCGCGGCTCGCGCGGAGCAGCTCGCGATGGGCCGGATCGCGCTGTCGATCAGCCACGAGCATGACTACGCCGTGGCGATCGCCTTCGGCATCCGGGAGACGGCTGGCCGGTTCCTCTTTCCGCCGGACATCGACGAACGCCTCGATGATCGGGAGCGTCGGATCCTCGCCCGGATGGAGCACATCCGGGCGCTGGCCGACGATCGCTCAGGTGGCTGAGCGGCGCGCGGTCGGCTTCGGACGACTGGACGACGCGCGACGCGACCCGGCGTTGCCGAGCGGCGCGAGCCTGCTCGACGACGAGGCCGCCGCGGCGCTGCTCCCGGAACGCCCGGCGCGTGGGCACAAGGGGACGTTCGGGCGAGTCCTCGTTATTGCCGGCTCGCTCGATTTCGCCGGGGCCGCCCTCCTCGTCTGCCGGGCGGCGGGCCGCGCCGGCTGTGGCCTCGTCACCCTGGCCGTGCCCGAGTCGCTCCAGCCGCTGTTCGCCGGCAAGGTCGTGGAGGCGACGACGATGGCGCTGCCGGAGGACGACGTCGAGGAGATCGAGCCGCACGACGCGCTCGCACGGATCCTCGACGACGAGCACGACGCGCTCGTCGTCGGCCCCGGGCTGCGGCCCGGCCTCGCCACGACCGAGCTCGTCCGCGAGCTCGTCCGGGTCCCGGGCGAGGCCGCGGCGACGCCGCTCGTTCTCGACGCAGAGGCACTCCGATCGCTCGCCAGCGTCGACGGCTGGTGGGACGGCGTCGCCGACCGCGCCGTGCTCACACCCCATCCGGGGGAGTTCGCGCGGCTGCGGGCGGGGAGCGGCGACGATGTCGCGGGCGACGGCGACATCTCGGCCAACGACGAGGCACGGGTGACCGCCGCGCGATCCGCCGCCGCGCAGTGGGGTCAGGTCATCGTGCTCAAGGGCGCTCGGACGGTCGTCGCGGCTCCCGGCGGCGAGACGGCGATCGCGACGTTCGAGAATCCCGCGATGGCCAGCGGTGGGACGGGCGACGTCCTGTCCGGTGTCATCGGCTCGCTGCTCGCCCAGGGCCTCACGCCGTTCGCGGCGGCGCGCCTCGGGGTCTACCTCCACGGCCAGGCCGGCGAGCTCGTCCGTGAGCGGCTCGGCGACGCGGGCCTCCTCGCCGGCGATCTGCCCGACGCCCTGCCGCTCGCCCGGCGCCGCCTCGCCGCGATCGCGGAGCGGCGGAAGTCGGGCGCACGCCTCGGGTTTCGGGCGCGCCACCCCGAGCCAGGCGACGGGCCGGCGTCCGACGGCTCGGACGTGCGGGCGACACGTCGCAACGCCCCGGCCGGCGCGACGACGACGGCGCCCTCAGACGGTCGATCCTGAACGACCCCGGATCGCCCGCGATCGAAGCCGCGCTCGCCGCGGCGGGGTTGCCGCCGCTCGCGCGGACGGCCTGGCTCGAGATCGACCTCGACGCCATCGCCGCGAACCTCGGGGCCATCCGCAGGGCCGTCGAGCGCATGTCCGGGCCCAGCGTCCGCGTCGAACCCGTCGTCAAGGCCGACGCCTACGGCCATGGGCTCGTCCCGGTCGCCCTCGCCCTCGAGCGCGATGGGGCCGACGGGCTCGGCGTGGCGACCCTCGACGAGGCGCTCGAGCTCCGAGCGGCGCGTGTCTCGCTCCCGCTCCTCGTCCTCTATCCCGTCCCGCGTGAGCTCGCGACGATCGCCGCGGAGCAGAGCATCACGGTCACCGTCGGCGACGCCGACGCAGCAGCGGAGCTCCTCGAAGCGCTCCGGCGCCGGCCCGCCGACCGGCCGCTGCGAGTGCAGCTCGAAGTCGAGACCGGGCTGGGTCGGGGAGGCGTCGCGGCGGCGGATGCGGCCGCGCTCGCCACGCTTCTCGGGGCTGCTCCCGAGGTCGAGCTCGTCGGGATCTGGTCGCACCTCCAGGCGCCGGCCGACGCCGCGCTCACCGGCCGCCAGGTCGACCGGTTCGAGGCCGCGACGTCGAACGCGGCGACACCCCGCCACCTGTCTGCGTCGGGCGGGCTGCTGGCGGGCGCGCCGGTCTACGAGGCCGTCCGACCGGGGCTGGCGATCTACGGTATCGACCCCGACGACCTCCTCGATCCGGAGGGCCGGCAGACGGTGGGGCTCGACCTCGAGCTTCGGCCGGCGATGTCGCTCCGGGCACGGCCGGTCCGCGTCGCCGAGCTTCCGGCGGGCTGGGGCGTGAGCTACGGGCCCTCATGGCGGACCGAGCGGCCGAGCCGGATCGCCACGCTCCCGCTCGGCTACGGCGACGGCTGGCCGCGCGAAGCGTCGAACCGCGCCGACGCGCTCGTCCGCGGCCGACGCGTGCCCCTCGTCGGGACCGTGGCGATGGACGCCGTGATGGCGGACGTGACTGACATCCCGGGCCCGCCGGTGACGACCGACGACGTGTTCACACTTCTCGGCGCCGACGAGCGATCACCGGCCGCGCCGATCGGCGTCCATGAGCTGGCGCGGGCGCGCAACACGATCGCCTGGGAGGTCACGACCTCGATGTCCGCCCGACTAGGCCGGGTGTACTATCGCGCGGCCGTACCCGTGGGCCTGCGCACCCTGTCCGCGCTCGCGCTCGCGGGACCGAGGGAGACGTGGCCCGGATCGAGCTCTGGAACGGCGACATCTGCGAGCTGGAGGTCGACGCGATCGTGAATCCGGCCAGTCCCTCGCTCTGGATGGCGACCGGGGTGGGCGGTGCGATCAAGCGCGCCGGCGGCGACGAGATCGAGTTTGCGGCCGTTCGGCAGGCGCCGGTGCCGGTGGGCGGCGCGGTCGTCACCGTCGGCGGACGCCTCGCGGCGCGAATCGTCATCCACGCCGTCTCGCTCGATCGAGATCGACGAACGAGCGACGGGGCGATCGAGGCGGCGACACGGTCCGCGTTCGCCAGGGCGCGCGAACAGGGAGTGGCGAGCATCGCCTTCCCGGCGCTCGGCACGGGGGTCGGCGGGTTTCCGCTCGCCGATGCCGCGAGGATCACCGTCGAGACCGTTCGCGACGAGGCCGAGCGGAGCCCGTCCGTCCAGCAGGTCGTGTTCGCGCTGCGCGGGGCTGCCGCGTACGACGCCTTTGGCACGGCTCTGGCTGCCTCGAACGCCGCGGGCGAGCCATCCGGGAGCGGCCCCGTCAGGGCGGCAGCGGCGAGCGACGGGACGAACGATGTCTGAGCTGCCGATGGAGCGGCTCGCAGATCGACGCGACGAGCTCGTGGAGCAGGTCGCACGCGAGATCGAGCTGCGCGGCCTGTCCGCTCCCGCCGTGCACTTCCTCGAGGCGAGCCGGCCGTACCGGCCGCTCGGCGCGAACGCGATGCTCTTCTTCGATCCCGTCCTGCGGACGATCTTCGGCGGCGGCGTCGACGGCGTGAGCGAGCTGCTGACCGACGACGCCTGCATCGAGCAGCTGATCGACCGTCTCGAGGAGGACGACGACCCGACGAGCTGGGACGCCTGAGCGCCCATCCTAGGTAGCATGGGTCGGATGACGTCCGAGCCGCGCGCCTTCGTCGCCATCGACTCGGGATCGGCCACTCGCAGCGCATCCCTCGTCGGCCGCGTCGGCGACCGCTGGCGGCTCCTCGGTAGTCTGGCGGCGCCCTCGACGGTGCCGCTCGAGTCGATCGTCGAGCTCGTCGTCGAACGCGTGCTCGCTGCCGACCCGGCGCTCGCCTCGACGCTCGTCGCGGACGGCGGACCGGACCCGACGGGTGCCGCGGCGACGATCGCGGGATCGCTCCGGCAGGTCACGGCGACGACCGGTGCAGCTCCACGGATCGCCGTCGTCGCTGCGACGGATCGAACGCTCGATCGCCTCACCGCGCTCGCCCGTTCCGCCGGGTGGGAGACGATCGGGATGTCCGTGGCGAGTGCCGATGCGCTCGCGATCGGGCGATTGCTGCTCGCTCGCGACGTCGATGCGATCCTCGCCGGGTCCGCCGACCCGCCCGGCGGCGACGAGCGCGGCGCGCTGCCTGACCTCGCCGCCCTGCTCGGGGCAACCGCGCAGCGACGACCGGAGCGGACGATCGTCCTCGCCGGCGGCCTCGCCGACCAGGCGGCCCGAGTGGTCGAAGGACGCTCGAACGACGCGGAGGGAGGGCCGGTCCTCGCGCCTGCGGCGAACGTCGGCGACCCGCCGGGCGAGCCGCTCCGCGCGCTCCTCGACGAGCTCGCAGCCAGGGCAGGCCCCGGGCGACGGACGACGGTCCGCGCCGTGGCCGCGCTCGCCGCGGTGCTCGACCGCTCGATCGAGGCGGTCGACATCGGTCGTTCGGGCGGCCTTCGCATCGTCGCTCGGCCGGGCCCGCCGGGTGCCGCTCCAACCGTCCACTGGGCGGTCGACTCGCGCGCAGCGCTCGTTCCCTCGACGATCGGCGACGAGATCGTCGACGGCGTCCTCGCCTGGTCGGTGGTCGCGCTCGATCGCCACCGGATGCGCGATCGGCTCCGCGAGCTGCGCGATTCCCCGTGGGGCGAGCCGTACGGGGACGGGGCGCTCCTCCGGCTCGCCGCCGCCCGCGCGGCGGTCGCCCGGCTCGTCGCCGCGACGCGCGAGCTCGACCGGCCGACGGCCCCGGACCTCGTGCTCGCGATCGGGGGCGCGTGGGCGGTCGCTCCCGGACCGGCGATCGCGCTCGCGCTCTCCGACGTGCTTCGTCGGCCGGGCGCGAGCCAGCTTGCCTACGACCACGCGCGGCTGCTCGGGCCGCTCGGCGCGATCGTCGATCCCGGAGAGCTCCGAGAGGTGATCGCCGACCTCGCCGACGACCTGCTCGCTCCGCTCGGCGGTGTCGTCGTGCCGGCCGGACTCCGACCCGGCCGGACGGCCGGGCGCCTCGTCGTCCATGCGGCCGGCGGCTCGACCGAGCTCGATCTCGTCCCCGGCGGGCTCGAGCTCGTCGACCTGCCGCCGGGCTCGTCGGCCGTCGCGGAGCTCCAGTTCCGTGACCAGGTCTCGCTCGGCACGCGCGGCCGGCGGTTCGCGCTCGAGCTCGGTGGCGGACTCGGCGGGCTGCTCATCGACCTGCGGGACGTGCCGCTTCGCCTGCCGGATCGTCTCGACCGGCGACGCGAGCTGCTGGGCGCCTGGCAGCAGTCGCTGTGGGCCGGCCTCGAGGACTGATCCGGTGGCCATCGTCGACCTCATCCCGACGCGGCCGCTCGCGACCGATCGGCCGCGGATCCGGATCGCCCTGGGGCCAGGCGATCGACCGCTCGTCGCCGAGGGCGACGCTGTCGACGCCGGAACGCCGCTCGTCGAACGCCTGCGCGACGCCCGCATCGAGCTCGTCCCGGACGCCGGCTCCGCGGCGGCGCCCGGCGATCGCGTCGGGGTTCGCCCTCGCCACGCGCGCCGCGACGCCGAGCGGCGGATGGACGACGGGGAGCTGCTGTTCAGCGACGGCGGCCGCCAGCGGGTGGTCGTCGGCGAGAGCGTCGACCTCGTCGAGGCGCCGGCCTCGGCGACGGTTCGCGAGGTCAGATCGGGCAGCCACCTGACGATCGAGACGACGGGCCGCGCGGTTCCGGGCGTCCTCGCGCTCGGCGTGCCGACGTACGGTCGGCTCGACCTCGCCACCGACGAGGACGGCGAGCTGCGGCCGGGCTCGGTCGACGTCGGGCGGGCCGGGACGATCCTCGTCGTCGGCTCGCGCGTCGACGCGGAGACGCTCACCCGCGCCCGGGCGATGGGCGTTCGCGGGATGGTCGTCTCGACGCTGCCGGCGAAGGAGGAACGCGACTTCAGCGCGTCCGAGCGACGCCAGCGGGCCGCGCTCCACCAGCTCCCGCCATTCGGCGTCGTCGTGCTCGACGGTGCGATCCGGAGACCGATCGCGGGTCCGATCATGGCGCTGCTGCGGTCGCTGAGCGGTCAACAGGTCGGGCTGTCGATCGATCCGCCGGCGCTGCTGTTCGAGGCCGCGGAGTCGGTCACCTTCGACCCGGACGCCATCCGCGTCCGACATGGGTCGCTCGCCGGACGCGAGGGGCGCTGGGCGGGCCCGGCCGGCCTTCGGCGGTTCGCCGGCGGCGTGCACCTCGAGGCCGGCTTCGTCCGCCTCGACGACGGCGAGATCCGGGCGCTCCCGCTCGCCGATCTCGAGCGGTTCGCCTGACCCGATCCTCGGTCGGAGCCCGTCCGCTACGCTCGCATCGTGCCCGCCCCGACCGCCGCACAGCAGGTCGTGACGTCGCCGGACCCGGCCGCGACCCGGGAGCTGGGACGGCGTCTCGGCGTCGTCGCGCGTGCCGGCGACCTCGTCGCTCTCTACGGTGAGCTGGGTGCCGGGAAGACGCAGCTCGTGAAGGGCGTCGCGGCCGGTCTCGGCGTTGTCGACACGGTCAGCTCGCCGAGCTTCGTCCTGATGGGCGAGTACGAGGGCCGCGTGCCGCTCTTCCATCTCGACCTCTACCGCCTCGACGGACCGGCCGACGTCATCGGCGGCGGGCTTCTCGACGAGCGGCAGGTGATCGGGCTCACGATCATCGAATGGGCCGAGCGTCTCGGCGCGTCGATTCCGCGCGACCGGCTGGACGTCTCGATCGACGGTACGGGCGACGCGCCGCGAACGATCCGGCTCCGCACGACGAGCGCTGCGTACGCGCGCTACCTCGAGGCGGTGCGATGACCGCCAGCCCGCTGGGCGGACGCGACGGCCACGACGGCCTGCGCCGACCGCTCCTCGTCGTCGACACGGCCACCTCCACGATCGTCGTCGGCACGGCGACCGGTGACGGGGAGCTCGACGCCTCCTCGTCCTGGCCCGCCGGCCACCGCCACGGCGAGACGCTCCTGCCCTCGCTCGGCCGGTTCCTGGGTGAGCAGAACGTCCGGCGATCGCGGCTGGCCGGCATCGTCGTCGGCACGGGCCCGGGCGCCTTCACCGGCCTGCGGGTCGGCCTCGCGACGGCGAAGGGGCTCGCGCTCGGGTTCGGGATCCCGCTGGTCGGAATCTCCACCGGGGAGGCGCTCCTCGCCGCCGCCGCCGTGGATGGCGATGCGATCGAGCCCGACCTCGCGCTGCTTCTGCCCGCCGGGCCGTGGGATCGGGTGCTCGTTCGTCGCGGGCAGCCGCCACGCCTGGTCCCCGGCGCCGAGCGTCCCGACGCGGCGCCCGATCGCCTCGTCGCGGTCGACCTCGTCGATCGTGCCCCGGCCGAGGCCGTGGCGCGGGGCGAGCGCGCCCGGGCCGGACTCCTCGCCGCGCTCGCGCGCCTGGGCGCCGCGCGATTCGCCACGAGCCCCGCTGGCGACGACCTCGCGGCCCTCGTTCCCGAGTACGTGACGCTGCCGCGCGGCGTCCGCGACGTCCCGAGCGACGGCGTGGCGCTCACGGTCGAGTAGGCGAGCCGTGGTCGCCGCGCCTCCGCTTCGGGTCCGGGTCGAGCCGATGACCGTCGCCGACCTGCCCGAGGTCCAGGCGATCGAGCGAGCGAGCTTCACGACACCGTGGCCGCCGAACGCCTACCGAACCGAGCTCGAGACGAACCGGCTCGCGCACTACGTCGTCGCCCGTGCCGAGGGCCGGGTCGTCGGCTTCGCCGGGGTCTGGCTGATGGTCGACGAGGCCCACATCACGACGTTCGCCGTGGCGCCGGGCTGGCGTCGCCGGCGGATCGGCGAGCGGATGCTCATCGCCGTCCTCGACCTCGCCATCGGCCGGCGCGCGACCGACGCCACGCTCGAGGTCCGGCTGTCGAACCTCGCGGCCCGCCGGCTGTACGAGAAGTACGGCTTTCGCCCGGTCGGGCTTCGACCGCGGTACTACAGCGACGACAACGAGGATGCGCTGATCATGACAACCGAGCCGCTCGCGACGCCGGCCATGCGGGCGCGACTCGAGCGGCTCCGGATCGCGCTCGAGGCGGCCGACGACCCGCACGCCGGCCGGGCGACCGACCGTGCCGGCGAGCCGGAGTCGCGGGCGTGAGCGGCCGCCTCATCCTCGCCGTCGAGAGCAGCTGCGACGAGACGGGGATCGCCCTGGTCGACGGCGGCGGACGGCGGATCCTCTCGAACGCCGTCGCGAGCCAGGTCGCCCTCCACGCACCGACCGGTGGGATCGTCCCCGAGGTCGCCGCGCGTGCACACATCCGCTGGGTCGTGCCGGTGCTCGAGGAGGCGTGGTCCGCGGCCGGCTGTACGTGGGACGACGTCGCGGGCGTCGCGGTCACCTATGGCCCGGGCCTCGCGGGGTCGCTCCTCGTCGGGATCAACTTCGCCAAGGCCCTGGCGTGGGCGAAGGACAAGCCGCTCGTCGGCGTCAACCATCTCGAGGGCCACGTCTACGCCGCCTGGCTCGTCGACCCGGCCGAGGACGAGGCGGCCAAGCCCGAGCCGGTCTTTCCGCTCGTCGTGCTCGTCGTCTCGGGCGGGCACACGTTCCTGGCCGAGATGTCCGACCACCTGACGTATCGGCTGCTCGGCCAGACGGTCGACGACGCCGCCGGCGAGGCGTTCGACAAGGTGGGCCGCCTGCTCGGATTGCCGTATCCCGGCGGGCCGGCGATCCAGGCGGCGGCGGAACGGGCCACCGATCGTCGACGCGTCTTCCCGCGTGCCTGGCTCGGCGACAGCTACGACTTCAGCTTCAGCGGGCTCAAGACCGCGGCACGTCGGATCGTCGACGCGGCCCGTGCCGACGAGGGCCTGCCGACCGGGCGCGCGGCCGCGAACGAGCCGCGGGCACAGCTGTCCGCGGCGAGCGTCGCCGAGCTCGCCTGGGGGTTCCAGGACTCCGTCGTCGACGTCCTCGCGACGAAGACGATCCGGGCGGCCGAGGAGATCGGTGCCCGGTCGATCGTCGTCGGCGGCGGCGTTGCAGCGAACCGGCCGCTGCGCGAGCGGATCGCCAGCGAGGCCGCGGAACGCAACCTGCCGCTCATCGTCCCGCGGCCCGGGCTGTGCACCGACAACGGCGCGATGATCGGTGCGGCCGGCGCGCGGCGGCTCGCCGCGGGCGATCGCTCGGGCCTCGACCTCGACGCGCGGCCCTCGCTCCCGCTCGCGCGACGGGTCGGCGCCGCCGCCCGGTGACCGAACGCCCGGTCGTCGACCCGCGCGCGATCCGCCGCGCTCTGCGTGAGGCCGGCGTTCGGGCCCGCCATTCGCTCAGCCAGAACTTTCTCGCCGACGCCGACGTGCTCGACGCCGTCCTCGTCGAGGCCGCGCCGACGGCCGGTACCCGCATCCTCGAGATCGGTCCCGGCCTCGGAATCCTCACCGGGGCGCTGATCGATGCCGGCGCCGTCGTCACGGCCATCGAGCTCGACGGGGCGCTCGCCGCACGGCTGGCGGCCGAACGCGCCGGAAGCGTCTCGCTCGGCGAGCGCGATCCGGACGCCGCCGGTGCGCTGCGGATCGTCGTCGGCGACGCGCTCGACGTCGACCTCGACGCGCTCGTCGAGCCGCCGTTCGACGTCGTCGCGAACATCCCGTACCACATCACGAGCCCGATCCTGCACCGCCTCCTCGGCGGAACCGTCCGGCCGCGCCGGCTCGTGCTCATGGTCCAGCGCGAAGTGGCCGAGCGGATCGCCGCGCCGCCGGGCCGGATGAGCTACCTGTCGGTGTTCGTCCAGCACCACGCGGCGGCCCGAGTCGCCGCGACGGTGCCGCCGACGGCGTTCGAGCCAGAGCCGGCGGTGGATTCGGCGATCCTCGTCCTCGACGTCACGCGGCCCGGCCGGCGGTCGCCTGCCGAGGTCGCGGCGGAGGACGGCCTGTGGCGTGTCGTCCAGGCGGGATTCCGCGAGCGGCGGAAGATGCTGCACAACGTCCTGACGCGGCAGCTGCCGATCCCGCCCGAGCGGATCGTCACAGCCCTCGCCGCGACCGGGATTGACGGCGAACGGCGGCCCCAGACGCTGTCGGTCGCCGAATGGGTCGCACTCCGCGATGCGCTCGGCCCGATCGGATGAGGGACCCGACGGATCGTCTCGCCCCGATCGTCCGGTTCGCGCCGGCGAAGCTGAACCTGACCCTCGCCGTCGTCGGTCGACGACCCGACGGCCTCCATACCCTCCATTCGGTGATGGCCGCCCTCACCGTGGGCGATCGACTGTCTGCGGCCGCGATTCCGGCGGCGGCCGGCGAGACGACGACCGACACGCTCCACGTCGAGGGGCTCGATCCCGGCCCGCCGGGCGAGAATCTCGTCCTCCGCGCGATCGCGCTCGCGCGTGAGGCGGTTCGACCGACCTGGCCCGCCGCGCCGGCCGTCCCGCCGCCGCTCGCCCTGCGGCTCGAGAAGCGGATCCCGATCGCGGCCGGGCTCGGCGGCGGCAGCGCCGACGCCGCCGCC
>DASSHA010000114.1:0-7473 GCA_035693145.1 Candidatus Limnocylindrales bacterium
CGAGAGCGGCCTTGTCATCGCTCGCCAGGAACCGCGACCCGAGCCACCTGAAGATGTAGTCGATGATCGACTTCGCGATCGGGATCTCCTGGTTGCCGGTGAACCCGCTCGGCTCGAACCGGACGTGCGCGAACTTGTTGACGAGGTCGCGGAGCGGCACGCCGTACTGGAGTGCCACCGACACGGTCGTCGCAAACGAGTCCATCAGGCCCGAAACCGTGGAGCCTTCCTTCGCCATCTTCAGGAAGATCTCGCCCGGCTGCCCGTCCGGATACAGCCCGACCGTGATGTAGCCCTCGTGGCCGGCGATGTCGAACTTGTGCGTCAGCGCCGTCCGTTCGGCCGGGAGGCGCCGCCGGTGCGGCTTCGATGCCTCCACCTGCGCGGCCGCGAGCTGCGCCCGCAGCGACTCGATGGTCTGGCGGTCTTCCGCCGTTCCTTCGTCCTTCTTCTTGCCGGTCATGAGCGGCTGGCTGCGCTTCGAGTTGTCGCGGTAGATCGCGATCGCCTTGAGGCCCTTCTTCCAGCCCTCGAGGTAGACGTCCTCGATCTCGGCGGCCGTCGCGGCCTCCGGCATGTTCACGGTCTTGCTGATCGCGCCCGAAAGGAACGGCTGGACCGCGGCCATCATCCGGACGTGGCCCATGTAGTGGATCGAGCGCTGGCCGTTGACGGGCTTGAAGGCGCAGTCGAAGACCGCGAGGTGTTCGGGCTTCAGGCCGGGTGCGCCCTCGATCGTCTCGCGCTCGTTGATGTACGTGACGATCTCGTCGACCTGCTCCGCGGTGTAGCCGAGCTTGCGCAGGGCCGACGGGACGGTCTGGTTGACGATCTTGAGGAAGCCCTCGCCGACGAGCTTCTTGTACTTGACGAGCGCGATGTCCGGCTCCACCCCGGTCGTGTCGCAATCCATCATGAACGCGATCGTGCCGGTCGGCGCGAGGAGGCTGATCTGGGCGTTCCGGTAGCCGTGCTTCGAGCCGAGCTCGAGCGTCTCGTCCCACAGCCGGCGACTCTCGGCGAGGACGTTCGCCGGGACGCCTTCCGGCGCGATCTCGTAGGCCGCGTCGCGGTGCTTGCCGATGACCCGGAGGAACGGCTGCTCGTTCTTCGCGTACTCGACGAACGGGCCGCCGTGGTCGCGGGCGATGACGGCCGACTGCGCATAGGCCTGCGCGGTCATGATCGCGGTCAGCGCGCCGGCGAAGTTCCGGCCCTCCTGGGAGTCGTAGGCGAGGCCACGTGACATGAGCAGCGCGCCCAGGTTCGCGTAGCCGAGGCCGAGCGGCCGGAAGCGGTGCGAGTTCTCCTCGATCCGGGGCGTCGGGTAGCCGCCGTTGTCGACGATGATCTCCTGCGCGGTGATCGTCACCTTCGCCGCGAACTTGTACGCCTCCACATCGAACTCGCCGTCGGCGTCGACGAACTTCATGAGGTTGAGCGACGCGAGGTTGCAGCTCGTGTCGTTGAGGAAGGAGAACTCCGAGCAGGGGTTCGTCGCGTACTGGCGATCCGAGTTGCTGACCGGGTTCCAGTCGTTGATCGTCGTGTCGTACTGGATGCCGGGGTCGCCGCAGACCCACGCCGCGGCCGACATCCGGTTCCAGATCTCGCGGGCGCGGAGTGTTTCGACCGCCGCGCCGTCGACGACGGCATGGGTCGTCCAGTCGCGGTCGTTGACGACCGCGTCCATGAACTCGTCGGTCACGCGGACGCTGTGGTTCGCGTTCTGGAAGAAGACGCTCGCGTAGGCCTCGCCGGTGAAGCTCGGGTCGTAGCCGGCCTCGATCAGGGCCCAGGCCTTCTTCTCCTCGTTGACCTTCGAATCGACGAAGTCGAGGACGTCCGGATGGTCCGCGTTGAGGATGACCATCTTCGCCGCGCGCCGCGTCTTGCCGCCCGACTTGATGACACCGGCGAACGCGTCGTAGCCCTTCATGAACGACACGGGGCCCGAAGCGATCCCGCCGCCCGACATCCGCTCCTTGCTCGAGCGGATGACCGACAGGTTGCTCCCGGCGCCCGAGCCGAACTTGAACAGCATGGCCTCGGTCTTCGCGAGGTCCATGATCGAGCCCATGTTGTCCTGGACCGAGTTGATGAAGCAGGCCGAGCACTGAGGGCGGGGCTCGATGCCGACGTTGAACCAGACCGGCGAGTTGAAGCTCATCTTCTGGTGGACGAGCAGGTGGGTGAGCTCGGCCTTGAACGCCGCGAGGTCCTCGTCCGTCGCGAAGTAGCGCTGCGTCTCCGCCCACGCGGTGATCGAGTTCACGACCCGATCGATGAGCTGCCTGACGCTGTACTCGCGCTCGGGCGTGCCGATGTGGCCGCGGAAGTACTTGCTGACGACGACGTTCGTCGCGAGCTGGCTCCAGAAGCGCGGGACCTCGACGTCCTTCTGCTCGAAGACGCTCCTGCCGGACTCGTTCGCGATGCTCGCCGTCCGGCGCTCCCACTCGATCTCGTCATACGGATGGACGCCCGGGCGCGTCCAGCGCCGCTCGAACGTCAGGCCGCGGACGCCCTTGCCGGTGAAGCTCGCGCCGTACGCCCCGCCGAGCGTGGCCGGATCCGGCCCGATGCCGCCAGCCGGCGCGCCCTTGCGGGCGTTCGCCCTGCTGCTCGTCGCCCGGGTGTTGGCCCTGGAGGTCTTCTCGTCGATGACCGGCACGAGGTCCTGGGCGACACGGGCCATCTGGGCTCTCCTTCCACCCTGCGCTGGGGCTGGTCCCCGTCGCATCGTCGCGGCCGGTGGTGTAGCTGCGACGACGGTCGTGTCGGTTCGATCGTCCGGCGCTGCCGGCGGTCCCGTCGGCCTCGCGTTCGGCCGGTTCAGACAGGCCGGGAAGGCGTGCGGGGCGATCGAGCGATCCTCGAACCATACGTCGCGGGGAAGGGCTCGTCAAGGTCGAAACCACAACATGTAGTGGTCCGCACGGCAACCGGACCGCTACATGTGGGGGACCGGGCAACGGTGATCGGCCGTTCGGTGGACGCCGCGGTGGACAACCACGGGCCTGGCTGTGGATGATCGGACGGGCGGCTGTGGACGGCCTGTGGACGACGTGCTCGAGACACGGGATCGTACATCCGTTCGCTTTGGCCGCCGCCCATGTCGCTTCGTGCGAGGAAACTGAAACGCGACGAAGCCGTTCGACCCATCCACACTTGGCATGGAGATGACTACGTCGACCCCCACGTCTCATTTCCCGGCCGACGCCGTCCTCGAGCTGCAGCGCCTCTCGGCCACGATCTCGTCCGATCTCACGCCGGGCGACTCGGCGCGCATGCTGCTGGGCTTTGCGACGAGCGCACTCGGCGCGATCCGCGCCCGCGCGATCCTCGAGTCCGACGAGCTCGAGTTCGAGTCGATCATCGGGACCGACGGACCTGACATTCCGGCGGCGACGATCCCGGCGGAATACCGGCCCGCGGTCGAGGAGCTGGCGCGGATCCGCGAGCCGATCTTCCTGCCCACGGACGACGAGGTCGCGCGCCGCTTTCCCTTGCTCGCCGCGGCACGGGCGGGGGGCGGCGCGGTCGCGGTGCTGCCGCTCCTCGCGGGCGATCGCCAGCTCGGCGTCGCGCTCGCGGTCTTCGAATGGCAGGGCAGCTTCTCGTCGGCGGAGCGCGACCTGCTGATCGCGTTCGGCGACGTCTGCGCCGGGGTCATCGAACGCTCGCGACTGGCCGCTCGCGAGCGGCTCGCGCGCGCGCGGCTGAGCTTCGTCTCCGAGGCGAGCCGACGCCTCGCCGAGTCACTCGACCTGAGCGTCACGCTCCGGACGGCGGCCGCCCTCGCGATCCCGCTTCTGGCCGACGCCGCGATGCTCGACATCGTCGGCCAGGACGGTCAGTTGGAACGGGTGGTGAGCCTGACGTCGACGCCCGACGAAGACGCCCATCACGTCGAGTTCGACGTTCCGGGTTCTGTGTCCGACGAGACGTCGCCCGACGGCCACCCGACGCTCCGGGCAATGGCCGCCGAGCGGACGATCAAGCACACGCTGCCCGTCGACGCCACGACCGCGACAGACGGCGCCGGTGCGACGAACGGGAGTGCGACCGCACAGGGCGAACCCGGGTCGGGACCGTTTGCGATCACGTCGCCGCTCATGCTGGGCGCCGGGCCATTCGGTGCGATCACGCTGTATCGCGCCAGCGCGCCGTACTCCGACGAGGAGATCGCGGCCGCGGAGGAGTTCGCGCGTCGGGCGGCCCGGGCGATCGAGAACAGCCGCCTCCACTCGGACCGGGAGCGCGCGCTCGGCGAGGCCGAGGCGCTGGTCCGACTCAACCGCGCCGTCGCCGAGGCCCGTTCGCCGGACGAGGTCGCCGGGCTCCTGCTCGACGAGGTCGTGCCGATCCTCGAGGCGAGTCGCGGCGGTGTCTTCCTGCTCGACGCGGAGGCGGGCGAGCTCGTCGCCGCGCGGACCCGGGGCTACCGCTCCCGGCCGGGCGATCGGCTCCCGATCGGGGGGACGCCAGCCGAGGACGCGCTTCGGACGGGCGCCACGGTCGTCGCCCGGCAGGCGGACTGGACGACGCGGTACGAGCCGCCGATCGAGCTCGGCCCACCGACCTCGGCGTCGTTCGTCGTCGTCCCGCTCATCGTCAGCGGGGAGCGCCTTGGCTTGGTCGCCGCGGGGTTCGACGAGGTCAGGCGGCTCCGCCCGTCGCTGCTCGCGACGGTCCGGGGCCTGATCGACGCCGGTGCCCAGGCGATCGCCCGGGCGACCCTCATCGACGCCGAGCGCAGGGGTCGCGAGCGCGAGTCCGCGGTCGTCCGGCTGAGCGAGGCCGTTGCCGAGGCGCGTAGCCCCGAAGACGTCGCCCGGGTGCTGCTCGCCGAGATCTACGAGCGGCTGAACCCACAGACGGCGTTGGTCGCGCTGCTCGAGGAGGCGGCAGGCGAGTTCGCCGTCGCGGGCGTGCTGGCCGGGACTGATCCGCTGCCGAACGTCCAAACCCGCTGGCCGGCATCGATGGCCTCACCGGCGGCCGACGTCGTCCGAACGCGCGAGCCGCTCATCGTCGACGAGGCGGAGTACCGAGCGCGCTACCCCGACGCCACGGCGTTGGCCGATCCGACCGGGATGGGCACGAATCTCACGCTGCCGCTCCTCGGCGGCGGACGCGCGCTCGGCGCGCTCACCCTGACGTTCGGCGTGCGACGACGGTTCGCACGCGCGGAGATCGACGAGCTCCGCGCTCTGGCCGAGGCAGGCGGTGAGGCGATCGAGCGGGCACGCCTGCGGGGCGGCGAGCGCCTGGCCCTGGCGCTGCTCGAGGCCGTCGTCGCGGGCCTGCCGGTCGGCGTCGTCGTCGCCGAGGCCGGGAGCGGCCGCGTCCTCCACGCCAACCCGGCGCTTGGCGAGATCCTGGGCTGGCGGCCGGCTCCGGGGACGGCGATCCACGACGGGGTCGCGCTCCGACACCCGGATGGGCAGGTCATCCCGCACGACGAGGCACCGCTCGTGCTCGCGCTGCGCGACGGGATCGAGACGGACCGCGTCGAGGTCATGATCGAGCGCGAGGACGGGACGCAGCGCCGGGTCCTGCTCGACGCGCTGCCGGTCCACGACGACGCGGACCGGCTGATCGCGGGGGCCGGGATCTGGACCGACATCAGCGAGCAGCGCGCGGCCGAGGAGGCGCGCGAGGCATTCCTCGGCATCCTCTCGCACGAGCTGCGGACGCCGATCACGTCGATCCTCGCGGGTTCGAACATCCTCTCTCGGCGCTCGCTCGAGGCAGCCGAGGCGGACCTCGTCGCCGACATCGGCGTGGAGGCCGAGCGGCTCCACTGGCTCGTCGAGAACCTGCTCGTCCTCTCGCGCGTGGAGCGCGGCGCCGACCTGCGACGGTCCGATCCGGTACTCGTCCAGCACGTCGGGCGTCGCGTCCTCGCCCACGAGGGATCGCGCTGGCCCGAGCGGCAGTTCGAGGCGAGCATTCCCGTCGGGCTGCCGGCGGCCTCGGGCGACGAGGGCTACATCGAGCAGATCCTGCGCAACCTGCTCTCGAATGCCGCGAAGTACAGCCCGTCCGGCAGCAGGATCGACCTCGTCGTCGCCCACGAGGAGGACGGCGTCGCGATCCGCGTCCTCGATCGCGGGCCGGGCTTCGCACCGTCGGACCTGTCACGGGTGTTCGAACTCTTCTATCGGGCGCCCTCCGCGGTCAAGGTCGCGGCGGGGGCGGGGATCGGCCTGTACACCTCGCGCGTGCTGGCCGAGGCGATGGGCGGGCGGATCTGGGCCGCGAACCGAACGGACCGCGCGGCGGGCGAGGCCGTCGGCGCCGAAGTGGGCGTCTGGCTGCCGCTCTCGACGCTGGATCCCGAGGGCTAGGCGCCCGTCAGCCGAGCGGCTTCTCCGCGCTGTCGAGTGGCGTCGCCGCCGCGGCCCGGACCGCGATCCGGTTCTCGACGTCCCTCACGCCCGAGCACGAGCGGGCGATGTTCCCGGCCCGGTCACGCGCCTCGGCGCTGTCGATCGTTCCTTCGAGGGTGACGACCGCGTCGTGCACGCTGACCGTCACGTCGGATGCGTCGACGTACTCGTCGTCAGTCAGTCGGTCGCTGGCGTCCTCGGCGATCCGGGCGTCGGTCCGCCTGTAGCCGCGCGGGCCACGGCCGGCATACGGCCCGCGCATCGCGTCATCCTCGCGCGCCGATTCGCCGCTCCAATACATCCCGCCGCCCATGCCGCGCCCGAAGCCGGAGTTCGCGTCCTCGTATCGCGACGGGCGGTTCGGCCAGTCGGCCTGCTGGCTGGACCATTCGTCGGGCCGCCCGTAGCGTCCGTCGCCGAACGGCTGCGGCTTCGTCCCGCGATCCTCCTCGACGAGGGTTCGGTCCGCCGGGTCGGCGTCGACCGCCGCGCGCTCGGCGCGGATCTCGTCGACGCCGCCGCCCTGCGCGTAGCTCTGGCCGTGCAGCGGCGAAACGTCCGGGTCGCGGCCCTTCGTATCGGCCGCGCCGCTGTCGCGCCACTGGTAGCCGGGAACGTCCGAATCGCCGCCCATCTGCTCGCGCTGGTCCCGGGCGTCGTCCGTCGGGTTCGGTTCGTTTCGCATCGCGACACCTCCGCTCGGTGTGTTCCGGCGCGTCGCCCGTTCGCGCGTCGCCCCTTGGGGCGTCAGCCGTTCGCCTTCGAGCCGGCGTTGCTCGACCCGGCGCCCGAACCGCCCGGCGGAGACGTCTCGGCCTCGACGTCGCCCTCTTCGCCGGCGGGCCAGTCCGGCCCGGCATCTCGGCGGATCGGCTCGGGGTCGAGACCAGGCGTCTGCTGCGCGAGGAGTCCGTCGTCGTCGTACTGGTCACCACCAAGGCCCTTGTCGCCCATCTCGTCGTGACCGGCGAGCGGCGACTCGGCGACCGGACGGCTCGGCGTCTGGTCCGCTCGACCACCTCCGGCACCGACCGTCTGGCTCGGGTTCTGCGCGGTGTCCTGTCGTTCGTCGTGC
>DASSHA010000115.1:0-5493 GCA_035693145.1 Candidatus Limnocylindrales bacterium
ACGCTCCTCGACCGCGAGGTCAACGAGGCGGATCTCGCCTACGTGGTCGACCACATCGGGACGTTCGGGGACGACAACCGGGCCGGCATCGAGCGGACCCTCCACCGGATCAGCGCGATCCGCAACCGGAACGGGAAGATCGTCGGGCTGACGCTCCGGATCGGCCGGGCCGTGTTCGGGACGATCGACATCATCAGCGACTTCGTCGAGACCGGGAAGTCGATCCTGATCATGGGCCGCCCCGGCATCGGCAAGACGACGATGCTCCGCGAGGCGGCCCGGGTCCTGGCCGACGATCTCGGCAAGCGGGTCGTCGTGGTCGACACCTCGAACGAGATCGCCGGCGACGGCGACATCCCGCACCCCGCGATCGGCAAGGCGCGCCGGATGCAGGTCCGGACACCGTCGCTCCAGCACGAGGTGATGATCGAGGCCGTCGAGAACCACATGCCGCAGGTCATCGTCATCGACGAGATCGGGACCGAGCTCGAGGCCCAGGCCGCGCGGACGATCGCCGAGCGCGGGGTCCAGCTGATCGGCACCGCTCACGGCAACAACCTCGACAACCTCATGCTCAACCCGACGCTCTCGGACCTCATCGGCGGCATCCAGAGCGTCACGCTGGGGGACGAGGAAGCGCGTCGACGACGCTCCCAGAAGAGCGTCCTCGAGCGCAAGGCGCCGCCGACGTTCGACGTCGTCGTCGAGATCCAGGATCGCGACCGGGTCATGGTCCACGCCGACGTCGCCGAGACCGTCGACGCGATGCTCCGCGGCGATGCCGTCGCGCCCGAGCTCCGCTGGCGCGACGAGGAAGGGGTCCATCGCTCGCAGTCGCGACCGCGGCCGTCGCCGCGCGAGCAGCTCGCGACCGACCGGTTCAGCGGCCTCGTCGGAAGCGGCGGCGGGTGGCGGACCGAGCCGGGCTGGCGAGGCGACACGGGCTACCGCAACGTCGGCGGCGATCGCGGCAGCCTCCGCCCCGGCTATCGCCCGGGCGGCGGCGGCTCGTGGCGGCCGGGCCGGTCGACCTCGCCGTCGACGGGCGGACGCTCCGGGCCTCGTGCCTCCGCCGCCGGGACCGTCACCGCGGCACCACAGGCGCCGTTCGTGGCCGGCGCGATCGCGGATCGTGGGCCGCTGGAGCGGACGAACGGCGAGCTACCGCCGACGGACGTGCCGGTTCGCGAAGTTCGCGAGCTCGAGCGGCAGCGCGCCTGGCGGGACGAGGCGACGAAGGCCCTCAATGCGCTCGCGGAGGACGAGGGGACGCGGCCGGTCAACGCCGAGGTCCTCGAGTCGGAAGACGAACCGCTCGCCGACCGGATCCGCGAGTCGAGCGGGGCGGAGGGCGGTGACGGCCTCCGCGTCGCGTCCGCCGAGTCGCTCCCGACACTGCGCGTCCTGCCGCACGGGATCAGCCGCAAGCGCCTCGAGCAGGCGGTGCGGGAGCTCCAGCTGCCCGTCATCGTCGCCCACGACGTCGACGAGACCGACGTCGTCATGACGCTCCGGAGCGAGTACCGGCAGAAGAGCGGACCGATCCGCGAAGCCGAGGAGCGCGGCATCCCGGTCTACGTCCTGAAGGCGAACACGATCGTCCAGATGCAGGCGTCGCTCACCTCGATCTTCAGCCTCGAAGTCGATCCGCGCGAGGCGGCGTTGCGGGAAACCGAGGAGGCGATCGGGCTCGTCCTCCATGGCTCGGACCCGGTCGAGCTGTCACCCCAGAACGCCTACATCCGCCGGCTCCAGCACCAGATGGCCGAACGGGCGAACGTCGTCTCGCGCTCGCGCGGCCGCGAACCGTACCGCCGGGTGCGCCTCTACCCGGACGCAGCGCGATCCGCCTGGGGGTAGAAGGCGGCTGCGCGGCGCGTTCCGGCCGTGACGGACGCGGCGCTGACCGCGCGCTCACGGACGCGACGCTGCTCCCGGGGCAACGGATTCGGCGCCGCCGGGTCGGGACGATGCCTGCGCGGGTCCGGAGCGACACGAACCGGGGAGTTTCAGTGCCGGTTCGTAGCCCCTGCGGCTCCATGTCGACGTCGTACCGTCCGAGTCGTCGCCTGCCGGGCAACGCCGTGGCCTGGCGTCCGGCCTCCCCGCCGGGTGGGGGTCAGTGTTCCGTCGCCCCCGTGAACGTCCAGGCCGCGATCCGAAGCGCCGGCACGACTGCTCCGCCGAGGAAGCCGCGCAGGGTCTTGCGATCGCGCCCGATCGCCTCGACACCGGCGAGCGCGTCCAGGTAGCTCTGCGTGTAGCGCAGGTTTCTCACCGGCGCGACGATCTTCCCGTCCTCCACGAGGAACGTGCCGTCGCGCGTCATGCCGGTGATGATCGCGAGCTTCGGGTGGACCGGGTTGGTGTAGTGGAAGCGGGTGACGAGCAGGCCGCGCCCCAGCCCGCCGAGCAGCTCGTCCCGTGATGCCGACCCGGCCGCCATGAACATATTGATCGGGAACGGGCCGTACGGGTTCGGTGCCGGAAGCCCGTGCCCGGTCGAGCGTCGTCCGGCTCGACCGGCCGTCTGGGCGTCGTACACGACGTCGCGGCAGACGCCGCTCTCGACGAGCGACACGCGCTCCTTCGCGACGCCCTCGTAGTCGAACGCCATCGGCAGGCCGGATGGATCGCGGCCGTCGTCCCAGATCGAGACGCTCTCGGCGCCGATGCGCCGTCCAGGCTCCGCGAACGAGCGGCCCTCCTCGACCGCGAGCGCGCTGAAGCCGAGGTAGCCGAGCATGTCGAGGATGTCGACGACGGCGTACTCCTCGAGGACGACGGGATAGTCGCCGGGCTCGACGGCCACTGCATGGGACGAAGCCTTCGCCTTGGCCGACGCCTCGCGCCCGAGCGCGGCGCCGTCGATCGTCGACGCGTCCACGGCTGCGGACTCCGCGTAGCCACTCCCGCCGTCGGGATCCATCGAGACGGTGATCAGCTGGCTCGTCGTGCGGACCTGCGCGGCCCGAATCCCCTTCGAGTTCGCCACCGCGATCGACTCGGTCCCTGTGGCGAACGAGCCATAGGCGACGACGTCGCTCTCGTCGGCTGCCGCGATGACCGCGCGTGCCTGCTCGGCACGCAGCTCCGGCGACGCGCCTGCGGTGGACGGACTGTAGGCAGCGTCGATCGGCGCAATCGACGTCCGTTCCGGCAACCCGGCCCAGCCCTCGAGCTCGGCGCTGTTGCGCGCGACGGCCGCGGCCCGGTCCGCGAGGTCCCGAAGCGCGTCGTCGTCCGTGCGGTTCGAGGAAACGACACCGACGCGCCTGCCGTCGACGAAGCGCAGGCTCAGCTGGAGGTTCTGCTCGGCGACGTTCTGGTGGATCTCGCTGTTGGCGAACCGGGTAAGCGCCGAATCGTCGCCCATCGCGAGCACCTCGGCCTCGGTCGCCCCCGCGGCGGCCGCGAGCCCGAGCAGGCGTTCGGCCAGCGGGAGGAGCTCCTCCCCACGCGCCGCGACCTCGGTCATCGGTCGCTCACCACTTGCCGACCCCGACCTGGACATCGCGGAACCGCGCTCCCGAGACGCCGTGTCCGACGTGCCCGACCTGCCCGGGCTCGCCCTTGCCGCAGTTCGGCGTACCGAGCATCCGCCACGACGATGCGTCGCCGACGGCGTCGCACGAGCGCCAGAACTCGTAGGTGATGCCGGTATACGTCGGGTTCTTGAAGAGCCGGCCCCGTTTCCCGCCCTTGATCTCGTATGCGACCTCGGTCGCGAACTGGAAGTTCAGGCGCCGGTCGTCGATCGACCATGACCGGTTCGAGGCGAGGTAGAGGCCGTCGTCGGTGTCCTCGACGATCTGTTCGAGCGTCCGGCCCGGCTTCGGCAGCAGGTTGACGTTCGTCATCCGGATGAGCGGAATCCGGTTCCAGCCGTCGGCCCGCATCGCGCCGCCGGACTGCCGCCCGATCCGGGGCGCCGTCTCGCGCGACGAGAGGTAGCCGACGAAGATCCCTTCCCTGATCAGCGGCACCGCCTGCGCCGCGACGCCTTCGTCGTCCCAGCCGAAGGTTCCGAGGCCGCCCGGCGCGGTCGCATCGGCGACGATGTCGATGAGGTCGCTGCCGTAGCGAAAGCCGTCATCGAGCTTGTCGGTCGTGAGGAAGCTCGTGCCCGCATAGCTCGCCTCGGTCCCGAAGACCCGGTCGAGCTCGGTCGGGTGGCCGCAGCTTTCGTGGACCTGCAGGTAGAGCTGGGACGGATCGAGCACGATCGTGAACCGTCCCGACGGGCACTGCGGCGCCGTCAGCAGCTCCATCGCCTCGGTCGCGAGGCGCTCGCCGTTGACGGCGAGGTCCAGGCCGCGGATGAACTCGTAGCCGGCCGCCTGCCACGCGCCGCCGGCGTCCGGGAAGCTCCGCCGCTGATGTTCGTCGCCCTCGATCGCGTTCGCCTCGATCGCGGCACCGACGTGCGTGATCGTCTGCTCGGTGAAGCTGCCGTCGGTCGCCGCGAACGTCTTGTGCTCGCGCTGCGCGGCGTACATCGACTCGGTGAAGGCGATGCCCTTCACGCGACGCATGGCCTCGTCGGCCGCCACGAGGTCGGCGATCTTGCGGTCCATCGGGACCGCGAACGGGTCCTCCTCGACGGGAGTCACGAAGGCGCCATGCGCGGGCGGCCGATCGTCGAGGCGGACGCGGTGACGGAGCGCGGTCGCCGAGGCCCTGGCGATCCGGACCGCGTCGCGCGCGGCCCGTTCGATCTCCGCCGGTGCGAGCCGGTTCGTGGCGGCGAAGCCCCAGGCGCCGTCGACGAGGACACGAACGCCGATCCCCTCGCTGTCGCCGCCGGCGACCCCCTCGACGCGCCCGCTCTTCACCGAGATCGACTCGTCCTCGCGCCGGACGATGCGGGTGTCCGCATACTCCGCGCCGGCGGCATTCGCGGCGTCGAGCGCGCGGTCGGCGAGGTCTCGTGTCACGGGCGGCGAATGTAGCAGAGCCGCCGGCC
Source organism: Candidatus Limnocylindrales bacterium (assembly GCA_035693145.1). Lineage (GTDB taxonomy): Bacteria > Chloroflexota > Limnocylindria > Limnocylindrales > CSP1-4 > DASSHA01. The sequence continues at coordinate 4,967 of DASSHA010000115.1, forward strand.
GGATCGCGCGAGCGTCAACAGCTGGATCGCGCGAGCTCGACGCCGGCCCGGCTCGCGACCGCGACCGCCCCCGCTCACAGACGCGCGGCGCCGAGTGCCTCGGTCGTGAGGACGACCCCGAGCGCGAGGACGAAGACGGCCGCAGCGGGCGGGGCCCATGCCGTCAGCGTTGCGGCGGCCGGCAGGCGCGGCCGGGAGGCCAGCCAGTCGCGGCCGTAGATGAGCGCAAGACCGACGCCGGCCATCACTCCGGCCATCCCGAGGCCAAACGCACCGACGAGGACCAGTCCGAAGGCGGGCCGGTTCGTGGCGATGGTCGCCAGGAGGATGAGCAGCGCGTTGGTCGACGGCACGAGCCCGCCGGCGAGGCCGAGGACGAACAGGCTCCTCCACGTCAGGCGCGAATCGTCGGTGCTCCTGCCGTGCTCCGATTCGCGCCGATGCGTGTCGTGGTGGCCGTACGCGTCGTGGTGGCCGTGCGCGTCGTGGTGGCCGTGCGCGTCGTCGTGGCCGTGCGGGTGGTCGTG
>DASSHA010000116.1:0-2436 GCA_035693145.1 Candidatus Limnocylindrales bacterium
CCTCGACTGGACCGCCTCAGGCAGCTCACAGCGCTTCTACGGCACGAATGCCCACCACGACGTCACCTGGCTCGCCGACAGCACCGGCGCCGTCCTCGCGACCCTCCGCTACGACCCCTACGGCAACCTCGTGAGCTCGACCGGCTCGAGCCTGCCCGACTTCCGCTTCCAGGGCTCCCTCTACGACTCAGCCGTCGACCTCTCCTGGATCGTCAGCCGCTGGTACGCCCCGGACCTCGGCCAGTTCATCAGCGAGGACAGCCTGCTCGGAACCCCGGCCGACCCGCCCGGTTCGTGGCGCCTCTGGTCGATCGCCTCGGGTTCCTCGTGGATTCGAGACATCCACAGGACCGTCCAGGAGACACCACTGCCACCGGTGGTACCATACCTCGATGGACAAGACGACGATCTACCTGCCGCCCGACCTCCGGTCGGCCATCAAGCGGGCAGCCAGGAGTCGCGGCGTGTCGGAGGCTGAGGTCATCCGCGAGTCGATCCGCAGCGCCGTGGGGGGCGAGCGACCCCGTCCGCACGGCGGCCTGTTTGCCAGCGGGGCCCCGATCGCCCGGGAGGCCGACGCCCATCTCGCCGGGTTCGGCGAGAGATGATCGTCGACACGAGCGCCCTCCTCGCGTTCGTCGACCGCGACGAGCCGGATCACGAGGCGGTGTCGAACGTGATCGAGGCAGCAGAGGAGCCGTTGGTGGTGTCGCCGTACGTCGTGGCCGAGCTCGACTATCTCGTCGCCTCGAGGCTGGGCGTTCCTGAAGAGCTCGCCGCCCTTGGTGAACTGTCCAGCGGTGCGTGGGACCTGCCCGAATTCGGGCGCGACGACGTGATGGAGGCGATCGGGATCATCGAACGCTACGCGGACCAGCGGATCGGGATTGCCGACGCATCCAACGTCGTCCTCGCTGCTCGGTATCGGACAGAAACCATCGTCACGCTCGACCGGCGGCACTTCGACGTGCTGCGGCCGCTCGACGGCGGCCGGTTCAGGATCCTGCCGTAGCCCGCGGCAGCGAATGGGCCGACATGCCAGGACCGGTGCCGACATGTCGGTATCGAACGAGGACGACCCGCACTGATTACGCGCGGCGCTCTCGACTCGCGTGCTGGGCCTGGACGGCGAGATCCATGGCTTCGTCCTCGCTCAGCTGTGTGCGTGCCCACATCCGCTCGAGCAGATCCATACCGAGATCACGTCGACCGTGAGCGTCGTGCGAACCTTCGCCACATTTGCATCGTAACGTCAAGAAGCGCGCGATCGCGGCGTCGAGCCCCGCTCAGCGGTGGCGTTCGAGCGCGTGGCCGATCGCGTCGAGTCCGGCGACGACCTCGGGTGAGAGGTGCAGGTCGCGGACCTGCTGGCCGAGGATCTCGCGGCGCCGATCGACGAGCCGTTGCCGGAGCGCGGAACCGGCGCGCGTGGGTCGCGCGATCCGGACACGCCGGTCGGTCGTGTCCGTTTCGACGGCGATCAGGCCACGGCGCACGAGGCGGTCCACGAGCCGGCTCGCCGATGGCAGCGACGACCCGACGCGGGCGGCGAGCTCGGAGATGCGGACGCCGTCCTGCGCCTCGATGACGACGACGAGCGTTCGCCACTGGAGGAGGGTCAGGTCGACGGGCGGCTCGCCGGCGAAGACCGCGGACGTCACGCCAACGATCCCGGTCGCGACCCGTTCGAGCACGTCGAGCAGATCGCCACCGCTCGCCGGCCGGCGGTCGCTGCGTGCAGGGTCGCCGGTGATGGCTGAGGGCGACATCGGCGCGATGGTACGACGCGACCCGCGCGTTGCGTCAACCGTTGTTCGGCGTGCAACCAGAACGTTTGGTCGAAATCGAGGACCGAACCTATACTCGCCGTCCCGTGGCCGCTCCGACCGTCCCGCCCGCCCCCGCGCCGACCGAACGGGATCCGCTGGCCGGCTTCTCCGCGGCGACACGCGCCTGGTTCGAGGCCACGTTCGAGGCACCCACGCCCGCCCAGGTCGGTGGCTGGGCGGCGATCGGGGCTGGCCGCCACACGCTCATCCACGCGCCGACCGGGAGCGGCAAGACGCTCGCCGCGTTCCTGTGGTGCCTCGACCGGCTCGCAATGTCGCCTCCTCGTCCCCAATCGACGCGCGCGCTCCCCGCGAGCGTCCGCGTCCTCTACGTCTCGCCGCTGAAGGCGCTCGCCTACGACGTCGAGCGGAACCTTCGGGCGCCGCTGGCCGGGATCGCGCTCGCCGCCGAGCGCCTCGGCACGCCGATCCCCGACATCACGATCGCGTCGCGGACCGGCGACACGCCGAGCGAGGATCGTCGCGAGATCGCGCGCCACCCGCCGGACATCCTCGTGACGACGCCGGAGTCGCTCTACCTGCTCCTGACGAGCCAGGCGCGCGAGATCCTCCGCGGCGTCGAGCACGTGATCGTCGACGAGGTCCA
>DASSHA010000117.1:0-5558 GCA_035693145.1 Candidatus Limnocylindrales bacterium
CGTGTCGGCGACGTCGTGGAGGCGCATCCAGACGCCGACGACGTCGTGCCCCTGCTCGTGCAGCAACGCGGCCGCGACCGACGAGTCCACCCCGCCGCTCATCGCCACGAGCACGCGGCTCACGGGATTCGCCTCACCGGATCCGCCTCACGGGATCGCGAGCGCGCCCAATGGATCGGCCGCGACCGCCGCCTGGCCGACGCGCATCGCGGCAACCGTCCGCGGGATCGCTTCGACCGCCGTCTCGATCTCGGCGTCGGTCGTCGTGCGGCCCAGCGACACGCGGAGGGCACCACGCGCCTCGTCGGGCGGGTAGCCCATGGCCGCGAGGACGTGCGAGGGTTCGGTCGAGCCGGTCGTACAGGCCGAGCCGACGGAAACCGCAATGCCCTCGAGGTCGAGCGAGAGGGCGACGGCCGTCCCGTCCGTACCCGGCGCGACGATCGAGAGGAGGCCTGGCAGGCGTTCGGTCGGGTGGCCCGTCAGCTCGGTGCGCTCGACGGCGAGGACGGCATCGCGCAGCCGGTCGCGCTGGCGCGCGAGCCTTCGGACCGTCGCGGCGCGTTCGGCGCAGGCCAGCTCGAAGGCGGACGCGAGGCCGACCGCGCCGGCGACGTCCTCCGTGCCGGCCCGCCGGTAGCGCTCCTGCGTCCCGCCGTGCTGCTGAGCGAGGATGTGCGTCCCGTGTCGGACGAACAGGACGCCGACGCCCTTCGGCCCTTCGAACTTGTGGGCCGCGATCGAGAGCAGGTCGACATCGAGCGCGCCGAGGTCGATCGGGAGGTACGGCGCGGCCTGAACGGCGTCGACGTGGACGAGCAGGCCCTTGTGGCGGCGCACACGCTGGACGATCTCCGCGATCGGCTGGATCGTGCCGACCTCGTTGTTGGCGAGCATGACCGAGACGAGGGTCGTGCGATCGTCGATCGCGGCCTCGAGCTGGTCCGGGTCCACCCGGCCGTAGCGATCGACGGGGACCTCCACCGTCTCGAACCCGAACTTCTCGAGGTGGCTCAGGACGTGGCCGACAGCGTGGTGCTCGACGGCGGTCGAGACGATCCGGTGGCCGCGTGCCTTGCCCGCCCACGCCGCGCCCTTGATCGCGAGGTTGTTCGCCTCGGTCCCGCCGGACGTGAAGACGATCTCGCGCGCCTCGGCGTTCAGCGCTCGCGCCACGCGGTCGTGGGCGTCGTCGAGCGCGGCCCGGGCGGCGCGTCCGAACGAATGTGCGCTCGACGGGTTACCGAACGTGCTGCCGAGAAACGGCCGCATCGCCTCGAGCACTTCCGGCCGCAGCGGCGTCGTGGCGGCATGATCGAGATAGATCGGCATCGAACGGCGATTGTACGTCCGGGGGTGGCGCCGCCCGTCGGCAGCCGATGGTCCCGTTCAGGCTACGGCTCGCACGCCCAACCGGCGAGGGCGTTGCCTCGGAGGGCACGACTGCCGCGCCCGCCGGCCGAGTCGTTGCCTGCGAGGATCAGCGGCGACAACGAACCGAGGCTCGAGCGGTCGGTTCTGACCTCCCGAGGCATCGAACCGACGTGCGACCGTCGGATTCAGGGCCTGGCGAGCAACGCCGGACGGGCGGTGTGCCGGCCCTGCCTGCCTAGCCCTGGGCCCTCGCGAACTCGCGGCCACGCTCCTTGTCGCGGTCCTGCTTGGCGAGCAGGCGCTTGCGCAGGCGGATCGAGACGGGCGTGACCTCGACGAGCTCGTCTGCGCCAATGAACTCGATCGCGCTTTCGAGCGTCAGCGGTCGCGGCGGCGTGAGCCGGAGCGCCTCGTCATGGGCGTGCGTTCGGATGTTCGTGAGCTTCTTTTCCTTCGTCGCGTTCACGTCCATGTCGCCCGATCGGCTGTTCTCGCCGACGATCATTCCCTCGTAGACCTCGACCCCGGCCGCGACGAAGAGCTCCGACCGCTCCTGGAGGTTGAACAGGCCGTATGCGTTCGAGACGCCCGAGCGATCGGCGACGAGGACGCCGTTGGTCCGATGCGTCACGTCCCCGGCCCACGGCCCGTAGCCCTCGCCGATCTGATGGAGGAGCGCCGTCCCGCGCGTGTCCGTGAGGAGCTGGCCGCGGTAGCCGATGAGGCCGCGGACCGGGAGGACGAACTCGAGCCGGACGCGACCATCGGCATCGGTCGTCATCTGCTCCAGGCGGCCCTTCCGACCGGCCAGGCCCTGCTGGACCTCCCCGATGAACTCGGGCGGGATGTCGATCGTCACCCGCTCGTACGGCTCCTGGAGCTCGCCGCCGACCTGGCGCAGGATCACCTCCGGGCGGCTCACCTGGAGCTCGAACCCCTCGCGCCGCATCTGCTCGACGAGGACCGCGAGCTGGAGCTCGCCGCGGCCCCGAACCTCGTACGAGTCCCCGCTCTCGGTCGGGTGGACCTCGATCGACACGTTCCCCAGCGCCTCGCGCGCGAGCCGGTCGCCGATCTGACGACCGGTCACGTAGCGGCCCTCCCGGCCGGCAAGCGGGGACGTGTTCGCGCCGAACGTCATCCGCAGCGTCGGCGCGTCGACGTCGAGGCGGGGCAGCGGGCGCGGATCGGCAGGGTCGGTGAGCGTGTCGCCGATCGTGACGTCGGGCAGCCCGGCGACCGTCACGATGTCGCCCGGTCCCGCCTCGGCGATCTCCACCCGTTCGATCCCGTGCGCCGTCTCGAGTCGCGTGACGGTCCCGGCGATGGTGACCGCCCGCCCCGGCTCCACGTCGCCGGCGGTGTCGTCTGCCTGCTCGCGGACGACGACGATGCGGTCGCCGAGCCGGATCGTCCCGTTGCGCAGGCGCCCGACGGCCATCCGGCCGACGTAGTCATTCGCCGCCAGGTTCGTCACGAGGAGCTGGAGGGGATGGCCGGGCACGTACGTCGGCGGCGGGGTGGTCGCGACGAGCTGGTCGAGGAGCGGACGGAGGTCGGTCCCAGGTGTCGCGAGGTCGTGGGTCGCGGTGCCGGCCTTGGCGTTCGTGTAGAGGACCGGGAAGTCGAGCTGGGCCGCATCGGCGCCGAGGTCGATGAACAGCTCGAGAACGTCGTCGAGGACGTCGGCCGGCCGCGCGTCCGAACGGTCGATCTTGTTGAGCGCGACCACGACCGGCAGCCGGCGGTCCATCGCCTTGCCGAGGACGTAGCGGGTCTGGGGCAGCGGGCCCTCGGCGGCATCCACGAGCAGGAGCACGGCGTCCACCATGAGCAGCCCGCGCTCCACCTCGCCGCCGAAGTCGGCATGACCAGGCGTGTCGACGATGTTCAGGCGGACGCCGTCGTGGTCGACCGTCGTCTGCTTGGCGAGGATCGTGATGCCCTTCTCGCGCTCGAGGTCGCCCGAGTCCAGCACGCGCTCGGCGACCGCCTGGTTCGCGCGGAAGGCGCCGGTCTGGCGGAGCATCGCGTCGACGAGGGTCGTCTTGCCGTGGTCGACGTGGGCGACGATGGCGAGGTTGCGGAGGTCGTGCCGGACGGCGAGCGCGGGGGTCGCGGGCACGGGCGAACGAGCGGTCGATGTCATGGGACCGGTCAAGTGTCGCACACGAGGCTGCGCGGCTATCTTCCGGGCCCTACGTGCGTTGCCTGACGACGAACGATTTCAACGCGGATCGGGCGGCGCGTTGCATCGGAGGCCACGACTGGGACCCGGATCGGCACCGCCCGTGTCGGACCGTGGCATGCGAGGGCTTGAACCGACGCCTGACGGCCGGATTTGTGGCCCTCCAGGCAATTCGGTGCGACGCCGGAGGCGCAAGGATGCCGTCGCGGCCGTCGCGGCCGTCGCGGCCGTCGCGGCCGCCGTGCCGCGGCCGCGTATCCTCCGGTCCGTGACCGTCGCCGCGGTGATCCTCGCCGCCTCCGCCGACAGCGCGCTCCGCGACGTCCAGGGCGTGCCGAACGTCCGTCGCCTCGTCGATGTCGCGTGGGCGGGTGGTGCCGTCCCGGTGATCGTCGCCGCGCCGGACCCCGACGGTTCGGTCAGGGCCGCGGTCGCGGGCACGAATGCGACGTACGCGGAGCCGGCCCCGCTCGAGGCCGGACCGGTCGGCCAGATCGCGAACGCCATCGACGCCGCGCTGCGGGTCGTCGACGAGACCGACGCCGCGCTCGTCTGGCCGGCCCGGATGGGCTGGGTCGACGCCGAGACCGTCACGTCGCTCATCGAAGCCCACGGCGTCGACCGCGGGACGGTCCTCCGGCCGGGCTACCGCGACGAGGCGGGTTGGCCCGTCCTCGTGCCGGTGTCGCAGCTCGCGACCCTGCGATCGATGGACTCGTCGCTCATGCCGGACGACATCGTCGCCGAGCTGGCCTCGCGCGTCCCGGTCCGTTCCATCGATCTCGGCGACCCGGGCACGACGCACGATCTCGACACGCCGAGCGCCGCGCTTCCGCCGTTCGAGGCGCCCCCGCCCCCGGAAGCCGGCCACGAGCACGAGTGGGGCGCCGCGGTTGTCGACCGCTCCGACGACGCGCCACTCGAAGGCCCGGCTCTGGCGCCGTACGGCCAGGCTGCCGCCGAGGTTCCCGACCAGCCGGGCTGAACCACCGAAGCGTCGGCGCCGGCCGCGCGCACGGCGATCGGCCTCGCCGATCACATTCGGGGCCGAGACGTCCGCCCGATCGCTGCCGCCGATCGAACAGACATCGGCGCCAGCAAATGGCGACCCGGCGACGTCGCGGCGATCGCCCTCGGCGATCAGCCTGGGGCGCGGGCTCCGAACGTGATCGGCCCCGCCGATCGGGAGCGTTCCGCGGGCGCCCGACGCGGCCGCGCCAGCCCGTTCAGCCGGCGGGGACCGGTGGGACGGCCCTCCTGATCCGCGACAGCGGGATCGTGGCGAGGGCGATCCCGCCGACGACGAGCGCGACGCCGAGGAGCTGATCGACGGACGGCGCCTCCGCGAGGAGGACCATCGCGAGCGCAACGGTCGTCACCGGCTGGGCGAGCAGGATGATCGAGGTCAGCACGGCCGGCAGTCGGGGCAGCGAGAGCGAGATGAGCAGGTAGCCGACCGACTGCGAGGTCACGCCGTACGCCAGCAGCCAGCCGTGGGTCGGCCAGGTCGGAGTGAGCGACAGGTCGCCGGTGGCACCGCCCACGACCAGCGCGATGACCATCGTGGAGGCCGTCGCGATCGCCACAGGTCCCGCGGGACGCCGCAGGTCGCGACTCCCGCGACGGATGACGAGGAGGTAGCCGGCGTACGAGACGGCCGTGATCGAACCGAACACGACCCCGAGCGTCGGGTTCGCGCCGTAGGCGCCCGAACCGACGAGACCCGAGATGAGGATCGCACCGAGGGCGACGATCAGGATCGCAACAACGGTCCGCGCCGTGGGCCGCTCCCCGAGGAACAGCCACGCGACGACCGCGACGACGAGGACCTGCATGTTCCCGAGGACCGTCGCGAGCCCCGCCCCGACCTCCTCGATCGCGTGGTGCCAGAAGAGGAGGTCGGACGCGAAGAAGACGCCGGCGACGATCGCGAGTCCCCACGTCGGCCGGGCCAGCGGACCGAACCGCCGCCGCTCCCACGCGGCGACGCCGACCA
>DASSHA010000118.1:0-8604 GCA_035693145.1 Candidatus Limnocylindrales bacterium
CGACCGGCGAGCTGGAGGTCGTCGAGCGCGTCGAGGGCACGGGCATGACCGACTTCGACGGCGTCTCCGGCCGCTCCGCGGGCCCGGAGCACGAGCAGATGAGCGAGGCCGTCTGCGACCGGAAGATCGCCCTGCTGCGGGCCAGCTGGACGATGTTCGACGATCTCGCGTCACGCGTCTCGGCCGACCTTCGCAAGGGCCCTCGCGGCGGAGGCCGTGACCGGGACAGGATCATTCGGCATGCCAACGGCGCGGAGATCGATGAGTTCGCGAAGAAGGTCGGACTGACGACGGCAGCCGAGGTCTGGCAGGAGCCGGCTCGGCATCGCGAGGAGATCCTGACGCACCGCGACGCGCTCTGCGCCGCGATCCGCGAACACAACGCCCGGGGCGTCATGGCGCGCAGCTGGACGGTGCAGTTCCTGCTTCGGCGCTGCGCCTACCACATGCTCGACCACGCCTGGGAGATGGAGGACCGGGACCTCACGCCGACCTCCTGACGCGTCGATCAGGCGCGCAGGCCGAGAAAGGTCCGGAGGCGCGACCGGACGACGCGTGATGCCGCCGCTCGGGTCTCGACCGGATCTGCTCGCCAGCGCGCCCGCCAGGTCCTCGCCGCGGCGCCGATCCGTCGGCCCACCGCCGGCCAGCGCGCCGGCCGCGCCCACCAGAGCGGGTCGGGATGGCGCCAGACCCACGGCACCACGGCCCACAGCAGGACGAGGTAGTCGAGGCGCAGCGGCCGGGCGCCGAACCCGAAGAGCGCCTGAAGCTGGACGATCGTGAGCGGCAGCGTGAGCAGGCTCAGGGCCGCCGCGACGACGAGCCAGCCGACGCCCCAGGCGCGCGCCCGCGGGGCGAGCACGAGCCAGATCGGTGCCGGCGCCCACTTCATCCACGTCGCGATCGCCCACAGCGCACCGGCGAGCCGTGGTCCCACGAACTGCGCGCCGAAGAGGCCGATCGTCAGCAGCAGCGTGACGTTGCCGGTATCGAGGTTCGCCGCGATCGGGAACGCGAGCGCGACGACGACGACCGCCGTGGCGAGGGGTCGACGGCGATAGGCCCAGTCGATCGTCCAGAGCAGCCCGAGGACGGTCGCCACCCGCCAGGCGAACCAGGCGACGTCCCACGGCAGGAGCGCCCAAGGCGCGAACAGCGGGAGCATCCACGGCGCGTAGACGTACGGCAGGAACGGCCCGGTCGGGTGGTACGGGTCGCCGCCGCCGAGCCAGATCCGGACCGCGGCCCAGTACGCGCGCGCATCGGCGCCGGCCGCCTCGCCGCGGGCCACGAGGCCGGCTGCCGCGAGCCCGAAGACGGCGATCAGCAGGATCATCGCCAGGATGCGGCGCCGATCGCGGAGTCGGGATGTCTCGCGTCGGAGCGCGCGCCGGAAGACGCCGGCACGACGCCGCGTCGGCGGGTCCAGGCGCGCGTCGAGCCGGTCGCTCAGCCGATCACCGATTCGGCTCAGCCGGTCGCTCACGGCGCGGATTGTCGCACCCACGGGCGACCCGGCTGGGGCCGGATTCGGCGCCGGTATACTCGCCCACCATGGCCGACGGGACAGCGATCGTGATCGGCGGTGCGGAGGACAAGGTCCGCGACCGGCTGATCCTCGCCCGGTTCGTCGCGCTCGCCGGGGGCCCGGACGCCACGATCGCCGTCATCAGCACGGCCAGCTCCCTTGGTGCCGAGGCGGCCGAGCGCTACCGACGCGTGTTCGGGGAGCTGGGCGTCGCCCACGTTCGGCCGATCCACGCGCTGACGCGCCCCGAGGCGAACGACGAGGCGGCCACCTTCAAGCTTCGCGACGCGACCGGCGTCTTCCTGACCGGCGGCAACCAGCTCCGGCTCGCCTCGACGATCGGGGGAACGCGCCTCGCCGACGCGGTCCTCGACCGGTTCCACGATGGCGCGGTCGTCGCCGGCACGAGTGCCGGAGCGTCGGCCCTGTCGAGCCACATGATCGCGTTCGGCGCGTCGGGCGGGACGCCGAAGCAGCGGATGGCCCAGCTGGCGGCCGGGCTCGGCGTGCTGCCGGGGGTCATCGTCGACCAGCACTTCCAGCAGCGCAATCGTCTCGGACGGCTGCTCAGCCTCATCGCCCAGAACCCGAGCCTGCTGGGGCTGGGCGTCGACGAGGACACGGCGGGAGTCGTGGGTCCCGAGCGTGTCCTCGAGGTCGTCGGACGCGGGAGCGTGACGATCGTCGACGGCTCGGCGTCGGAGACCGACGCCTGGGACACCCACGGCCACCGCCCGATCATGATCAGCAACGTCGTCCTCCACTCGCTCCCGTCCGGCTACCGGTTCGACCTGCGACGCCGAGCGCTCGTCGCGACGCCGGCCCTCCGCGCGCTGCCCGGCGGCGGCGCGGCGGCCTCGAGCTGACCCGGGCGACCCGCGTCGTGGCGCAGGAGACGGCCGCCCCGGCGACGTCCGCGCCAGCCACGCCCGAGGGCGCCAAACTCGAAGGCCGCAAAGCCGAAGGCTCGAAACGCGAGCGGCGCGAGTCGGCGCCCCGGCCCGAACCGAGCCTGCGGATCGTCGAGACCCGCGCCCTTCGCGGCCCGAACTACTGGGCGCGCGAGCCGGTCATCCGGATGCTCGTCGACCTCGGCGTCCTCGAAGAGTTCCCGAGCAACCGGATCCCGGGCTTCGTCGAGGCGCTCGTCGGGATCCTGCCGTCGCTCGAGGAGCACGCCTGCTCGCTCGGCCGGCGCGGCGGCTTCGTGACCCGGCTGCGCGAGGGAACGTGGGCCGGCCACATCGCCGAGCACGTCGCGCTCGAGCTCCAGAACCTCGCGGGCACGGACGTTCGCCACGGCAAGACGCGCGGCGCGGGCGAGACCGGCCGGTACAACGTCATCTACGAGTACCGCGAGGAGCAGGTCGGGATCGAGGCCGGACGGATCGCGGTCCGGCTCGTCAACCACCTCGTCGCGCCGAACGACCCGGCGTTCGAGCTCGACTTCGTGGCGGAGGTGGAGCGGCTCATCAGGCTCGCGGAGCGGCTCGCCTTCGGGCCCTCGACCCAGGCGCTCATCGACGAGGCCGTCAGCCGCGACATCCCGTACATCCGGCTCGACCGCCACAGCCTCGTCCAGCTCGGCCAGGGCGTCCACCAGCAGCGCATCCGCGCGACGATGACCTCGCGAACGAGCGCGATCGGGGTCGACCTCGCGTCCGACAAGAGCCTGACCAACCGGCTCCTCGATTCGGCCGGGCTGCCGGTCCCGCGCAGCACCGTCGTCGAGACGGCAGACGAGGCGGTCGCGGCCGCCGTTCGGATCGGCTACCCGGTCGTGCTCAAGCCGCTCGACGGCAACCACGGCCGCGGGGTCGGCCTGGACCTGCGCGACGAGGGCGCGGTCCGGGTCGCCTTCGACGAGGCGCTCCGCCAGACCCGAACCGGCGAGGTGGTGGTCGAGACGTTCGTCGCCGGTCACGATTATCGCGTCCTCGTCATCGGCGGGCGGGTCGCGGCCGTCGCCGAGCGCGTTCCGGCCTCGGTCGTCGGCGACGGCGAGCACACCGTCCGCCAGCTCGTCGACCTCGCCAACGCCGACCCGCGGCGCGGCATCGGCCACGAGAAGGTGCTCACCCGCATCGTCCTCGACGAGCGTGCCGCGGAGCTCGTGGAGCGACAGGGGTTCGGCCTCGACGACGTCCTGCCTGAAGGGTTTCGCGTGCGGCTCGTCTCGACGGGCAACATGTCGACCGGCGGGACCTCGATCGACCGGACGATGGAGGCGCACCCCGACAACCTCGAGATCGCCGAGACCGCCGCGCGCGTCGTGGGCCTCGACGTCGCCGGCATCGACTTCATCTGCCCGGACATCGCGGCCCCCGTGCGCGAGACCGGCGGGGCGATCGTCGAGGTGAACGCGGCGCCCGGATTCCGGATGCACACGCACCCGACGGAGGGCGAGCCGCAGTACGTCGCCCGGCCGGTCGTCGACCTGCTCTTCCCGCCCGGGACTGCGTCGCGCATCCCGATCATCGCGGTGACCGGCACGAACGGGAAGACGACGACCGTCCGGATGATCGCCCACATCCTCAAGCTCATGGGTCGCCGCGTTGGGATGACCTCGACCGACGGGATCGTCGTCGACGGCCGGCTCATGAAGAAGGGCGACATGTCGGGCCCGAAGTCGGCGCTCATGGTCCTCCAGAACCCGACGGTCGACACCGCCGTCTTCGAGGTCGCGCGGGGCGGGATCCTGCGCGAGGGCCTGGGCTACGACCGCAACGACGTCGCCGTCGTCACCAACGTCAGCGGCGACCACCTGGGCCTCGGGGGGATCACCACGATCGGCCAGCTGGCGACCGTCAAGGGGGTCGTCGTCGAGGCCGTCCCGCGCGCCGGCACGGCCGTCCTCAATGCCGACGACACCCTCGTCGCCCGGATGGCCCGCCATTCTGCGGGGCGGGTCGTCTTCTTCTCGATGTCCACGACGCCCGGCGAGGACGGCTGGGACCGCGTCGACGCGCACTGCTCGCGCGGCGGCGCGGCGTTCGTCCTCCAGGACACCGCCGAGGGCGAGCTCGTGACGCTCCGGCTCGGCAGCCGGATGATGCCGGTCCTCTACACGCACCTCATCCCGGCCACGTTCAACGGACGGGCGCGGATGAACGTCGCGAACGCGCTGGCGGCCGCCGCCGCGGCCTGGGCCGCGGGCGCACACCTCCACGACATCCGCCAGGGGCTCCGGACCTTCACGACGTCGTTCTTCCAGGCGCCGGGGCGGCTGAACCTCGTCGACGTCGGCGGGATCCGGCTGGTCATCGACTACTGCCACAACGTCGACGGCATGCGCCGGCTGGCCGACTTCGTGAACCGGATGATGGTCGAGCCGCAGCCCCGGACGAGCACCGGGAAGCCACGTCCCGGCGGCGCGAAGGAGCGCCCGGGCGAGGCTGCGGATGGTCGGCAGGGTCGTGCGATCGGTGTCATCGGGATGCCGGGGGATCGGCGCGACGAGGACCAGCGCGAGTACGGAGCGCTGGCGACCGGCGCCTTCGACGAGATCGTCGTCCGCGAGGATCGCAACCTGCGCGGCCGGCCGCCGGGCGAATCGGCGGCCAACGTCGAGGCCGGCGTTCGGTCGGCGAAGGGTCGAACGACGCGCTCGGAGACGGTCCTCGACGAGCTGGAGGCGGTCCGGATCGCGCTCCGGCACGCGGTGCCCGGCGACCTGGTCGTCGCCTGCGTCGACGATTCCGTCGCGGTCTACCGCGAGGCGATGGCGGCATCGGGTGCCGGCCGCCGGACGACCGCGTTCGCCGATCCCGGCGAGCTCGAGGCGCCCGAAGGCTAGGCCCGCGTCGGGGCGTCCGCCGGGTCGCCCGGCCCCACAATTACTTGCCCCCGGGCAACTGCAAGGGCGACGACATGCCGGGCGCGCACCGCGCCGCGCGACTGTCCGAGCGTCGGGCAGAGGCTGGGGACGTGGCGCCCGCCGACCTCGTCTCGACCCCGACTGCGGTCGCTCGCGCCGCGCGGCCGCACCCGCCGGAGCGTCCTTCCGAACGCGCGGTTGCCGGCGGCGGACCCCCGATCGAACGCATCGACGTCTCGGCGTACACGATCCCGACGGACCGCCCCGAATCCGACGGCACGATCGAGTGGGACCGGACGACGATCGTGGTCGTCGAGCCGATCGCCGCCGGGACGCGCGGGCTCGGCTACTCGTACGCCGACGCGACGGCCGCGCACCTCGTCGCCGACACGCTGGCGCGACACGTCGTCGGCCGCGACGCCTGGGACGTCGCCGGCACGTGGTCCGTCCTCGTCGGGGCGGTCCGCAACCTCGGTCGGCCGGGGATCGCCGCGACCGCCATCTCCGCTCTCGACAACGCCCTGTGGGACCTCAAGGCGCGACTCCTCGGCGTCTCGCTCGTCGACCTCCTCGGCCGCGCCCGCGACGCCATCCCGCCGTACGGCAGCGGTGGCTTCTGCTCGTACTCGGACGATGAGCTCCGCGACCAGCTTGGCGGCTGGGCCGGCGAAGGTTTCCGGTTCGTGAAGATGAAGGTGGGCCGCGACCCGGCCAGCGACCCGCATCGGGTCGACGTCGCGCGGCACGTCATCGGCGACGGGACGGAGCTGTTCGTCGACGCGAACGGCGCCCACGACCGGGTGGCCGCGCTCGCGGCCGCGGCCCGGTTCGCGGAGCGCGGCGTGACCTGGTTCGAGGAGCCGGTCAGCTCGGACGACGTGGACGGCCTGCGCCTCCTGCGCGACCGCGCCCCCGCCGGGATGGCGATCGCGGCCGGCGAGTACGGCTGGGACCAGTTCCACTTCCGTCGCCTCATCGAGGCGGGTGCCGTCGACGTCCTCCAGGCGGACGCGACGCGCTGCCTCGGCACGACCGGCTTCCAGATGGCGGCGGCGCTGTGCGAGGCGCACAACGTCCCGCTCTCGTCGCACTGTGCGCCGGCCCTCCACGTCCACCTCACATGTGCAGCGCGCCCGGCCATCCATCTCGAGTGGTTCCACGACCACGTCCGCATCGAGCGCCTGCTGTTCGACGGCGTCACCGATCCGCGCGACGGCCTCCTCGCGCCCGACCGAACGCGGCCCGGCGTCGGACTCGAGCTCCGGCGAGCGGACGCCGAGCCCTATCTCACCTGGAGGACCGAATGACCGCGCCTGCTCCGTCGCGCACGCCCCGAACCTGGCAGGCGCCGTTCGTCCCGGTCGAACCGGCGCGCCAGCCGGCGAATGGACGAGCGTCCCGGCCGCCCGCCGGCGTCCCTTCGGACGTCGAGACGCTCGTCGTCGACCTGTTCAACGCCGTCCGCGGCGAGGTCCGCTTCGATCCCGGCAGCCGGGCGCTCTACGCCACCGATGCCTCGAACTACCGGCAGCTCCCGATCGGCGTCGTCGTCCCGCGCGACGCCGACGACGTCGTCGCCACCGTCGAGGTCTGCCGCGCCCACGGCGTCCCGATCGTCTCGCGCGGCGGCGGCACGAGCCTCGCCGGGCAGACCTGCAACGTCGCCGTCGTCATGGACCACAGCAAGTACAACAACGAGCTCATCGAGCTCAACCCCGACGAGCGCTGGGCGCGCGTCAGGCCGGGGATCGTCCTCGACGAGCTGCGCGACGCGGCCGAGGAGTTCGACCTCACCTACGGGCCGGATCCGGCGACGCACGACCACTGCACGCTCGGCGGGATGATCGGCAACAACTCGTGCGGCGTGCACTCGGTGATGGCCGGCAAGACCGACGACAACGTGCTCGAGCTGGAGGTCCTGACATACCGCGGCGAGCGGTTTCGGGTGGGGCCCACCAGCGACGACGAGCTGATCCGGATGATCGGCGCCGGCGACCGGCGCGGCCGGATCTACGAGGCGATGCGCGACCTCCGCGACACGTACGCCGACGACATCCGAAGGACGTTCCCTGACATCCCGCGTCGCGTGTCCGGCTACAACTTGCCGTTCCTCCTCCCGGAGCATGGCTTCGACGTCGCGAAGGCGCTGGTCGGCTCCGAATCGACGCTCGTGACGGTCCTCGAGGCGAAGGTCCGGCTCGTGAACAGCCCGCCGGGCCGGACCCTCGTCGTCGTCGGCTATCCCGACGTCTACGACGCCGGCGACGACGTCGCCCGGGTCGTCCAATCGGGCTGCATCGCCTGCGAGGGCATGGACGAGAAGCTCGTCCGCGACATCAAGGCGCGCGGCATCCACCCCGACGCGCTCACGCTGCTGCCGAAGGGCAGCGGGTTCCTGCTCGTCGAGTTCGGGGGAAAGGACCGCGACGAGTCGGACGCCAGGGCCCGCGAGTTCGTCGGGTCGATCGAGGGCCGCCGCTCCGACGTCGAGGCTCGCCTGTACGACGACCCGAAGGACGAGGCGAAGCTCTGGCGCGTCCGCGAGGCCGGCCTCGGGGCGACGGCGATGGTCCCGGGCAAGCCGACGAGCGGTCCCGGCTGGGAGGATTCGGCCGTTCCGCCGGAGCGCCTCGGCGACTACCTCCGAGCCGTCCGCAAGCTCTGGGACCGCTACGGGCTCGACGCCGACATGTACGGTCACTTCGGCCAGGGCGTCCTCCACTGCCGGATCGACTTCGACCTCGTGACCGCGAAGGGCCTCGAGTCGTTCCGCCGCTACATGACCGACGCGTCCGAGCTCGTCGTCTCGATGGGCGGATCCCTGTCCGGCGAGCACGGCGACGGCCAGGCCCGCGGCGAGGTGCTGCCGATCATGTTCGGCGACCGGCTCGTGCGGGCGTTCGAGGACCTCAAGGACGCCTGGGACCCGGACGGGAAGATGAACCCGGGCAAGCTCGTCCGCCCGAACCCGATCCTGTCCGACCTGCGCCTCGGCACCGACTACGCGCCACCGAAGCCGCGGACGTACTTCCGCTTTCCCGACGACAACGGCTCCTTCGGCCATGCCGCGTTCCGCTGCGTCGGGGTGGGGGAGTGCCGCCGCCACGAGGGCGGGACGATGTGCCCCTCGTACATGGTCACGCGCGAGGAGAAGCACTCGACCCGGGGCCGGGCCCACCTCCTGTTCGAGCTCATGAACGGCACGGAGCTCGAGGGCGGCTGGCGCAACGACGAGGTCGAGGAGGCACTCGACCTG
>DASSHA010000119.1:0-5348 GCA_035693145.1 Candidatus Limnocylindrales bacterium
CCCGATCATGATTGGCGCGAAGGGGCCGAAGATGCTGCGCCTCGCTGCCCTCAAGGCCGACATCTGGAGTTGGTTCGTCGAGGAGCGCAGCGACATCACCGAGTTCGCGCCCCGCCTGGCGGCCCTCGTCGCCGCCTGCGAGGATTCCGGTCGGGATCCGGGCACGATTGGCAAGTCGGCCGGCGTCGTCGTCGAGCCGACCTCGGTCGGGGGTTCGGAGGCCGAGTTCGGGACTCCAATTCGTGGCTCGGCGGAGGCGATCGCCGATGCCTTGCGGACCTTCGGGGCGGCTGGCTTCACGAACCTCGAGCTCGTGGTCTGGCCGCCGAACCCGGCAACGCTCGACGCGATGGCACCCGTGATTGAGCTGCTCGACGCCGGTTGATCGGGCCGAGCCGCTGAGCTGCCGGATCATCCAGGCGTTGTGCGGGGAAGGACGACGCCGCACGCCGCGGCTCAGATACGGCTGCGAAGGTCCTTCACGATTTCGCGCGCGGCGTTCTGGCCGGGGCCACCGGTGATGCCGCCACCCGGGTGGGCACCGCTGCCGGCGAGGTACAGCCCGCGCAAAGGCATGCGATAGCGCGCATAGCCGAGCATCGGGCGCCACAGGAAGAAGGACTCCAGCGCGGGCTCAGCGTGCCAGGGGTGCCCACTGCTCAGGCCGTAGTCGCGTTCGAGGTCGAGCGGCGTCAGCACTCGCCGCGCGGTGACGAGCCCACCGATCCCCGGCGCGACCGTCTCCAGCTGTGCGATCAACGAGTCCGCGAGCGGTTCACGGCACGCCTCCCAGTCCCCGTCACGCAGCTCGCGCGGCGTCCATTGGACGTGGGCGTGGAGCACGTGGGTTCCGGGTTCGGCGCCGTCCACGAGCGACGGATCGACGAGCGACGGGATCGTCGCCTCCACGACCGGCCGCTCCGAGATCCGGCCGTACTTCGCCGCATCGAACGCGCGCTCGAGCGCATCCACCCCCTCGGCACCCACGAGGATCCGGCCGCGCAGCAGCCGCTCGTCGCCGTCGGCGGCGGAAAACGACGGCAGCCGCGACAGCGCGAGTGCCACCGTCGCGACGACGCCCGGCTGGCGGATGTTGCCGGCTCGCCAGCGGAGCGTCGGCCCGAGTGCGATCGGGTCCACGAACCGAAGGAGCGTCTGCTTCGGATCGACCGCGGACACGACCGCCCTTGCCGCGATCTCCTCGCCCGAGGCGAGGACGACACCCGTCGCGACGCCGTCGGGATTCGACCGAACGGCGACGACCTCGGCCTCGGTCCGGATGACTGCCCCGAACGACCGAGCGGCCGACGCGAGCGCCTCTGCCAGCGCACCGGGCCCGCCCCGCGCGAACACGGTCTCGCCCGCCGCGCCACCGTCGTTTCCCGCCGCGTCCTGCAGCAGGTTGAGCGTCGATCCCGCCGACCACGGCCCGAGCGACGCGTTCCGAACGCCGCGCCACGCGACCGCCGCGCGCAGCGCGTCCGAGACCAGCGATTCGGCGACGAAGTCCGCAACCGGCATCGCGAGCACCCGCAGGATCGTTCGGGCGTCGAGCCGGCCGAGGCCGCGGTACTTCCGGCCGAGCAACAGGCCGCCGAGCGCATCCGCGACGCCCGGGTTCGCGATGTCGGGCGGCGTCTGCTCGCCGAGGTCGGCCATGAACCCGCCGAGCGAACGCACGAGTCGGTCGAACTCGGACCAGGCGTCCGCGTCGGCCGTCAGGCCGCGCCTTCGGAGGTCTTCGGCCGTCCGATCGACGTCCGCCCAGAGGACGACGGCCGAGCCGTCATGCCCGGGAGCGAAGACCCGAACCGCCGGCGCCACGAGCGACAGGCCATGGGCGCGAAGGTCGAGGTCGCGCGCGACCGAGGCTCGCAGCCGCCCGACCGTCGCGGCGATCGCCGGCGACCGCACCACCGGCGCGATCTCCACGGTATCGGCGATACCCCCCACCCGCTCGCGCCGCTCGAGGACGAGCACGCCAAGCCCGGCACGGGCGAGATAGGCGGCGCACGTCAGGCCGTTGTGGCCGCCGCCGACGACGATCGCGTCGTAGCCGCCGCCGACGACGGTCACGGGCGGACCCCTGCCGATCGCCCACCCTGCGCGCGCAGCACCTCGAGCGCCGCCAGCCGTCCGTTCGCGCCCATGATCCCGCCGCCCGGATGGGTCGACGAACCCGCCAGCCAGAGGTCGCGGATCGGGGTCCGGAAGCGGGCGTAGCCGGGCACCGGCCGGTTGAAGAACAGCTGCTCGAGCGAGAGCTCGCCCTGGAAGATGTTCCCCTCGGTCAGCCCGATCGTCCGTTCGATGTCGAGCGGCGTGAGCACCTGCCGGCCGACGATCGCCTCGCGGATGTTCGGGGCGAATTCGGCGATCCGGTCGACGACCGTGTCGCCGAACGCCTCGCGGTTGTCGTCCCAGGTCCCGAGCGACGGGTCGAGGTGGTACGGCGCGTACTGGACGAAGCAGCTCAGGACGTGCTTTCCGGGCGGGGCCATCGACGGGTCGACGAGCGTCGGGATGATCATGTCGACGTACGGCTTCGCGCTCGGGCGGCCGTACTTGGCGTCGTCGTACGCACGCTCCATGTCGTCCGTCGAGGGCGACAGCGAGATCGCGCCGCGGAGGTGCTCCAGGTCCTCGGCATTCGGGAGGCTCGTGAACTCCGGCAGCCGGTCGAGGGCGAGGTTGACCTTCCCGGACGAGCCCCGGAACTTGAACCGGCGGATCTCGGCCTCGAAGTCGCGGTCGAGCGTGCCGCCGTCGAGGAGGTCGAGGAAGGTGACCTTGGCGTCGGCGGTCGAAACGACCGCGTCGGCCTCGATCTCCTCGCCCGACTCGAGGACGACGCCCGTCGCCCGGCCGTCGCGGGTGCGGACGCGCGCGACCGGGGCCTCGGTCCGGATCTCGGCCCCCTGGGCTTGCGCCGCCCGTCCGATGGCCTCGGAGATCCCGCCCGTGCCACCCTTCGGGATTCCCCAGGCCCGGAAGGCGCCGTCGATCTCGCCCATGTAGTGGTGGAGGAGGACGTACGCCGTCCCGGGCGAGCGGATGCCGAGATACGTGCCGATGATCCCCGATGCCGACATCGTCGCCTTGAGCGGATCGGTCTCGAACCACTGGTCCAGGAAGTCGGCGGACGGCATCGTCATCAGCTGGACGAAGACGGCCTGCTCCCGCTCGGGCAGGCGCCCGAAGTCGCGCGCCAGGCCCGCGAGCCCGATGAACTCGCGCGGGTCCCAGCCCGTCGGGTCCGGTGGCAGCAGCCCGAGGATCGGCTTGATGAACTTCGCCATCTCGACCATGAGGAGCCCGTATTCCTCATAGGCATCGGCATCGCGGAGGCTCCAGCGGCGGAGCTCTCGAACGGTTCGACCGTGGTCGTTCACCCGCCAGAGGTAGTCGCCGCTGCCCGGGACGCCGTTCGCGCCCGTGCGGCGCGTCGGGCCGCTGCCCGGCAGGAGCGGAGTGAACGTCCCGTCGAGCGGGAGGATGTGGAGCCCATGACCGGGCAGGTCGAGCTCGCGGATGATCTCGGGCCGGAGGAGCGAGACGACGTAGCTCGCCACGCTGAACCGGAAGCCCGGGACCACCTCCTCGGTCACTGCCGCGCCGCCGAGCACGTGTCGCCGCTCGAGGACGAGCGTGCGAAGGCCGCCGCGGGCGAGGTACGCGGCGGCGATGAGGCCGTTGTGGCCGCCGCCGATGACGACGGCGTCGTAGCGGGCGGACACGGTCGGTCGGGCTCCCTCGTTTGCGCCGCTGGACGCACGGATCGTACCGGGACGTCGATGGGGGCCCGGGCGCGTTCCCGCGGAGCCGCGCCGACCCCCGCGAAGGGTGCGGTAGCGTGTGCGGATGGATCCCGCACGCGTGACCGTCTCGGCATCGGGTTCGCGGAGGCGGCGATTCCCGTTCCGGCTGGAGGGCCTCTGGCGTCTCGCGGTGCTGCCGTTCGGCGTCACGGCGCGACGGGCCTACGTCGACCTCGACGGTGCCGGCGTCCACGCGCGGTTCGGGCCGTGGCGGATGGACGTCCCGATGGAGAACATCGCGCGCTGGGCGATCCGCGGGCCGTACCGCTGGTGGCGCGCGGTCGGTGTCCGCCAGACGATCGGCGTGTGGGACCTGAGCTTCGGTTCGAGCGCGAAGGACGGCGTGTACCTCGAGTTCGTCAGTCCGCAGCACTGGGGCGGCAACTACCACCCTGCCCTGACCGTGACCGTCGCGGACCCCGTCGCATTCGGGGCCGCACTCGCCGAACGCGGGATCCCGGGCACCGACGAGCGCTCGCGGCCGACCGCCTGATGGGTTCGCGGAGCGCTCGTCTTCATCGCGCGGTGGCTCGTGTGCGACGCGAGGTCCGGACCGGTGACCGGCTCGCGGCACGCGGGGTGACGGGGCTCCGGCGCGCGCG
The DNA here is from genome assembly GCA_035693145.1 of Candidatus Limnocylindrales bacterium. Lineage (GTDB taxonomy): Bacteria > Chloroflexota > Limnocylindria > Limnocylindrales > CSP1-4 > DASSHA01. Next base: position 4,421 of record DASSHA010000119.1, read on the forward strand.
GCACTCGGCGGGCGCCGCAGTGGCCGGCTCGGCGCGCGCGGGCGCGGCAGTGGCCGGCGCGGCGCGCGGCGATTGCCTGGTGGGCCACGATTCCCGCGGGGATCGGTCGGACTGGTGCCGGCGAGGCCACGATCCGACACCGAAACGGCCGCGATGATGTCGGCGCGTACCTCCCGGGGCAACGGGACGACGCGCAGGTGGCGATTTCGTGGCCTCCCAGGCAACGCCGGTGGCGGCGCCGAGCCGCGCGCCCTGGCGCCGAGCGGCGCCGAGCCAACCCCCTCGCTCCGGACGCCACCGCCGCAGGACCCGCCGCTTCGGCATACTCGGGCGCGCTGGGAGGACGCCTAGTGACGATCGGGACCGCGTTCCACGAGCGGACCGCGCCGCTCAACCGGAAGATGCAGTGGCGTGAATGGTCGGGGTACTTCGCGTCGAGCGTCTACGCCGACGCCCACGACATCGAGTACGCGGCGATCCGCGAGGCGGCCGCGCTCATCGACGTCAGCCCGCTCTACAAGTACCGCGTCAGCGGTCCCGACGCGGAGCGGCTCGTCGATCGCGTGATCGTGCGCGACGCGACGAAGCTCAAGGTCGGGCAGGTCTATTACACCTGCTGGTGCGACGAGCAGGGCAAGGTCGTCGACGACGGAACCGTCCACCGGCTGGCCGCGGACGAGTTCCGCTGGACGGCCGCCGATCCGCAGTACCGCTGGCTCACCCTCAACGCCGCGAACCTCGACGTGACGATCGAGGACACGACCGACAGCACGGCGGCCCTCGCGCTCCAGGGCCCGCTCAGCCGAGCCGTCCTGGAGGCCGCGACGGGCGACGACTTCGCCGACCTCCGCTACTTCCGGCGTCGTCAGGCGACCGTCAAGGCCGGCCGCCGGCCGATCGCGATCGACGTCTCGAGAACCGGCTACAC
>DASSHA010000120.1:0-24325 GCA_035693145.1 Candidatus Limnocylindrales bacterium
CGACTGGCCGACGCCGGGGCCTGCGCCCGTGACCCCGCCACCGACGCCGGAGAGCAGCACGACCGGGAGAAGGAGCGCAGCTGCGGCCGCCACGAACCACGCACGCGACCAACCGCGCGGCCCTGCCGGGTCATCATGCCCGGCGAACGGCCCGATCGCCGCCAGCGCCGGCAGGGCGAGGAGCGCGGCCACGCTCAACCAATCCTGCTCGAGCTGCCACGTCGCGACGACCCATACCGCCACGGCGGTCGCCGCCACCGCGACGGGGGCCCGGACGTCGACGATCCGGCGGCGGCTCCCGCGTGCGATCGCCTCGGCCGCGCTCCTCGCGCCGAGGAAGGCCGCGAGCCACGCAATCGAGACGTACGCACCGGCGTTGGATACGGGCAGCACCGGGTTGACCTGCCAGCCGGTTAGATGCGCGACGGCCTGGACCAGGAGCGCGCCACCGACGAACGTCGAGAACAGGGCGAGGAAGCCGACGATCGATCCGCGGATCACGCCGCCAGCCGCCGCGACGATCCCACCGCCGACGGCGGCCAACGCGCGTCGGGCCGTTTGCTCGGCGCGCCGCAGCTCGTCGCCGAGGACCTCCGGAGAGCCGAGCCGGGCGAGCGCCTCACGCTCGGCATGAGCGCGGTCGAGCCCCTCGTCGATGAGCGAAGCCACGGTGTCATCGATGTGGATCGCGATCTCGTCGAGCCGGTCGGCCTCGAGCGACGGCGGCAGCCGGAGCGTGCGCGCGACCGCCGCGCGGTAGCGATCGACCGGGTGTTCGGCCGGATCACGCATGGCGCTCGCTCACGGCGACGGCCTCGACGACGCCGCTGAAGGCCTCCCACTCGCGGCGGTTTCGCTCGAGCAGCCCGCGCCCGGCGTCGGTCAGGCGGTAGTAGCGGCGACGCGGACCCCGATCACTCCGGCTCCAGCGGGCGACGAGCGCGCCCTCCGCCTCGAGACGATGGAGCGACGGGTACAGCGCCCCTTCGGACGGCGCGAAGGCGCCGCCGCTTCGAGCCCGGATGCGTTGGGCGATGTCGTAGCCGTACAGCTCTCCGTCGGCGAGGACGGACAGTAGGAGCAGGGGAGTCGTTCCCCTCACGAGCTCCCCGCGGAAGGATCGACCCGGCACCCAACTACCTCGAATTGCGATATAGCACGAGGAGTCGAACCTTCTCAGCAGGCGCCCCCGCCTGTCAAGGGCCGAAGACGCTCCGGGTCAGCTCGTGCAGGTGCCGGTGTCGACCGGGTCCGTTCGGCCGAGGGCGGGCGCGATCGTGGCGCGGACGGCCGTCGGCGACAGCGCGTAGCCGACGTCAGGCTCGCTCCGCGACTGTGCGAATACGAGACCACCGACGGTGCCGTTCGCGAGGACGAGCGGTCCGCCGCTGTCGCCCCGCTCGATGTCGGCGTGAAGCTCGAGGACCTCGCGCGTGACCTGGTGGTCGTCGTGGATGTCGCGGCCGACGGCATGGAGCTCGCGCGACACCGCCGCGGCCACGACCCGCGCCGGGCCACCGCCCGGGTAGCCGATGGCCGCGCCGATCGCATGGATCGGCGGGTCGCTCGTCGCGAAGCGCAGCGCCGGCGCGTCCAGGCCGGGCACGTAGAGCAGGGCGACGTCGAGATCGCCGTCGAAGAGGACGGTTCGTGCCTCGGTCGAGCCCGAGGCGGTCGCGACGGACGACCTCGCGGACCCGGCAACGACGTGGGCGTTCGTGACGACGTAGCCGCGGTCGACGACGACGCCGCTGCCGCTCAGCTGGACGCCGCAGGCCGGGCTCGCGATTCGGACGGTGCTCGGCAGCGCGAGCGCGGCGATCTCGCGCACCTCCGGATCGTCGGGCAGCGCTGCGGGCGGCGCCGGTGCCGGCTCGAGGCCGACGAACACGTCGGGCAGGCCCGTCGCGTCGAGCGCGCGTCGCAGGTCGGCGGCGATCGCGACGGGCGGCGGGAGCGCGCGATCGAGGGCGCGCACGGCGACGGAGCGGCGAGCCTCGTCGGACAGGCCGGGAAGCGGTGCATCGGCGACGAGCCCGCCCGCGAGCCAGACGACGAGGATCGCCTGCGCCAGCCCGACGAGCGCTCCGCCGACCTGGTCGAGCGCGCCGAGAAAGCCACGACCCAGCGACCGTGACAGCGCTCGGCCGGCCGTGGACCCGAGCGCCTCGCCGATGCCGACGCATGCGAGCAGCCAGGCGAGAACGGCGACGGCGCGCGCGACGGCGTCGAGCGAACGGAGGAGGTCGAGCGCCGTCGGAAGCAACACGACGGCGACGGCACCGCCGACGAGTGCCCCGAGCAGACCGCCGAACTGCGGCAGCGCACCGGACCGGAAGCCGGCGAGCAGCCCGATCGCCACGACGACGACCGCCAGCAGGTCGAACGGGTTCACGCCGTCAGTATCGGGGGCGCACCGTGCATCGGCTCGGCGCGCCGGGGCTTCAGATCGGCGCGCGCGTGTCGACGCGGGCCGGGTGGCGGGCCTCCCAGACGTCGATCTCGTCGGTTCGGTCGAGCAGGTACCCGAGCTCGTCGGTTCCGCGCAGGAGCATGAGCTTGGCGAACGGGTCGACGTCGAAGTCGACCGTCGAGCCATCGGGGAGCAGGACGCCCTGCTCGGAAAGGTCGACGGTGAGCTCGGCGTCCGGATCGGCCTCCAGCAGGGCGAAGAGGCGGCTGTGGGTCGCGTGGTCGACGACGATCGGGAGCACGCCGTTCTTCAGGCTGTTGTTTCGGAAGATGTCCGCAAAGCCCGTCGAGAGGATCGCCCGGACGCCCCACGCCGCGAGCGCCCAGGGCGCGTGCTCGCGCGACGATCCGGCGCCGAAGTTGTCTCCGACGAGGAGGATCGCGCGGCCCCGCATGCCCGGCCGGTCGAGGACGAAGGGCGGGTCCTTGAGCGACCCGTCCTCGTTGAACCGCCAGTCCCGGAAGAGCGCGTCGGCGAGGCCGGCCTTGTCGGTGACCTTGAGGAAGCGCGCCGGGACGACCTGATCCGTGTCGACGTTCTCTGCCGGCAGGGGCACGACCTTCGAGCTGAACTGACGGAACGGCTCTCGCTCCGGTGCTGCCACGAGCCGAACCTCCTAGCGGCCGCCGACGCCGACGGTCGCCTCGATGCCGGCGAGCCGACGCGGATCGGCGATGGCCCCGGCGATCGCGGACGCGGCGGCGGTCAGCGGCGAGGCGAGGAACGTCCGGCCGCCCTTTCCCTGGCGACCCTCGAAGTTGCGGTTCGAGGTGCTCACGGCGTACTGGCCCGGCGAGAGCTGGTCGCCGTTCATCGCGATGCACATCGAGCAGCCCGCCTCACGCCATTCGGCGCCGGCGGCCCGAAAGATCTCGTCGAGGCCCTCGGTCTCGGCCTGTCGCTTCACCTCGTCCGAGCCGGGGACGACCATCATCCGAACGCCGGCGGCGACGCGATGCCCCTTGAGGGCGGCGGCCGCCAGCCGGAGGTCGCTGATCCGCCCGTTCGTGCACGATCCCACGAAGACCACGTCGACCTTCCGTCCGAGGATCTGCTCGCCGGGGCGGAGGTCCATGTACTCGAGGGCGTGGGCAAGCGCGCGTGCCTGGCCGTCGTCGGTGGCCGCGGCGGGATCGGGCACGGCCGAGCTGATCGCGAGGCCCATGCCCGGGTTCGTACCGTAGGTGACCATGGGCTCGAGCTCGTCGGCGTGGATGACGATCTCTCGGTCGTACGTCGCGCCCGCGTCGGTGGGGAGCGTCCGCCACCGCGCCACGGCCTCGTCCCAGGCCGCGCCCCTGGGGGCGTGCGGGCGGCCCTCGACGTACGCGAACGTCGTGTCGTCCGGCGCGATGAGCCCGGCCCGCGCGCCGCCCTCGATCGACATGTTGCAGATCGTCATCCGCTGCTCCATCGAGAGCGCCCGGATCGCCTCGCCGGTGTATTCGAAGACGTGGCCGGTCCCGCCGCCGACCCCGATCCGCGAGATGAGCGCGAGGATGATGTCCTTCGCGCTGACGCCGGGGGCCAGCCTGCCGTCGACCCGCACCTCGAAGGTCCTGGGCGGCCGCTGCAGGAGCGTCTGGGTGGCGAGGACCATCTCGACCTCGGACGTGCCGATGCCGAACGCGAGGGCGCCGAACGCGCCGTGGGTCGAGGTGTGCGAATCGCCGCACACGATCGTCATCCCGGGCTGCGTCAGCCCGAGCTCGGGGCCGATGACGTGGACGATCCCCTGGTGCGGCGAGCCGAGGCCGTGCAGAGGGATGCCGAAGTCCCGGCAGTTCGTCTCCAGCTGCGCGACCTGAGCGGCCGCCATCGCATCGAGGATCGGCAGGCTCCGCGGGTGGGTGGGAACCGAGTGGTCTGCCGTCGCGACAGTTCGCTCCGGGTGCCGGACCGTGATGCCTCGCGCGCGGAGGCCGCTGAACGCCTGCGGCGAGGTGACCTCGTGGACGAGATGGAGGTCGACCGCGAGGACAACGGGTGCTCCCGGCTCCTGGGCGACGACGTGGTCGTCCCAGATCTTCTCGACGAGGGTGCGCGGAGGGGTCATCGGAACGCTCGGCTGATGCGGTGGCGGGGGAGCATCGAGGCTAGCACACGCTCGTCACGCACTTGAAACCGCGGGCGAGCCAGAACCGGCCGGGACGTCCCGGGGACGGGGTTAGCGTCGTTGCCGATGCGGCCCCCGCGCGTCGTCCTCGTTGCCGCGTTCGCGGCGGTCGTCGTGACCGCCTGCGCCGGCGCGACGAAGACGCCGTTTGCTCGTGCGGCGCTCGACGCCGGCGGCACGTTCGCCGCCGCGGCCAGGACGATCGACGATCTCCACGCCGGGCGGCTGACTCGCGAGTACGCGGCGGCGACTCTCGGCGTCCTGGCCACGCAGGTCGAGGCGGCACCCGACGAGCTTCGGACGGCCGCCGGCGCGAGCGACCCCGGTTCGGCCGCCGCGCTGGCGGACCAGGCGCGGGCAGGGGTGAGCGTCGTGCGTTCGCCCTGCCTCGACGCAGGATGCGACTGGCGGGGCCAGGTCGCGGCTCTTCGCGGGACGGCTCGCGCGCTCTCGGAGGCCGGGGGCTCGTGAAGAAGGTCGCGCCGATCCTGCTCGGCATCCTCACCGCGACCGGCGGATATCTCGACGCGGGGACGATCTCGACGTCGTCGAGCGCGGGGGCCGCGTTCGGGCTCGGGCTGCTGTGGCCGATCGTGCTCGGCACGGTTGCCGTCGTCATCCTCATCGAGTCGGCGGGCCGGCTCGCCGCGGTCTCGGGGAAGCCGTATGCGGCCGCCATCCGCGAGCGCTTCGGGTTCTCGTTCTGGCTGCTGCCGCTGTCCGCCGATCTCATCGCGAGCGTGCTCCTGCTGGCGGCCGATCTCGGCGGCGTGGCGACCGGCTTCGGGCTCCTCGTCGGCCATGACTGGCGCGTCCTGCTGCCGCTCGCGTTCCTGATCGTGTGGACCTTCGCGTGGCGGGCGCCGTTCGGGCTCATCGAGAACGGCCCGTCACTGCTCGGTCTCGTCGCGCTGTCGTTCGTCGTCGCGATCCCCGTCCTCGCGTCGAGCAGCCCGCCGAACCTCCTCGACACGATGGTGAAGCCGCGGATCGGTTCCGGCGACCTGGCCTCGTACCTGTTCCTCGTCGCCGCGATGCTCGGCGCGACGATCCAGCCGTATCTCGTGACCTTCTACTCGTCGGGTGCGCGCGAAGAACGCTGGACTCGTCGGACACTCGTCTCGAACCGGGTCGCGTCCGTGCTCGGGATGGGCTTCGGGATGACGACGTCGGTCGGGCTCGTGGCCGTCTGTGCCATCGTCCTGGGACCGGCCGGCATTCGCGCGGGCAGCCTGCCCGAGATCGGCCTCGGGCTCGCGGCGGCGTTCGGCCAGCTCGGCGGCATCCTCTTCGCGGTCGTGCTCATCGCGTGCTGCCTCGGCGCTGCGCTGGAGGTCGTCCTCGCGATCGGGTACGAGGTCGCCCAGGGCTTCGGCTGGGAATGGGGCGAGGAGAAGCCGCCGGTCGAGGCGCCGCGCTTCAACCTCGTCCTGACCCTCTTCCTCGTCGCTGCCTTCGCGCTGTCGTTCCTCGTCGCCGACCCGCTCCAGCTCGCGCTCATCGGCTCCGCCGCCGTCGCGCTGTTCCTGCCGCTGTCGCTCGCGCCGTTCCTCGTCCTGATGAACGACCCTGACTACGCCCGCGAGGAGCGGAACGGCCTGCTGATGAACGTCGCAACCGGCGCGATCCTCGTGCTCGCGTTTGTCGTGGCGGTCGTCTCCATGCCGCTCCTGTTCCTCAGCGGAGGCGGCTGATGGGCGAACGAACCGAGCGTTCGCTCGTCGAGCGGGCGCTGCTCATGCGCGACCTCATCGACGGCGAGCTCGAATCGGCCGACCGGATCAGGATCGGACGCGTGGCCGACGTCGTCATCTCGTGGGATCACGAACGCCCCTCGCACCATCCCACGGCCCGCGTGACGACGATCGTCCTCGGCCCGGAAGCGCTGGCCGGCCGAATCCGTCCAGGACTTCGCCCCCTCCTCCACCGCCCGCTCGGGGGGCGGTGGGAGCGTGAGCTGCCGCTCCACGAGGTCGAGGAGCTCGGTCCGACGCTCCGCCTGCGGGAGGCGGCTCGGGCCTATCGGCTTGCCTCGGGCGAGTGGTGGGTGGGCGAGCACCTCGTCCGGCATATCCCGGGCGCCGGTCGCTGGCCGCCCCCGCGCCAGGCCGCGTCCGCCCCCGCGTCCGCTTCCTCGGCTGCGGTGTCCCGTTCAACGGCCGAAACGACGGCCGACGCGCGAGCTTCGGACGTTCCACCGTCATCCCGGCCGCTCCACGGGACGAACGACGGCCGAACTCGCGATTCCGGCCCTTTGTTCGTCACAACGCCCGTTCAGCGGGACAACCCGGGCCCGAGCAGCTCCGGGGTGGCCGCGATCCGCGGTGCAGATCTCATCGGCGCACGGGTTCGAGGACCCGCTGACGAGGACCTCGGCCGGGTGCTCGACGTCGAGCTCCGCCCGAAGGATGGATTTGCGCTCGACAGCCTGATCGTCGCGAAGGAGCCTGCGCTCGCCCGTCTCGTCCTCTTTCGGCAGGTCGGCCCGCGGCCAGACGGTGCCCACACGCTCGTTCCGTGGCGGCTCGTCGATGAGATCGTGCGCCGCACGATCCGCCTCGCTGCCCTGCCCGCGCCCGAAGCCGCGCCGGCGGCGGAGGATGCGGGCGCGGCGCGCGGCGCGACGCCGGCGTCCGCGGTCGGCGAACGGCGACGGACCGAGGCAGCGCCCGCGGACGAGGAGGGCGCGGCGCCCGAGCGCCGTGAGCGGCGGGCGCGCCAGTGACGACGAGGGAGCGCGCGCCATGAAGATGCGCGATTGGGACGAAGGCGGCGGGCTGCCGCCATTCGGTCACCGCGCCTACTGGATCGAGGACATCCTGGATTCGCTCGACGCGGCCGAGATCGCCTCGTACGCCCTGAGCGAGGGAGACGGGTCCGGCGACGATGCGTCCGTGCCACGCCGATACCTGGTCGCCTGCGAGCTCGGGATCCTCGACGCACGCGCCGACGCCGACGAGGACGACAACCCGCGGCTCGCCTCGGCGCTCATCCCGTGGTGCGACGTGCGTGGCGTGCGCGTGTCGGCACTGACCTCGCTCGACGACGCCTTCCGGCATGCGACGACCTGGTCGGGATCGCTCGGTCTGCCGAGCGTCCGGATCGACGACCCGGCGAAGCCGGATGCCCTCCTCGACCTGTGGCGCGAATGCCTCGTCCGAACGCAGTCGCCGCGCCCGCTCGATGCCGCGAGCGGCGAGTAGCGGGTCCCGCCGCGACCAGCCATTCGGGCCATTTGACGTTCCCGCAACGCGACTGGCAGACTGCGGGGACATCGCTCGGATCGGCCGCCGGCCGCGCCGCGCGAGTTGGGAGACCCGCGTTTGGGCGTGCTGCACGGACAGGATCGCCGCCACGTCGCCGTCGTGATCACGACGGATGGCCGCCGGCTCAGCATGCCTGTCGATGACAGCGGCCTCGTCGACGTCTCGCTCCTCGGGCTCGTTCGGTCCCTTCTCGTGGGCCTTGCGGGCCTTCTCGGGCTCATTACCGGCTCCCGGTGGGAGACCAGAGGACCTCGGAGGAGCGGGCGCTAGGCGCCGGACCACCGAAGACCGAAGGGACCCTCGCCGGGCGGCGAGGGTCTTTTGTTTTCCCCGAGGGGTTCGGGGGACGGAGGACGACCGAATGACGATCACAAGGGAAGACGCGGCGGACGCGACGCCACCGGGCACGGGGCGGGCGCCGGCCCCGACGCGACGAAGCCACGTCCCGGCCGACGGGACGCCGGCCGCCGCGGCGGTGGAGCGGGCCCGCCGCGACATGCTCGCCGAGCGGCGCGGGCGGCCGCTCGGCCGGACGCGGATCGGTGCCGACGTCGTCTGCGAAGCGCTGCTGCGACAGGGCGTGGACGTCTTCTTCGGTTATCCGGGCGGCGTCGTCCTGCCGCTCTACGACGTCCTCGGCGACTACCCGGAGCTGCGCCACGTGCTCGTCCGTCACGAGCAGGGCGGGGCGCATGCGGCCGACGGCTACGCGCGGGCGACCGGCCGAGTCGGCGTCTGCCTGGGCACGAGCGGCCCCGGCGCGACGAACCTCGTCACCGGCATCGGGACCGCGATGCTCGACTCGATCCCCATGGTCGCGATCACAGGCAACGTCCCGACCGCGCTGCTCGGCAAGGACGCCTTCCAGGAGATCGACATCAGCGGGATCACGCTGCCGACGACGAAGCACAACTACCTGGTGCGGAGCGCGGACGACCTCCCCCGCGTGCTGGCCGAGGCGTTCCACATCGCCCGGACTGGCCGCCCGGGTCCGGTCCACGTCGACATCACGAAGGACGCCCTGCAGGCCGAGACCCACGCCGTGCATCCGAGCGAGGACGAGGTCGTCGCCGGCCTGCCGGGCTTCCGTCCGAACCTCGACGGCCACCCCCGCCAGGTCCGGCTCGCCGCCGACGAGATCGGACGCGCGAAGCGACCGGTGATCCTCGCCGGCCACGGGATCCTCGTCTCCCGCGCCGAGTCGGAGCTCGTGGCGCTCGCGGAGAAGGCCCGGATCCCGATCGCCTGGACGCTGCTCGGGATCGGCGCCGTCGACGAGACCCATCCACTGGCCTATGGCTTCATGGGCATGCACGGCTGGAAGCACGTGAACCGTGCGATCCAGTCGGCGGACCTCCTCATCGCCCTCGGCATGCGCTTCGACGACCGGGTGACGGGGAACGTCCGGACGTATGCGCCCTATGCCCGGATCATCCACGTCGACGTCGATCCGTCGGAGATCGGCAAGAACGTCGCCGTGGAGGTGCCGATCGTCGGGGACGTCGGCCGCGTCCTCCGATCGCTCATCCCGCAGGTCGAGCGCGTCGATCCCCCGGCGCGCGAGGGATACCTCGACGAGCTCGCGGCCTGGCGTCGCGAATCGGAGGGAGCGAGCTGGCACGGCTCGGGCGCCTGGCGCGACGGACTCCTGTCGGCCGACTACGTCGTCGAGCGGATCGCCGAGCTGACCGGGCACGACGCGACGCTCGTGGCGGACGTCGGCCAGAACCAGATGTGGCTCGCGCGCTACGGCGGCTTCCGGCGCCCGAACAGCCACCTCTCGTCGGGCGGGCTCGGGACGATGGGCTACAGCATGCCGGCGGCGATGGGCGCCGCGCTCGGACGGCCCGACAAGGAGACCTGGGCGATCGCCGGCGACGGCGGCTTCCAGATGACCGTCCAGGAGCTCGCGACCCTCGTTCAGGATCGGATCCCGGTGAAGATCGCGCTCTTCGACAACAAGAAGCTCGGGATGATCCGGCAGTGGCAGGAGATCATCTACGCCGGGAACTACCACTCCTCGAGCCTGCTCGGGCCGGACTACGCGAAGCTCGCCGACGCGTACGGCATTCCGGCGTTCCGGGCCGAGCGCGTCGACGAGGTGGACGCCGCGATCGAGGGCGCGCGCGCGGTCGACGGGCCGGCCGTCGTCTGGTTCTCGATCGCCGAAACGCAGAACGTCCTGCCGATGATGCCGGCCGGCAAGGGTCTGTCCGACCTCATCGAGTCGTGGGAAGGGGCCGAAGAGTGAATCCTCGGGCGGATGGCTTCGCGGAGCTCAGCCGCCGACCTCGGAGGACGGGTGACCGATGACCGTTGAGGGTGCCAACAACCAACAAGCGCCGGCGGCGCCGGCTCACACCGCCCCGCCGGCGCGCGCGCTTCCCGGGAGCGGCGAGGTCCATCGGCACGTCCTCGTCGCGATCGTGATGAACCGGCCCGGCGTGCTCAACCGCGTCGCCTCGCTCATGCGGGCCCGCAGCTTCAACATCGAATCGCTCGCCGTCAGCCACACCGACGAGGCCGAGGTCAGCCGGATGACGATCACCCTGTCGGGCGACGACGTGGCCGTCGAGCAGGCGACGAAGCAGCTCTACCGGCTGATCGACGTCCTGAAGGTCCAGGACGTCACGACGGAACCGACCGTCGGCCGGGAGCTCGCCCTCGTCAAGGTTCGAGCGACCGACCGTAACCGGGCCGAGGTGGTGAAGATCGCCGAGCTGGCGGGCGGGCGGATCGCGGACCTCGCGACCGACGCGGTCGTCGTCGAGGCGACCGGCACCGAGGTGCAGGTCGACGAGCTGATCGGGCTGCTGAGGCCCTTCGGCATCAAGGAATCGGTTCGGACGGGAACGGTCGTCATGGCCCGCGGTTCGGGCTCCATCGAGGAATCCTCGGTCCGATGGCGTCGCAGGAGCTCCGCCTCGGGCCCCGGAGCACGAGACGCAGTCTCGAACGTGGAGGAACACGGCAAATGACCGCTCGCATGTACATAGACGCCGATGCGGAATCCTCGGGCCAATGGCGTCGCGAAGCTCCGCCTTGGACCTCGGAGGGCGAGTGCCAAGACCTTGTTGAGGGTGCCGAGATCGGGGAGGGCCTGCGTCGATGACCGCTCGCATGTACTACGACCCGGACGCCGATCCCTCGGCCCTCGCCGACGAGACCGTCGCGATCGTCGGCTATGGGAGCCAGGGGCACGCCCACGCGCTGAACCTCGCCGAGTCGGGGGTCGATGTCGTCGTCGGGCTGGCGCCGTCCTCGAAGAGCCGACCGCTCGCCGCGGACATGGGGCTCCGCGTGGCGGACGTCGCCGAGGCCGTCGGGGAGGCGAACGTCGTCATGATCCTCGTTCCGGACACGTCGCAGAAGGCCGTCTACGAGGCCGAGATCGAGCCGAACCTCCGGCCGGGCAGCCTCCTGATGTTCGCCCACGGCTTCAACATCCACTTCGGGCGGATCACCCCGGCCGAGGACGTCGACGTCGGAATGGTCGCGCCGAAGGGGCCCGGCCACCTCGTCCGGTCCACCTATCAGCAGGGTGGCGGCGTCCCGGCCCTGTTCGCCGTCCATCAGGACCACACCGGGACTGCGCGAGCGCGGGTCCTGGCGTACGCGCACGCGCTCGGCAACACTCGTGCGGGCGTGCTCGAGACGACGTTCAAGGAAGAGACCGAGACGGACCTGTTCGGGGAGCAGGCCGTGTTGTGCGGTGGCACGACGTCGCTCGTGAAAGCCGGCTTCGAGACCCTCGTGGAGGCGGGCTACCAGCCCGAGCTCGCGTACTTCGAGGTGCTCCACGAGCTCAAGCTCATCGTCGACCTCATGTACCGGGGCGGACTCGACTTCATGCGCTTCAGCGTCAGCGACACCGCCGAGTACGGCGACTACGTCTCGGGACCGCGGATCATCGACCAGCACGTCCGTGACACGATGCGGGCGGTTCTCGGCGACATCCAGGACGGCACCTTCGCCAACCGATGGATCGCCGAGAACGACGCCGGCCGACCGAACTTCGAGCGGATGCGCCAGGCCGATCACGACAGCCTCATCGAGCGCGTCGGCAACCGGCTCCGATCGCAGATGCCGTTCCTCGATCCGGTCGAGGTTCGGGCAGGTCAGGCGCAGGCGAGCGCCGGCGGTGGGGCGGAGCGCTCGGCGACCCCCGAGGAGGTCCACTGATGCCCGTCCTCGTCCCGGATGGCACCGTCCGGATCTTCGACACGACCCTGCGCGACGGCGAGCAGGCGCCGGGCGCCGGGCTCACGGCCGCGGAAAAGCTCGAGGTCGCGCGGCAGCTCGCGCGCCTGAAGGTCGACGTCATCGAGGCCGGCTTCCCGGCCGCTTCACCGGGTGACTTCGAGGCCGTCCAGCGGATCGCCCGCGAGACGCGCGACGGGATCGCGGTCGCGGCCCTCGCCCGGTGTCGCGACGGCGACCCGCAACGGGCCGTCGAAGCGATCCGGGTCGCCGAGCGGCCGCATCTGCATGTCTTCATCGCGACGAGCGACATCCATCTCGTCCACAAGCTCCGCCTGTCGAGGCCGGAGGCCCTCGCCGAGGCGGTCCGCTGGGTCCGCTACGGTCGCGAGCAGCTGGGTCCGGATGCCGAGGTCGAGTTCTCGGCGGAGGATGCGTCGCGGACGGATCCGGAGTTCCTGCTCGAGGTCTACGCGGCCGTCGTCGACGCGGGCGCTTCGACGATCAACATCCCCGACACCGTTGGCTACGCCATCCCCGCGGAGTTCGGCGCGCTGGTCGGACGCGTCGTCGCGCTCGTCGGCGACGAGGCGACGGTCAGCGTCCACTGCCACAACGACCTCGGGCTCGCGACGGCGAACACGATCGCCGCGGTCCAGGCGGGCGCCCGACAGGTCGAGGTGACGATCAACGGCCTCGGCGAGCGGGCCGGCAACGCCTCGCTCGAGGAGGTCGTCATGGCCCTCCGGACACGCCCGACGCAGTTCGATGGCGGTCGCGTCGGCGTCGCGACCGAGCAGCTGACCTCGGCAAGCCGGCTCGTCAGCTACCTGACCGGCTTCGCGGTCCAGCCGAACAAGGCGATCGTCGGGGCGAACGCCTTCGCCCACGAGTCGGGGATCCACCAGGACGGCGTGATCAAGAACCCGCTGACGTACGAGATCATGACGCCGCAGTCGGTCGGCCTCGGCGGCAGCCAGCTCACGATCGGGAAGCTGTCGGGCCGAAAGGGTCTCGCGGAGAAGCTCCGCCGGCTGGGCCACCAGGTCGAAGGCGAGCGGCTCGACGGCCTGTACCGGGAGGCGGTCGCGCTCGCCGACGCGAAGAAGGAGGTCACGGACGCCGACCTGCTCGCGCTCGTCGAGCAGGAGGCGTCACGGGTCCCGGCCTCGATCGACCTGCTCGGCTGGAGCGTCACCTCGTCGCACCGGGGCAACGCGGTCGGAACGGTGTCGCTCCACGTCCTCGGCCAGGATCGTTCCGCCGAGGCCAAGGGCAACGGCCCGGTCAATGCGCTGTTCGCGGCCGTCGACGCGATCCTCCAGCCGGTCGTCGGCTGGCACCCCGTGCTCGCCGAGTACGAGATCAAGGCGGTCTCCGCCGGTGAGGACGCCCAGGGCCAGGTGCTCGTCCGATGCCGACGCTCGTCCGACGAGGGACCCGGCGCGCTCGTCGTCACCGGCCACGGCCTGTCCACGAACATCATCGAGGCCTCGATCGAGGCCTACCTCGCTGCCGCGAACAAGCTCCACGGCGCCGAGATCAACGGGGTGTCGGTCGCGTTCGTCGGTCAGCGGACCGCCCAGGAGCTGCCGTGACGGGTCGGTGGCTTGCTGCGAGCGCTCGTCGCAGCGCCCCGGATGTCTGGCACGAAGGCCGGCTGGGGCGAGCCGCTGGGCGGGGAGTGGCGACGTGAGCTCGACGTACGACGTCGTCACGATCCCGGGCGACGGCGTGGGCCCGGAGGTTGTCGCGGCGGCCAGGGCCGTGGTCGATATCGCGGCCGAGCGATTCGGCTTCGACGTCGCGTGGGAGGAGGTTGCCGCCGGCGGCGCGGCGATCGACACGTTCGGCGTCGCGATCCGGCCCCAGGATGTCGATCGGTGCGGCGCCGCGGATGCCGTCCTCCTCGGCGCGGTCGGCGGGCCGAAATGGGACGATCCGACGGCGAAGGTGCGCCCGGAGCAGGCGCTGTTCGCGCTCCGCGGCGGCCTCGGGCTGTTCGCGAACCTTCGGCCCGTGACGATCCATCCCGCCCTCGCCGCAGCCTCGCCGCTCCGTGCCGAGCTGCTCGACGGTGTCGACCTGCTGATCGTTCGCGAGCTGACCGGCGGCATCTACTTCGGCGACAGGACCGAGGCAACGGGTGGCGCCGGCGCCCGAGCCGCGCGCGACACGCTGCCGTACGCCGAGGGGGAGATCCGCCGCGTCGTCCGGTTGGCGTTCGAGCTCGCCCGCGACCGTCGCCGCAGGGTGACGTCCGTCGACAAGGCCAACGTCCTCGCGACGTCACGCCTGTGGCGACGGGTCGCCGACGACGTCGCCGCCGAATTCCCGAACGTCGAGCTCGAGCACCGGCTCGTCGATTCCTGCGCGATGCTCCTCGTCACGCGCCCCTCGTCCTTCGATGTGATCGTCACCGAGAACCTTTTCGGCGACATCCTGTCGGACGAGGCGGCCGTGCTGACGGGCTCGCTCGGGATGCTCCCCTCCGCGTCGCTCGGGGAGCGCCGGACCGAGCACGGCACGTTCGGCCTGTACGAACCGATCCACGGGTCGGCGCCGGACATCGCGGGGCAGGGGATCGCCAACCCGCTCGGGACGATCCTGTCGGCCGCGCTGATGCTGCGTCAGTCGCTCGGGCAGGCGGATGCCGCGGACGCCCTTGAGGCGGCCGTTCGGTCGGCCGTGTCCGACGGTGTCCGAACCCGCGACCTGGGCGGCTCCGCATCGACCGATGAGATGACGCGAGCCGTTCGCGACCGGGTTGCGGCCGGCGATCGGCACGCCGTGGGGGTTCGGGCATGACGGACCGGGTGCTCCTCTACGACACGACGCTGCGTGACGGCACGCAGCGCGAGGGGCTGATCGTGAGCCTCGCTGACAAGCTGAAGATCGCTCGCCGGCTCGACGAGTTCGGATTTCCGTACGTCGAGGGCGGCTGGCCGGGATCGAACCCGAAGGACGTCGAGTTCTTCGCGGCCGCGCGCTCGATGACCTTCGCCAACGCCCGGCTCGCGGCGTTCGGCTCCACTCGCCACCGCTCGAACCGATCCGCCGACGACCCGAACCTCCTGGCGCTCGTCGAGGCCGCCACGCCGGTGGTGACGATCTTCGGCAAGAGCTGGCTGCTCCACGTTCGCGAGGTGCTCGGGGCGACGGACGAGGAAAACCTCGCCATGGTCGGCGATTCGGTCGCCTTCCTGCGGTCGGCGGGGCGCGAGGTGGTGTACGACGCGGAGCATTACTTCGACGGCTTCCGCGACGACCCGTCGTATGCCGTCGCGACCCTTCGCGCCGCCCGCGACGCGGGGGCGACGACGCTCACGCTGTGCGACACGAACGGCGGGTTGCTGACGGACGAGCTGACCGCGATCGTCGATGCGACGCGCGCCGCGCTCGCCGACCCCGACGCACCGGAGATCACCTGGGGGATCCACGTTCACAACGACGCCGAGCTCGCGGTCGCGAACTCGCTCGCCGCGGTCGCCCGCGGCATCCGTCACGTCCAGGGCACGATCAACGGCTACGGCGAGCGCTGCGGCAACGCGAACCTCGTGTCGATCCTGGCGAACCTCGCGCTGAAGACGAGCTTCGAGGTCGTTCCTGCCGGCGGCGGCGATCACCTCGCCGCCCTGACGGAGCTGTCCCGCTACGTCTCGGAGATCGTGAACATCACGCCCGACGATCACCAGCCATACGTCGGCAGGTCGGCGTTCGCCCACAAGGGCGGCGTCCACGGCGCGGCGGTTGCGAAGGTCGAGCGGAGCTACCAGCACGTCGACCCGAGGGCCATCGGCAACACCTCGCGCCTCGTCGTCTCCGAGCTCGGCGGGCGCGCCAACACGCAGCTTCGGGCGGAGCAGCTGGGCCATGTCCTCGACGACCTCGATCCGCGCGAGATCAGCCGGCTGATCAAGGAGCTCGAGGCCGACGGCCTCGCCTTCGAAGGGGCCGAAGCCTCGTTCGAGATGCTGCTTCGCCGCCGCCGAACGGGCTACGAGCCGCCGTTCCGGATCCTCGATTTCACCGTGCTGACAGAGCAACGTGCTAACACGGAGATGCGGGCGGAGGCGACGGTCAAGGTCGCGGTCGACGGTGAGATCCTGCACACCGCCGCCGACGGCAACGGGCCCGTCAACGCGCTCGACGCCGCGCTCCGGAAGGCACTCGGTGCGTTCTATCCGCAGGTCGATTCGGTGCACCTCGTGGACTACAAGGTCCGGATCATCGACGGACAGCACGCAACGGCCGCGAAGACGCGGGTGATCATCGATTCGTCCGACGGCAGCCGCGAGTGGTCGACGATGGGCAGCGACACGAACATCATCGGCGCGTCTGCCACCGCCCTGGCCGACTCGCTCGAATACGCCATCTGGAAGGGCGGCGCCGAGCTGCGGCGTCGCGACGAGCGCCACTTCACGACCTCGATTCCCGCCGGAGCGCCGAAGGGAGACGCCTAGCCATGACGACGGACCAGTCGACGACGACAGACCCGGCGGCCGAAACAGCATCCGGGGCGCTCCAGCTCGCCCGCTGGACGGTCCAGTCCGGCAGCAACGCCCAGAGCCGCGGCGCGGTCGTCATCACCGCCGACGATCACCAGTGGGAGGCGACGGCGGAAGGCAACGGCCCGATCGACGCGCTGTACCGGGCGGTCGACCGGGCGATCCACGAGGTCCTCACCGGCCACCCGAGGCTGGTGTCGTACGACATCCACGCCCTCGCCGAAGGCCCCGACGCCGAGGGCGAAGTCCGGGTCAACATCGCGCCGCCCTCGGCGGCATCGGGCCCGCGAGCGACCGGTCGCTACAGCGGGACCGCCCGCTCGACGAACATCGTCGCCGCCTCCGTCGAGGCGTACGTCGAGGCCGTGAATGCGCTCCTCGCCGAGGAGCACTGGGCCGGCGCGACGGAGGCCGCCGGCAATCGCAAGCGCGCGGCCGGCCGAACCGGCACCCCACAGCGGGCCGAGCTCGACGAAGAGGCGGGTCGCATCGACACGACCGACTGGTTCAACCGCTAGTACGGTCTCACGTCCTCGCGGGCCGTGTCGCGATCCCCGGGGAGTGTCACGTCGGGGCGCGCCGGGGTCCGGTCGCCGCGCACCCGGGCGTTGCCCGCCGGGGCACGAATCGGGCACCGACCGCGCGGAGCGTTCCCTCGCAGGCGATGCACCGACGCGCTTTGCCGACTTCCGGCGCCGCGTCGTTGCATACCAGGCAAAGTGGGCACGCTCGGCGGTCGAAGTCGCTGCTTGTGAGGCAACGCCGGCCTCGGGCCCGTCCGGCATTCCGCGCGGCGCCCCTACACTCCCGATCGATGGCCGAACCGCCCGCGCACGCCCGCACGATCGCGTACGCCGGCGAGCCGGGTGCGTTCGCCGAGGACGCCGCGATCGGGGTCGACCGCAATGCGGATCGGCTCCCGGTCGCCGGGTTCGCGGAGGTGTTCGACGCGGTCGAGACCGGTCGGGCGGCCCTCGGCGTCGTGCCGATCGAGAACCTCGTGAACGGGACCGTCCGCGAGAACCTCGACCTGCTGCTTGGGCATGACCTCTGCGTCGTCGGCGAGCACGTCGTGCCGGTCCGCCTCGCGCTCGCTGCCCTGCCGGGACAGTCGCTCGACGAGATCGAGCGGGTCTACTCGCACGTCCAGGCGCTCGGTCAGGCCGAGGCGTTCCTTCGCAGCCGCGCCTGGACCCTCCTCTCGACCTACAACACGGCGGCCTCCGGCAAGCTGATCGCCGACCGCGGGGAACGCCGCGCGGCCGCGGTGCTCTCACCGCGAGCCGCCGCTCAGTACGGCCTCGAAGTCCTCGCCGATGGGATCGAGGACGTCGCCGGCAATCGGACGCGCTTCCTCGTCGTCGCGGCTCGCGGCGTCCCCGCGCTCGCCGGTGGATCGAGCGCCGCGCGCCGTACGACGCTCGCGTTCGGGGTGCGGAACGAGCCCGGCACCCTCCTGACCGCCCTTCGAGCGTTCGCCGAACAGGGCGTGAACCTGTCGCGCCTCGAGTCGCGCCCGAGCCGGGAGCGTGCCTGGGAGTACGTCTTCTGGACGGATGCGGACGCCGACGTCGACACTCCCGACTGTGTCGCCGCGCTCGAGGCGCTGCGCGCCGTTTCGACGTTCGTCCGGGTGTTCGGGTCGTACGCGCGCGCGACGGACTGACCGCGCACGGCATCCGCGAGCACGAGGACGAGCACTCGGCACGCCACGGATCGACTCGTCCGGACGGCGAGTGCAACGTCGCTGCAACATCTCGCCGCGCTTCTCCAGCGCGGCGAACACCGGCGCCTCCTCGACAGTTCGACCGCGACGACGAGATCGGCGACGAGGGGCGCCCGGACGTCGCGGGGGAGAAGAGACATCAGCACCGCCGGTTCGAGCCGCCGCTCCACGACTTCGCGGCCTGGTCGCGCGTCGGCCGTCCGGAGCGACCTCGGCGGCCATGTCGGAACGGGATCTCGGCCCGTTGGCACGATCGCGCTGTGGCCTCTCGAGATCGACGAGGGCTTCGTCGGGCCCGCGACGCTCGACCCGTGGGCCTCGATCGTCCGACGCGCGATCGACGACATGCGCCTCGGGCGGCTCGATGAGGCGCTCGTGTCGTGGGATCCCGGCGCAACCTGGGAGGTTCGCTGCGCGCCAGCCCACGGCACGGCACTCGTCGGGCCGGACGCCGTCGTCGACCATCACCGGACCCTCGGCCTTCGGACAGGACAGACGTTTCGCCAGCGGCTGTTCGGGCTCGCGGGATCGGCCGGCCCGATCGTGACGGCGTACGTCCGAAGCCACGCCCGAATGGGTCACCGAACCCTCGACCAGCCCACGCTCATCACGTTCGAGCTGACGGGCGGTCGCATCCGGAAGGTCATCGAGATGCCGGGCGACGTTGCGGCCTGGTGCAGCTTCTGGTCGCACTGACGGACCCGCGGCGAGTGAGACGCAGCGAAGCGTCGCTCTTCTCGGAATCGCCTCGCTAGACTCGGCTGGTCGTGCAGGTTGCCCCCGATGTCTTTCGATACGCCGATGCCGCTAACGCCTACCTGATCCGGTCGGGACGGGAGGCCGTCCTCATCGACATCGGCAGCGGCGACGTCCTCGATCATCTCGCCGACTTCGGCGTCGAACGCGTCACCGACGTCCTCATGACGCACCACCATCGCGACGGGGCCCAGGGGCTCGCCCGCGCGGCACGCGACGGCATCCGGATCTGGGTCCCGGCGAGCGAGCGCGACCTGTTCGACAGGGTCGACGAGCACTGGCAGATGCGGCCGCTCGACAATGTCTACGACCTTCGCCAGGACCGCTTCTCGCTCCTCGAATCCGTCCCCGTGGCCGGGGTGATGGCCGACTACCGCAGCCGTCGGTTCGGCGACGTCGACGTCCTCACGCTTCCGACGCCCGGCCACACCCCCGGTTCGGTCAGCTACCTCGTCGAGCTCGGCGACCGAAGGCTCGTCTTCAGCGGCGACCTCATTGCCGGGCCCGGCAAGGTCTGGTCGCTCGCCGCGACGCAATGGACGTACACGGGGATCGAGGGCGTCGGCTCGACGATCCTGTCGGCCCTCGACCTGCGCGACCGGGCGCCCGACGTCCTCCTGCCCGCACACGGCGACCCGATCGAGGACCCACGGGCCGCGATCGACCTGCTGACCGGTCGTCTCCAGGAGCTCGTCGCCCTGCGCTCGCCCGAATGGAACCTCACCGCGCTTCGCGCGCGCCCGTACGTCGAGATCTCCCGCCACCTCCTGCTCAACCGGACGGCGGTCGCGAACTCCTACGTCCTCCTGTCCGACAGCGGCGGCGCCCTCGTGCTCGATTTCGGCTACGACTTCACGACGGGCCTGCCGAGTGGCTTCGACCGCTCGTCGCGGAAGCCATGGCTTCAGACCCTTCCGGCGCTCAAGCGGCTCCACGGCGTGGACCGCGTCGAGGTGGCGGTCCCGACCCACTACCACGACGATCACGTTGCCGGCTTCAACCTGCTGCGCGAGGTCGAGGGCGCGGAGGTCTGGTCGCCACAGAACATGACCGCGCTGTTCCGCGACCCGCGGCGCTTCGACCTGCCGTGCCTCTGGTACGACCCGATCGGCGTCGACCGGGAGGTGCCCTTCGAGCGCCCGGTGCCATGGCGGGAATACGAGCTCACGTTCCACGAGCTGCCCGGGCACACGCTCTATGCGGTCGCGATCGAGATCGAGGTCGACGGCCGCAAGGTGCTCGCGACCGGCGATCAGCAGAACGGGATGTGGGTTCCCGGCGAGCGCGAGGAGATCCTCAACTACCAGTACCGCAACGGCTTCCGGATCGACGACTTCGAGCGGAGTGCGGCGCTCTATCGGCGACTCGCGCCCGACCTCATGATCAGCGGCCACTGGCAGCCGCGGCCGGTGACCGTTGACTATCTCGACATGCTCGAGCACAAGGGTGCCGAGGTCGCCCGGCTCCATCGCGACATCCTCCCGCTCGAGAGCGTCGACTTCGGCGCGGGCGGGTTCGGTGCGTCGATCGAGCCGTACCAGTCCACCGTCGTCGCCGGAGACCTCGTTGCCCTCGACGTCCTCGTCCGCAACCCCTTCGACCGGCCCGGCGAGGCCTGCGTCAGGCTCGCCGTCCCGGGCGGCTGGATCGCGGAACCGCTGGAGGGCCGAACGACGCTCGAGCCGAAGGGTCACGGCCGGATCTCGTTCATGGTCCGGACGCCGCCCGACGGGCCTCCGGTCCGGCGCGCCCGAATCGCTGCCGACCTGACCGTCGGCGATCGGCGATTCGGGCAGCAGGCCGAGGCCCTCGTCACGGTCGCCGCCGCCGACTGATCGGCCGTTGCCGAACACCGTCGACGGGCCCGACGCCCCCGTCGCCGACGTCGGCCAGTGCAATGCCCGCGCGATGGCGCCATGCGCGCCCGCTAGCACGACCGTGAGCCGGAACCTGCGACCGTCCGGACAGCGTCCGTCCACGACCTGGCGGCGCGTGATCGGAGCGGGACCCGCGTCGGGAGCCGCTCGACGTCGGCGCTGCCGGGCGCCGGAGGAGGAAGGTGACCGTGCGACGCACCCTGCCCGCCGCCATCGTCGTGTTCTCGCTCCTGCTCGCCGCATGCAGTGGCTCGTCCAGCCCGAGTCCATCCGCGCCCGCGGCATCGTCCGGCGGCGCGGCCTCGGCAGGCGCCTCCCCGTCGGGTGGAGCGGCATCCGCGAGCGCCCCGGCGAGTGCGGCAGCGATCCAGGCGAGCGGCGATCTCGACGTCATGGGCTTCGACTGCACGAAGGGCGACGACATCGCGACGAACCGGATCAAGGAGTTCAAGTCCAAGTATCCGGACGTGAACCTCAAGTGCACCGAGGGCGGCCTCAACGACCAGCAGTTCCTGACGGCCGTCCAGGGTGGCAGCCCGCCCGACCTCATCTACATGGACCGCGCGAAGATCGGCACGTTCGCCGCGCGGGGCGCGATCCAGCCCATGGACGACTGCGTCTCGAAGGCCGGCATCGACATGAACAACTTCCGCCCGGCCGCCACGCAGCAGGTGACGTTCGACGGCAAGGTCTACGGGATCCCCGAGTTCTTCAACGTCGTCGTCGTCGTCATCAACAACAAGGTCGCCAAGGACGCCGGCGTGTCGGTCGATGACATCGACACCGGCAAGTGGGATCAGCTCAAGGCCGCGAACGACAAGATGCTCAAGAAGAGCGGCAGCAAGATCACGCGCCTCGGGTTCGACCCGAAGCTGCCGGAGTTCCTGCCGCTGTGGGCCAAGATCAACGGCGCCGACATCATCAGCGCTGACGGCAAGACCTCGAACCTCGACGACCCGAAGGTCGCGGAGGCGCTGACCTTCGCCCGTGACCTCATCCAGGCGCACGGCAAGGCGTCGGACTTCTTCGCAGCGCGAGACGCCCTCAGCGCCGACTTCTTCGGCGCCGGCAACCCGATCGCCAAGGACGTCCTCGGCGGGTTCCCCATCGAGCAGTTCTTCCTGAACGTCCTGGCCGGCACGTCGCCCGACGTCGACATCACGGTCAAGGCGCCGATGACGAAGGATGGCCAGCCGGTGACGATGGCCACGGGCCTGACGTGGTCGGTCCCGGCAGGCGCGAAGAACGTCGATGCGGCCTGCGCCATGGCCGCGACGATGACCGCGACGGATACCTGGACGAAGGTCGCCCAGATGCGTGCCGACCAGCGGAAGGCGGACAAGAAGCCGTTCACCGGCACGTTCACGGGCAACAAGGCGGCCGACGACACGATCTTCAACCAGATCGTCGACCTGTCGGACATGCCGCAGTTCGCCGAGGCGGTGAAGACGACCATCTCCGTCTCCGACCAGGCGTTCGCGATGCCGGCGACCGGCGGCGCGACCGACTTCGAGAAGGCGTGGCGTGATGCCGTGAACCGGGTCCTGAACGAGGGCGCGGATCCGGCACAGGCGCTCAAGGACGCCGACGCGACCGCGCAGGAGGCGCTCGACAACGGGGGCAGCTGACCACGCAATCCTCGAGTGACAGCGGCGATGCAGCGTTCCTAGGCGAGGTCCGTCGGTGACCGCAGCGACCGCTCCGTCCCCGGGCCGCTTCCGGCAGCTTTCGACGGATCTCCGGCGCGAAGAGACCCGATGGGCCGTCCTGTTCCTCCTGCCGTGGATCATCGGCTTTGTCATCTTCACGGCGGGACCGATGATCGCGAGCCTCGTCTTCTCGTTCACGAACCTCGGGCTGCGACCAAGCTTCGATTTCGTCGGGACCGTGAACTACGAGCGACTCCTCGCCGACCCGCGGGTCGGGCTGGCGCTCGCCAACACCGCGTTCTTCACGGTCCTCCACGTCCCGCTGGCGATGGGCTTCGCGCTCCTCCTCGCGCTCATGCTCCTGCGCGTCGGCCGGGCATCGGGCTTCTTCCGAACGGTCTTCTACCTGCCGACGATCACGCCGACCGTCGCCATCGGGGCGCTCTGGCTGCTCCTCCTCAACGGGCAGGTCGGCCTCATCAACGCGTTCCTCGGCGTGTTCGGGATCGATGGACCGAACTGGACGACCGATCCGGAATGGATCAAGCCGGGCCTCGTCCTGATGAGCCTGTGGAGCCTCGGCAGCACGGTCATCATCTACTTCGCGGCGCTCCGAAACGTGCCCCTCGACCTCTACGAGGCGGCGCGCGTCGACGGCGCGAACGCCTGGCAGCAGTTCCGCAACATCACCGTCCCGATGATCAGCGGCGCGCTCTTCTTCACCCTGATCGTGAACACGATCGCGTCGCTCCAGACCTTCGATCAGGTCTACACGATGTACTTCGGCCGATCGAACGCGACGGCGGGCGATCGCTCGGCGCTCTTCTACGTCGTCTACCTGTTCAACGAGGCGTTCACGAACTTCCGGATGGGCTACGCATCGGCGCTCGCGTGGCTGCTGTTCATCATCATCATGATCATCACGTTCATCCAGATCCGACTCAGCAGGCGCTGGGTCTACTACGAGAACGAGTGATGGCGACGAGCCAGGACGCCGTCGGACGAGCCGTCGCCCCGCCGATCGCCGGTGCGCGCGCGGAGGAGCAGCACGGCCGCCCGGCCCTCACGGTCTCACGAGTCCTCTTCCTGATCGGGCTCATCGCCGCCTCCGTCCTGTTCCTCTACCCGTTCATCTGGCTCGTCTCGGCGTCGCTCAAGACCCGCCAGACCGTCTTCAACAACCAGCTCATCCCGGACCCGGTCCAGTGGGGAAACTACGCGGACATCTGGCAGCGGGCGCCCGTCTTCCACTGGTTGATCAACAGCGCGACGGTGTCGGTCCTCGCCGCGGGCGCGGTGACGGTCAGCTCGGCCCTCGTCGCGTTCGCCTTCGCGTACTTCCGGTTCCCGTTCCGGAGCATCCTGTTCGGGCTCGTGCTCGCCTCGATGATGCTGCCCGGGGCGGTGATGATGGTCCCGCAGTTCCTCATCTGGAAGACCGTCGGCGAGGTCGCTCCGCCACTGGGTTTGAACACGCTCACGCCGCTCTGGGCGATGAACCTGTTCGGCTCCGCGTTCTACATCTTCCTGCTCCGCCAGTTCTTCCTCGGGCTGCCGCGCGAGGTCTTCGAGGCGGCCCGTGTCGACGGTGCGAACTACTTCACGATGTGGCGGAAGATCGCCGTGCCCCTGACGCTCCCGGCACTCATCGTCGTCTTCATCTTCGAGCTCAAGGCGAGCTGGACGGACCTGCTCAAGCCACTCATCTACATCCGCGACGTCGACCTGTTCACCCTTCCGCGCGGGCTGCAGCT
>DASSHA010000121.1:0-6616 GCA_035693145.1 Candidatus Limnocylindrales bacterium
CCGCCCCTGAACAGGTCGCCGGATCGGCCGTCACGCCGGCCACCGACACGTTCGGCCTCGGCGCGGTCACCTACGAGCTCCTCGCTCGCCGGCTCCCCTACCCGCTCCCGGAGACCGCGCCTCGCGTGTCCGCAGAGCGCGGCGGACCGCCACCGATCGCCGGCGTTCCCGTGGCGGTGAACACACTCCTCGCGGCGGCGCTCGCCGTCGACCCGCTTGCGCGCCCGCGACCGATGGATCTCGCGGCCCGCCTTCGAGCGGCATTCGGGGATGGCCGGCCGGGCGGCCTGCCCGTCGCGACGCTCGTCGCGTCCACGGCCGTTCCGGGCGGCAGGGCGCGACCCGTGCGGCTCGCGGCCGACGGCCATCCCGAACCCCTGGTCGACAACCTGGCGCTCGGGCCGACATCCGCGCCGCCCACTCCCACGTCGGCTGCCTCATCGAGGCGGCCACAGCCGACTGCAGCCACGGTGGTCGCGACGGTCGCTCGCTCCAGCGGGTCTCAGGCCGCCCGGGACTCGGGGGAGCATCGTGGCCACAGAGGACGCGGGCGAGGTCACGGCCCGGCACACGTCGGCACGGGCGGAGAGCGAGACCACGGCGAGAAGCGAAGCACTTCCCGTCACGACAAGCGAGGCGACAGGCCGGGTGGAAGCCACGCGGGATGCCCGCGACACGACGCGGGCCAGGGCACGCACCCGACGGGCTGACGCCCGGCTGCCGGGCCGGCGCGGCCGCGGCAGCCGGGACGCCGGTGGCTACCTCGTGTCGGTGAGGCTCGCCGACATGAGGCCGTTGTCGGCGAAGGTGTAGCCGCGGACATGGGTCAGCCACGCCGTCCCGGACGACGACGGCCGGTTGCCCGTCAGGGTCACGTTGCTCGCGGTGTTGCTCGAGTCGTAGCCGTCGACCCGCACCCGGGCGACGTCCATGGTGTTGTTCGTGATGGTGATGTTCGCCGGCAGCGTGTTCGCGTAGCCGGGCGTCAGGACGATGGCATAGCCGACACCGGACGGCGTGTGACCGGCATCGAACGTCCGCCAGTCGGATCCCGTGATCGTGATCTGGTTGACGATGTCGGTCGACCGGTTCGGCTCGGCGTCGAAGCCGTGCAGGCTGACATTGCTGCAGCGGACGCCGTTCACCGACATCGCCTGTGCGCTGATGACGCTCACGCAGTTCCGCCCGATCGTCGTCATCCGGACGTTGCTGAGGACGACGTTCGCCGACGGCGAGTTGTTCGTGCTCGAGTTGACGGAGCGGACGTACACGCCATCACCCCATTGCCCCGTCAGGGTTGCGTTCCGGAGGGTGAAGCCGGAGACCGACTCCAGGCCGAACGCATGCTCGTCCTCCTGATCGCCGCTCCCGTACACCCGCGTCTGGATGTCGTACAGCGTTGCCGGCCCGGTGACGTTCAGCCCGTCGACGACGATGTCGCGTCCCTGGACGAAGCGCAGCTGCTCGTAGGCGGCCGAGTTCGATGCTCGCCGGAACGTCGCGCCGCGACCGTAGATCGTCCCGCTCCAGCCCGAAAGCGTGATCCGTGCCTCGACGTCGTAGACCGCGTTCGTCGCGAAGCAAACCCGGCGGCCGGTGTTCGACGCGAGGAACGAGCTGATGGCGCTCGACTGGTCGGAACCCGTCGGCGCGCCGAAGGTCGCGTCGCAGACGACCCCCGTCGTCGACGGGGCCGCCGTCGGCGCGGGTGTGCTGGTCGGGGCGGCCGTCGGTGCGGGGGTCGCCGAGGGCGCCGCTGTCGCCGTCGATGTCAGGGTCTGGAACGTCCTGTCGGTGCTCGTCGCGGTGTGACCCGCGGCGTCCGTCGAGGTGACCGCGAAGTGGTAGACCGTCCCCGCGGACAGTCCGCTCAGCCCCTGCACGTGCGTCGAGTAGTTGAACGAGGTCTCGGGCGACGAGACCGAGCCGTAGCTCGTCGTCGTGCCGTAGCGCACCTGGCCGGTCGCAGCCGCGCTCACGGTCCACGTGATGGTCGCGGTCGACTGGCCGATCCCCGTCACGCCGATCGCACTGATCGACAGCAGAGCCGCCGTCGGTGCCGGCGTGCGGCTCGAGGTCGGGGCGACGGTAGGTGCGGGCGTGGAGGTTTGGCTCGGAGCTGCGGTGGGTCCCGGCGTGGGAGGCGTTGTTGGTGTGGGCGACGGCGACGGTGCCGCGCCGGTCGCGACCGTGAAGCTGGCGGTCGCGAGGACGATTGCCGCGAACGTGGTCTTGGTCCCCTTCCTGGTCGTCGGCTGTGAGATCGCGGCCAGCGTGTGGGCACCGGCGGCGGTCTTCGGAACGATGAAGCTCGTTGCGAAGATACCGTGCCGGTTCGCAGAAGCGGAGGGCATGCCGACGGACGACCCGTCCCAGGTCAGCTGGACGCGCGCCCGCTCCGGGAACTGGTCGCCGGCGACTCGAACCGTCGCGCCTGCCGGCGCGGACGCGGGAGTCAGCGTCAGGGTGGGCCCTGCGGCGTGTGTCGCCGCGAACGGGACGAGCGGGAGAAAGACGGCGGCCGCGGTGATCACGGCGACCGCGACGGTGGTCAGTCGCGCGACGACGGTGCCCGGTCGTCGAACCGCGACTGTCGGGCGCTCGTCAACCCAGCGGGTTCCATCCCAGAACGACATTGGGCATCGTCTCCGTTCGGCAGCCCGGCCGACTCGATCGCTCGAGTCCCTCGGCTTTGCGGCCCCGCCTCGCGACGGGTGTGCGGGTTCGTGGAGGCGCAGTCGGGGCGGTCCCCGAGGCCACGGCGGACGCTATCGCGGGGCGCGCGTGCCGAACACCCTCACGGTCGTACCCACCTAGGTATGCCCGCGATGGCCCGTTGTCGGCCAGCACCACGAGCGGTCCGGACCACCGACGACCGCACCAGACCACCCGCGCCGCCAGGCTCGTGCCGCTGAGCGGAGCGCGGAGGTCGTGTGGTGCCGAGGCAGGGGTTCGAACCCTGACGCCCTTTCGGGCAGCCGATTTTAAGTCGGCCGCGTCTGCCGGTTCCGCCACCTCGGCGCGGGTCCGATCCTACCGTTGCGCCATCCGATCAAGAGCTCGCAGGTCGTTGCCGCCGCAATCACCGGACGTGTAACGTATTCTCGATCGGACGGACGCTGCTTCGAGCCGCCCGAACCGCCGGCGGTGATCTCCTCGAGCGGGCACGAACGCAGGAGCTTCGCGGTGCAGTTCGGCATCTTTTCGGTCAGCGACGTGACGACGGATCCGAACACGGGTCGGACGGTTTCCGAGCACGAGCGGATCGAGTCGATGGTTGCCATCGCTCTCCGAACGGAGGCCGCCGGGTTGGACGTCTTCGCCTCGGGCGAGCACCACAACCCGCCGTTCGTCGCCTCGTCACCGACGACGATGCTCGGGTTCGTCGCCGCGAAGACTCGACGGATCATCCTGTCAACGGCGACGACGCTGATCACGACGAGCGACCCGGTCAAGATCGCCGAGGACTTCGCGGTCCTCCAGCACCTGGCGGACGGTCGCGTCGACCTCATGCTCGGTCGCGGCAACACGGGCCCCGTCTACCCGTGGTTCGGCCAGGACATTCGCAACGGCGTGCCGCTCGCGATCGAGAACTACGCGCTGCTTCATCGCCTCTGGCACGAGGACGTCGTCGACTGGCAGGGCCGCTTCCGGACGCCGTTGACGGGCTTCACGTCCGTCCCCCGCCCGCTCGACGGCATCCCGCCGTTCGTCTGGCACGGTTCCATCCGCACGCCCGAGATCGCCGAGCAGGCGGCCTACTACGGTGACGGCTTCTTCCACAACAACATCTTCTGGCCGAAGGAGCATGTCCAGCGGATGGTCGAGCTCTACCGGCGCCGCTACGAGCACTACGGTCACGGCCCGGCGGACCATGCCATCGTCGGCCTCGGGGGCCAGGTGTTCATGCGTCCGAACAGCCAGGATGCGATCCGCGAGTTCCGGCCGTACTTCGACCACGCGCCGGTCTACGGGGGCGGCCCGTCGCTCGAGGCGTACATGGAGCAGACGCCGCTGACGGTCGGCAGCCCGCAGCAGGTCATCGACCGGACGCTCGGCTTCCGCGAGTTCGTCGGCGACTACCAGCGGCAGCTCTTCCTCGTGGACCACGCCGGCCTGCCGCTCGACACCGTGCTCGAGCAGATCGACATGCTCGGCGAGCTCGTCGTGCCGGTCCTCCGCCGCGAGTTCGAGGCCGCCCGTCGGCCCGGTGTCCCGGACGCGCCGACCCATGCGCGTCTGAAGGCCGCGGCCGGGAGGGCCCCGCGCGAGCCCGCATCTCCCGGCTCACCCACGCTGCCGGCAGCGACGACGGCCTGACGAGATGGCCGACCGAACCATCGTCGTCGTATCGGCCGGGATCGGGACCCCATCGTCGACGCGGTTGCTCGCGGACCGGCTCGGGAGCGCCGTCGAGCTCCGCCTCCGGTCGGTCGGGCTCGCGCCCGCCACGACGACGCTCGAGCTGCGCGACCTGGCCCACGAGCTGACGGACAACCTCCTCACCGGCTTCCCGGTCCCCGCGCTGCGTGGCGCAATCGACGCTGTCGTCGCCGCCGACGGGCTGATCGCGGTGAGCCCGATCTTCAGCGCCTCGTACAACGGCCTGTTCAAGATGTTCTTCGACGTCCTCGATCGCGACGGCCTCGCCGAGAAGCCCGTCCTCATCGCGGCGACGGGCGGCAGCCCGCGACACTCGCTTGCGCTCGAGCATGCCTTCCGACCGCTCTTCGCCTACCTCGATGCCGCGGTCGTCCCGACCGCGGTCTACGCGGCGACGGAGGACTGGGGCGGCGCCGACGACCCGATCGTCGGTGCGCTCGTCGACAGGATCGAACGCGCCGCAGCCGAGATGGCGCGGGCCGTCGCCGCGGAAGAGCGCAGCGTGCCGCTGGATCCGTTCGCCGACCCGACCCCCTTCGAGGACCTGTTGACGGGATCGCCCTCGACCTCGTCCGCCTCGCGGGAGACGCGCTAGGGTCCGCGGGCGAGGATCAGGAGGTCGCTCCGGCGCGGTAGGCGATGACCTCGACCTTCTCGAGCGTGATGAGCCCGTCGGCCACCATCCCGTCCAGCTCGGGTAGGACCGCGCGGAGTCGGTCCTCCTGGTCGACGACTTCGACGAGCACCGGGAGGTCCTGCGACAGCTGGAGCAGACGCGTCGTATGGAGGTGCGCCTTGGCGCCGAAACCCTCGATCCCGCGAAGGACGGTGGCACCGGCGATCCCGCGCTCGCGCAGGAACCGGACGATCGCCTGGTAGAGCGGCTGACCGTGCCACTGGTCGCTCTCGCCGATGTAGATCCTGACGAGGAGTCCCTGCCCTTCGATCTTCACGCGACCCTCCCGACGGCGAGCCCGAGGAATACGGCGACGATGCCGAGGACAACGGATCCGCCGACATTGAGCAACGCTGCGGCGAGCGCCCCGTCCTCGATCAGCCGCGCGCTCTCGAGCATCCACGTCGAGAACGTCGTGTATGCGCCGATGAACCCGATCATGACTGCTGGCCGAACGTCGGCGGGGAGGATCGCCCGCTCGGTGGCGATGCCGAACAGGACGCCGAGGATGAAGCTCCCGCTGAGGTTGATGGCTAGCGTTCCCCACGGAAACGTCCCGCCCGTCGCAGCCGACACCCAGCCGTCGACGAGGTAGCGGGTCGCGGCGCCGAGGAAGCCGCCGAGCCCGACGAGCAGCAGGGTCACGTTCGAGATCGTAACCGCGGCGGCCATCGATTCGACGCGCGTGGTCGTGGCCAATCTGATGGCCCGATCGTCGCGTAGGAAAGCTGCGGCCGGCGACGGACAGGATCGTGCCAACGGCCAGGAACGGGTGGATCGACATGGAACGCTGGCCGATCGGACCGCAGGACGCGCTCGTCGTCGTGCAAGCACGAAACACGCAACAGGCGGCCGACGCGGCGGCCGAGCGGCTGCTGCGCCTGTCTTCCGGACGCGATCGGCGGGGCTCGGTGGGTGGCCGTCCCGGCCTGCGCGGGTCGTTCGGGCGCCTGCTCATCCGGATCGGCAGCGCCTTGGCCGGTGAGCGCGCCGGTGCCGTGAACGGTCAGGCTCACGACGGTGGACTTGCCTGATTGGATCGCGCGGGTCCCGGGTACGGGCGCCGCGGCGAGCACGAGGAGCGTGAGCGATCACGTACGCCGTCACGTACGAGGGCCACCGGCGTCCGATCAACTACGACTTTCTCCTACGCCATGGGACGTATGAACCATGGCGGGGCAGCACCTCTGGCGACACGCTCCGAGGATGAGCCAGATTGCGTTGGCGCTCACCGTCGTTCCGCCGGCCGATCGAAGCCCGACTCCATGATCGAGCGCGGTTCCGCCCGGATCCTCGTCGTGGAGGACGACGCTTCGATCCGGCTCCTCCTCACGACGCTCCTCGAGCGTGAGGGGTTCGACATCGTCGCAGCCACCGATGGCGAGGCGGCCCTGCGGTCAGTCGTCGAGCACGAACCCGACGTGGTCGTCCTCGACGTCGGGCTGCCCCGGCTCGACGGCCTCGAGGTCACGCGGCGACTTCGTGCAAATCGGGCGACGCGAACACTGCCGGTGATCCTCCTCACGGCCCGCGCGAGCATCGACGACATGGTCGCGG